>NZ_RHGZ01000013.1:0-122162 GCF_003789045.1 Marinobacter sp. R17 | reverse complement strand
TTACACAAGTCTCTCTCCAGGGCATGGGCGCATCCTCCTTGCCCATACCGTAACTTGTGTCACCCATGTTCCCGGTTTGAGGTGTTACCTATGTTGCCGGTTTGCACACTCCAAACCTCTCTCCCTCCAGGGGAGAGAGGCTTAATTTACTTAAACCTCGAGTTGGCTACGCTCTCCCCTCGTGGCAGAAGGGCTCGCGAAAAAAAGGGGGAACCTGATCAAGCACTCGCCTTATCCGCCTCAGCCTCCAGGAAGTCCTGCGCAAAGCGCTGCAGCACGCCGCCCGCCTTGTAGATGGACACTTCTTCCTGCGTATCCAGGCGGCAAACGACCGGAACTTCCTGGCTCTCACCGTTCGTGCGGTGAATGACCAGCGTCAGCGTGGCACGCGGTGCCGGCTGCCCTTTTACGTCGAACGTCTCGGTGCCATCAATACCCAGCGTCTTACGGGTGGTGCCTTCCTCGAACTGCAGCGGCATGACACCCATGCCTACCAGGTTGGTGCGATGGATCCGCTCAAAGCCTTCGGCCACGATGGCCTCGACACCGGCGAGAGCCACGCCCTTGGCGGCCCAGTCCCGGGAAGAGCCCTGCCCGTAATCGGCGCCGGCAACGATGATCAACGGCTGCTTACGGTCCATGTAGGTCTCGATGGCTTCCCACATGCGAACCACTTTCCCTTCCGGCTCGATGCGCGCCAGGGAGCCCTGCTTGACCTCGCCGTTGTCGTCGCGAACCATTTCGTTCAGCAGTTTCGGGTTGGCGAAGGTGGCCCGCTGCGCGGTCAGGTGATCGCCGCGGTGGGTCGCGTAGGAGTTGAAGTCCTCTTCCGGCAGCCCCATTTTCGCCAGGTATTCGCCGGCAGCACTGGAGGCCAGGATGGCGTTCGACGGCGACAGGTGGTCCGTGGTGATGTTGTCACCCAGGACCGCCAGCGGCCGCATGCCGGTCAGGTTTTTCTCACCGGCCAGGGCGCCTTCCCAATATGGCGGTCGGCGGATGTAGGTGCTCATCGGGCGCCACTCGTAGAGCGGGTCGGACTGTGCCTGGGCCTTGCGGGTGACGTCGAACATCGGGATGTAGGTGTCGCGGAACTGGTCCGGCTTCACCGACGATTTCACGATGGCGTCGATTTCCTCGTCTTTGGGCCAGATGTCCTTGAGCAGGATCGTGTTGCCGTCGGCATCGTGACCCAGGGCGTCCTTCTCGATGTCGAAGCGGATGGTGCCGGCAATGGCGTAGGCGACCACCAGCGGCGGTGAGGCCAGGAACGCCTGCTTGGCGTACGGATGAATCCGGCCATCAAAGTTGCGGTTGCCGGAAAGGACCGCGGTGGAATAGAGATCCCGGTCGACCACTTCTTTCTGGATTTTCGGATCAAGCGCACCACTCATGCCGTTACAGGTGGTACAGGCAAAGGCGACCACGCCGAAGCCCAACTGCTCCAGTTCCGGCAGCAGGTTGGCTTCTTCCAGGTACATCTTGACGGTCTTGGAGCCCGGCGCCAGGGAGGACTTCACCCAGGGCTTGCGGATCAGGCCCAGCTTGTTGGCGTTGCGGGCGATCAGGCCGGCCGCCACCATGTTCCGCGGGTTCGAGGTGTTCGTACAGCTGGTGATCGCGGCGATGATAACCGCGCCATCCGGCATTTCGCCCTCTTTCTCTTCCCACTGGCCGGCAATGCCGCGCTGCGCCAGTTCGGACGTCGGCAGGTGCGCGTGCGGGTTGGACGGCCCGGCCAGCGTACGAACCACCTTGGACAAATCAAACTTGAGGACGCGCTCGTACTCGGCGGTCTTCAGGCTGTCGGCCCATAGGCCGGTGTGCTTGGCGAAGTTTTCGACCAGAGCCACCTGATCGTCGTCGCGACCGGTCAGCTTGAGGTAGTCGATGGTCTGGTTGTCGATGTAGAACATCGCCGCGGTGGCGCCGTATTCCGGCGTCATGTTGGAGATGGTGGCGCGGTCGCCCACGGTCAGGCTGTCGGCGCCCTCGCCATAAAATTCCAGATACGCACCAACAACCCGCTCCTTACGCAGGAATTCGGTCAATGCCAGGACCATGTCTGTGCCGGTGATGCCCGGCTGCAGCTTGCCCGTCAGCTCGACGCCGACGATGTCCGGCAGGCGCATCATGGACGCGCGGCCCAGCATGACGCTTTCAGCTTCCAGGCCGCCCACACCGACGGAAATCACACCGAGGGCATCGACCATCGGCGTGTGGCTGTCGGTGCCGACACAGGTATCCGGGAACGCCACGCGGTCGCGCACCTGGACCACCGGCGACATCTTCTCCAGGTTGATCTGGTGCATGATGCCGTTGCCCGGCGGGATCACGTCCACGTTTTCGAACGCGGTCTTGGTCCAGTTGATGAAGTGGAAGCGGTCGTCGTTGCGGCGATCCTCGATGGCGCGGTTCTTCTCGAACGCGTCTTTCTCGAAGCCCGGATGCTCAACGGCCAGGGAATGGTCAACGATCAACTGGGTGGGCACCACCGGGTTTACTTTCGCCGGATCACCGCCCTTCTCTGCGATGGCATCCCGCAGGCCGGCCAGGTCGACCAGTGCCGTCTGGCCCAGGATGTCGTGACACACGACGCGGGCCGGATACCAGGGAAAGTCCAGATCCCGCTTGCGCTCGATAAGCTGCTTCAGGGAATCGGTCAGCGTGGCCGGATCACAACGGCGCACCAACTGCTCCGCCAGGATGCGGGAGGTGTACGGAAGCTTGTCGTAGGCGCCGGGCTGGATGGCGTCGACGGCCTCGCGGGTATCAAAGTAGTCGTAGTCGGTGCCCGGCAGGGGCTTGCGGTATTGAGTGTTCATGGTTGACCTTTGGCGATAATGGGTCGGGTGTGGCGTTGGTCTCTCTTCATCCCCCTCTCCCCCCGGCCCCTCTCCCGCCGGGGGCGAGGGGAGGCTATAACTCTAACTTGGGGAAAAAGCCTCTCTCCTGGCAGGCGAGAGGCTTGGAGAGAGGGGAACGCGTCTTACGCGCGCTTCTCGATCGGCAGCCACTCGGCGTGTTCGGGACCGGTGTAGTCCGCGCTCGGGCGGATGATCCGGTTATTCTCACGCTGCTCCTTCACGTGGGCGGTCCAGCCGGACACCCGCGACATCACGAAGATCGGCGTGAACAGCTCCGTCGGGATACCCATGAAGTGATAGGCCGAGGCATGGAAGAAGTCAGCGTTGCAGAACAGCTTCTTCTCACGCCACATCACTTCTTCGCAGCGCACGGAGACCGGGTACAGCACCTCGTCGCCCACTTCCTGCGACAGCTTTTCGGACCATTTCTTGATGATGGCGTTGCGCGGGTCGGACTCGCGATAGACCGCATGACCGAAGCCCATGATCTTTTCCTTGCGCTCCAGCATGCCCATCAGGCCCTGCTCGGCCTCGTCCGGTGTCTGGAACTTCTGGATCAGGGCCATGGCCGCCTCGTTGGCGCCGCCATGCAGCGGACCGCGCAATGTGCCGATGGCGCCGGTCACGCAGCTGTGGATGTCAGACAGGGTGGAGGCACAGACCCGTGCGGTGAAGGTGGAGGCGTTGAATTCGTGCTCCGCATAGAGGATCAACGAGACGTTCATCACGCGCTCGTGCAACTCGCTGGGCTTCTTGCCGTGCAACAGCTCCAGGAAATGCCCGCCGATGGAATCGCAGTCGCCGTCGGTCTCGATGCGCACGCCTTCATGGGCGAAGCGGTACCAGTAGGTGATGATGCTCGGGAACACTGCCAGCATGCGGTCGATCTTGTCGTCCTGCTCGCTGAAGTCCTCTTCGGTTTCCAGGTTGCCCAGCATGGAGCAGCCGGTACGCATGACGTCCATCGGGTGCGCGTCCCTGGGGATCTGCTCCAGAACGGCCTTGAGCGCATCCGGGAGTGCCCGCAGGCCCTGCAGCTTGGTCTTGTAGGCGTCCAGCTCCTGCTGGTTCGGCAGCTTGCCGCGCAACAGCAGGTAGGCCACCTCTTCAAACTGGGCATTGTCTGCCAGATCCGTGATGTCATAGCCCCGGTAGGTCAGACCGGTTCCGCTCTGGCCCACGGTACAGAGTGCGGTTTCGCCTGCGACCTGGCCACGAAGGCCAGCGCCGCCCAGTTTTTTCTCAGCCATGGTTGTCACCTTGTGCGTCGTTGTTTGCGATTATTTAGCGTCTTGTGGTGTCTGGCGATCGAGTGCCTTGAGCGCGCGATCGCAAATCAGCGGCCCGTGCTACTCAGCTTTTCTGCTGCTTGAACAGGGCGTCCAGTTTCTGTTCGAACTCGTGGTAGTTGAGGAAATCGTACAGCTCCATGCGGGTCTGCATCATGTCCACCACATCTTTCTGGTCGCCCTTCTCCAGGATGTTCTGGTAGACGGTCAGCGCAGCCTTGTTCATGGCACGGAAAGCGCTCAATGGGTACAGCACCATGTCGGCGCCGGCTTCTGCAAGCTCCTTGGTGTTGTAAAGTGGCGTGGCGCCGAATTCGGTGATGTTGGCCAGGATGGGCACGTCCAGCGCTTCGGAGAAGGCACGGTAGTGTTCCAGCTCGGTCACGGCTTCGGCGAAAATGCCGTCGGCACCGGCTTCAATGCAGGCCTTGGCCCGCTCAATGGCCGGCTCCAGACCTTCACGCTGGAAGGCGTCGGTCCGGGCCATGATGAAGAAATTCTCGTCGGTGCGTGCATCGGCGCAGGCCTTGATACGATCGACCATCTCTTCCTGGGAAACGATTTCCTTGTTGGGGCGATGGCCGCAACGCTTCTGGGCCACCTGGTCCTCGATGTGAACCGCCGCCGCGCCGGCGCGCTCCATCTCCTTGATAGTGCGGCCGATGTTGAACGCCCCACCCCAGCCGGTGTCGATATCGATCAGCAGCGGCGTATCGGTCACGGCGGTAATGCGGCGGACGTCTTCGAGCACGTCGTTCATGGTGGTCATGCCCAGGTCGGGCAGCCCGTAGGAGGCGTTGGCGACACCGCCGCCAGACAGGTAAATGGCCTGATGGCCCACCTTCTCGGCCATCATGGCGCAATAGGCATTGACCGTGCCGACGATCTGCAGCGGATTGTTTTCTTTAAGGGCTTTGCGGAAACGGGCCCCGGCAGTAAGTGACTGGCTCATAAACTCTCCCCATTCAGAATGTCAGGACACCTTCCTGAATCTTCTTCTCGATGTTCAGCCGCGCCGCATTGATGTGGCGCTGCATCAGAAACTGGGCCAATTCCCCATCCCGGTTGGCGATGGCGTCGGCGATACTGCGGTGTTCTCGAAGTGCCCGGTGCGGGCGGCCGGCGGACGTACTCAGCCGGTAACGGTACAGGCGCACCATGTAGTACAGGTCGCCCAGCAGCATCTGGCTGAGCTTCCGGTTGCGGCTGCCCATGGCGATGCAGTAATGAAAATCGTAATCCCCTTCATGCTGGTAATACGCCTGTCCCTGCGCTTCGTCCACCATCTGTTCATGACGGTCCAGAAGGCGTTGCAGATCATCGATTTCGGCGTCCGTCATACGCTCGGCGGCCTGGCAGGCAGCCAGGCCTTCCATGGCTTCGCGGATACGATAGAGTTCAAGCAGTTCTTCGCCGTTGATGGAAACCACTTTGAAACCGGCGTGGGGACGGCGGACCAGCAGGCCGCGGGATTCCAGGCGACCCAGGGCTTCGCGCAGCGGACCGCGGGTCAGGTTGAAGCGTTCGCAGAGTTCCACCTCACCGATTTTCTCGCCTGGGGCCAGCTCGCCCTTGACGATCGCGGTTTGCAGACATTCGAAGGCTTCGTCTGCACGGGTCTGCGTTGGAGTGACGGTATCAAGCATTTTTGTCGACAATAATATCCGTGATGGCGAGAAAACTACGCTTGGATATCATTTTTGTCAACAATCCGGGAAAGCCGACTCCCGGATTGTTGACAAAGAAAGGACAGGAATCAGTAGATCTTGCGCTGATCCTTGGGTGGCGGGGTGTACTGGTAGACCCAGGTTTCGGTCAGGGGCTGATCGTCCAGCTTCAGGTAGAGGCGCAGATCGATAGGCTCTTCGGAGTCGTCCGGTACCAGGTCGAACATCGCTCGATAGCCGTTAATCTCATGCAGCGGACGCGCAGAGGTGATTTCGATGCGACCCCGGCTGCTCGTGATCACCGGGACGACCTTGGCGTTCTCGCCCAGCATATCCAGCATGCCGCCGGCAAAATCCACCGCAAACCGCCAGGAGAAGTACTCGCGCTTCTGGCCGACCACCCCACCCAGACCGGTCCGGGTAGCGCGCACAGTGGCCAGCTCATAGGGCTTGACCGGCGCCTGCTCGCCCCAGTTCAGGCGATAGGAAAACAGATGCTCCTGATTGGGCGCCAGCGGCTTCTCGGGATTCCAGAACGCCACGATGTTGTCGAAGGTCTCGTCCACCGTGGGAATCTCCACCAGCATGATGCTGCCCTTCCCCCAGTCTTCCTTTGGCTCGACCCAGACGCTCGGGCGCTTGTCATAGAACACGCCATCGTCCTGGTAGTGGTCGAAATCCCGGTCCCGCTGGAGCAGGCCGAAGCCTCTCGGATTTTTGTCGACAAAGGTGTTTACCCGGATGCCGCGCGGGTTGACCAACGGGCGCCAGATCCACTCGCCCGCACCGCTGTGCATGGCCAGCCCATCGGAATCGTGGATTTCAGGTCGCCAGTCGTAGTCCATGCGCTGGCTGTTTTCGCCCACCTGGTACATGCTCGTCAGCGGGGCGATGCCGACCCGTTCGATGTGCTTGCGTGGATACAGGGCACAGCCGATGTCCATCACCATGTTGCGACCGGGGTACAGGTCGAACACGTAGGCGCCGGTGGTACTGGGCGAATCCAGCAGCGCGTAGACGGTGAGCTTGGTGCTGTTGGGTTTGGGCCTTTCCAGCCAGAAGGCGGTGAACTTGGGAAATTCCTCATCGTGATCGGTGGCGGTATCGATCGCCAGGCCCCGGGCGGACATGCCGTACTGCATGTCTTTGCCGACAGCGCGGAAATAGCTCGCGCCCTGGAACGCGGCCAGATCCAGCTTGAAGTTGGTGTGGAACTGGATGCGGAAGCCGGCAAAGCCCAGATCTTCCGGCAGTTCGCCCAACGGCTGTTTACCGGAATAGCTGAAATACGAGGGATCGTAGCCCAGCTCTTGCGCCTTGCCGTCTGTCACCTCGTAGATGTGAACCGGTGTCTTGAAGAACAGGCCAAGGTGGAACAGCTGGGCCCGGAAGGCGCTGCCCTCGTCCTGCCAGAGCGATTTTTCCGGCCGGAACTGGATGGCCTGGTAATCGTCCCACGAAATGTTCTTCAACGAGCGGGGCAATTCGCCCTCGTGCGACTCAAACGGTTTGGCGGCCAACTCCCGTGCGCGCCCCTTGAGCCACGCGTAGCTGAACGCCTGCGGCTCACCAATGGGCCGCGCGTTGGCCAGAGAGCTGTTCAACAGGGCCGACAGGGGCAAGCCCTGCACTCCGGCGGCGGCGAGCATTTTCATCACTGTACGACGATCCATCCGGGTATTCCCCTCCCTTTTACCGTGGAACGATGCGGGCCGGCGCCGATCAGTCGCCCGCGGCGAGCTTATCGATACGACTGCCCCAGTAGCTGTCAGGGCGGGCGCGCCAGGCCTCGTGGTGCAATGCAGCCAGGGATTCCTGATCCCGGCACAGGTGACTCAGTTCACTCCGGGTCAGGCCTTCGGGGCCTTCCCGCACACAACGCTGCACCAGATTGGCCAGTACCTCCGCCCGCACACGGCGGCGGTGGCGGCCGGCGAGCGCCTGGTGCATCTGGTTCAGCCGCGGCCGCAGGACCGCTTCCTCAAAGTTTGTCAGTGGTGATTCCTCGGGTTCGGCCTCGCGACTGATCTCGGCGTCGTCAAGCAGCGGACTGGGATTGATCTCCTCGGGAATCAGCAGCAGGCGGCGGCGATGCAACCGTTCACCGATGCTCACGCGGCTCAGGTAAACACAGGTCGGTGCCGCCAAAACCAGCGGGATCGCTACGGGCAAGGACCAGAGGAAAAACAGCGGGTCCAGACTCCAGGCGAACGCCGACCAGGAGGCGCCGACGATCAGGCCCGGCAGTTGGGTCACGATGGCCTGCCGCCAGGTGGTTTCCTCCGTCCGGTTCTGCCCCGCCCAGCTGAGTGAGAAGTTCATGAAGGCCCCGAGCACATAGCGGCTGTGAGCGAGCATGCGAACCGGCGCCAGCAATACGGAGATGACGATCTCAATCAGCACGCTGACGAACAGACGCCCAAAGCCACCGAAAAACTTCGACTTGCGGTGAATCAGCGCATCGAGGATGGCCAGGAACTTGGGAATAAACAGCAACGCCATGGTGCTCAGTGCCAGCCCCAGCGCCCACTCCGGTCGCCATTCCGGCCACAGGGGAAACAGCCCCTGGTGGCCTTCGGGGAAGTAGTCGATGGGCGACAACGCCATCTGTGCTGCCTCGACGGTGGTCAGGATCAGGAACGCCAGCCACAGGGGCGACGCGCAATACGCCATGATCCCGTTCATGAAGGCCATGCGGTGGGCGAACCGCAGCTTGCGGCCGAACAGCATGATCCACAGGTGCTGGATATTGCCCTTGGACCAGCGTTCATCCCGGGTCAACTCATCGGACAGCGTGGGCGGCGATTCCTCGTAACTCTCACCCAGCTCAGGCTCCAGCCAGACTTCATAGCCGGCCCGGCCCATGTAGGCCGCCTCGACAAAATCGTGGCTGAGAATCGGGCCGCCAAAGATACCAAAGCCCGGCAGCTTCCTGAGGCCACAATGCTCCATGAACGCATCGACCCTCAGGATCGCATTGTGCCCCCAGAAGGCGGCGTCGCCCATCTGGATGGCCGCCAGCCCGGTGGCGAACAGCGGCGAATACACCCGGTTGGCGAACTGCTGCATCCGGGCGAACAGGGACTGCCCGTTGATCAGCGTCGGGTTGGTCTGCAGGATGCCGCATTGCGGCTCGCGCTCCATCAGCTGGACCATGCGCACCAGCGTCTGGCCGCTGACCAGACTGTCCGCATCCAGTACCACCATGTATTTGGAGCGGCGTCCCCAGCGGCGCAGATAATCCGCGACATTGCCGCTCTTATAGTTCAGGTTCACGGTCCGGCGCCGGTAGAACATCCGGCCTTCGGCACCCAGTTCCTCGGCCATGCGCTGCCAGGTGGCCTGCTCTTCCAGCCAGACGTTCGGATCCCGGCTGTCGGAGAGAATGTAGAATTCAAAATTCTCGATCTGGCCGGCCCGCTCAATGTCCTGATAGACCGCCTTCAAGCCGCTCAGTGTGCGGTGCACGGGCTCATGGTAGATCGGCATGATTACCGCGGTTTTGCCCAACGGCGTCTGGTCCAGCTCTTCCGCGGAATGGCGGTGCATCAAAGAACGCCGATCCCCGCCGAACAGGCGTAGCACAAAGCCCAGCATTGCCGTCCAGAAACCCACGGCAATCCAGGAATACAGCAGCGCAAACAGAATCAGCAGCCCCAGCTCGACGCCGGTACCGCCGTGGTAAGGCAGGACCCACAGCAGGTAATAACAGGCCACGGTGGTCTGCCCCAGAACAAACAGGATCAGCAGGCTGCGCCGGATAAAGGCGATGCCCCGCCAACGGTAGCGTTTGGAGGCTTTCGCCGGGATGGCGTCTTGGGTGGTTCGCTCCTGGAGCGCTTCAGACATTGGTATGGTATCCGATACTGCCGCGCATCAGCGGCGGGCTTTGCATGGGGATGGCCAGGGGTGGCAGGTCGAAGTATTCGGGAATCATGTCCATGGCCCGGGCCATGACCTCGTGGCTTCCCGCCTCGGCCAATGCCCGGTCCACCAACTGCAGCGCCTTGCGGCAGTTTTCCGACGTAATCTCCACGCCGCAGCCCCGCAGGTAGGCAATCAATCGATCCAGGGCTTGCTGACAGACCGCTCGTTTCATCGCTCGTCCTCCCTGTTGGCCTTATTCCTTGGGCGCCCGCAGATCCGAGCCGACCGGCAATTGGTAGGTCCAGGTCTCGGTGAGCGGCTTACCCTCGAGGCTCAGGAAGCCACGCAGGGTCATATCCGCATCCGGATCAGGCCGCACCAGCATGGACAGCCGCCAGGCGTCGGTGGGTTCGTTGTACTCGACGAAATGCTCGACCACCTTGACGTGGTCACCGCCGGATACCTGGCTGACCACTGGCGCATCAGGCTTCAGGCCGTCAAGCTCGCCGCCCTTGAAATCCACGATCAGTCGATAGGCCCCTTCGACATTGCCGCCACCAATCCGGTTGCCCTCGCCGACAAACGTCTGCGTAGCGTGGGCCGTGGGCTGCTTGGCAATGGACGGGGCGCCAAAGCTGAGGGTGTATTGCAGGGTTCGCTCATCGCCGGCCTTGACCTGGCCATCCGGCTGCCAGAAGGTGACGATGTTGTCGTTCACCTCGGAGCGGGTCGGAATCTCCACCAGGACCACGTGCCCCTTTCCCCAGTCGCCTTTGGTCTCCACCCAGGCACTGGGTCGCTTGTCGTAGCGGGCTTCCAGATCTTCGAACTGATCGAACTGCGTATCCCGCTGCATCAAACCAAAGCCTTTGAGATCTTCCGCCTGGAGGTAGCTCATTCGCAACTTGCGCGGATTCAGCAGCGGGCGCCACAGCCACTCGCCAGTGCCGCCATCGTGGATCAGGAGGCCATCGGAATCGTGGACCTGTGGCCGCCACTCACCCACCGGACGTACGGTATTCTTGCCGTAATAGAACATGGAGGTCAGCGGGGCGAGTCCGAGCAGCTCAACCTTGTCCCGGAAAAACAGCCGGGCGGTCACATCGACCTGCGTGCTGGCTCCGGGATGAATATCAAAGCGGTAGGCGCCGGTCAGGCTGGGGCCGTCCAGCAGCGCGTAAACGCGCATGGTGTCGCTGCCTCCGGCGGGCCGTTCGAGCCAGAATTCCACAAAGCTGGGCACCTCTTCACCGGAAGGCAGCCCGGTGTTGATGGCAATCCCCCGAGCCGACAACCCGAACCGGTTGTCGCGCCCCAGCCCACGGAAATAACTGGCGCCACCAAAGACCATGAACTGCTCCTGGTCGGTTTCCTTGTGCATCGGGAACGTCAGGCGGAAACCGGCATAGCCCAGGTCCGCGGGAACGCGCTTGGCAAACGCGTCGTTCGGATAGGTGAAGTTGGCCTTGTCGAAGTTGATGGGCTCGACGCCCTCGCTGTCCACTTCATGCAGTGTGACGGCGTGAGAATAGTAGCTGCCCGGCGGGAACATGCGCACCTGGAAGCGGGAGCGGCCTTCCCGCCAGAGACCGGCCTCGGGCTTGAAGCGAACCGCCTGGTAATCGCTGTAGCTCAGATCCCGCAGGAACTGGGGGGCCGATGCAGGGGCCTCATAGGGCTTTCCGGCACGTGCTTTCGCCATCTGTTCCACATCTTCAAGCCCGAAGGCACTGGCCACGTTGGCGGCCAGGAGCATCGCTGGGCCGAGCAGGAACATAAGCAATCGGGCTGAAAGCATGGACAATCCATCTCCGTCGTTTCAGAGGTTCAAAGGGGTGTCAGAAGCCGAGACGCCAACTCCATGACCTGTCCGGCGCGTGACGGGCTCCTGGGCAGCTTCTGTCGAGTGACGAAGACCGTCGCCCAGTGGGAGTCCCTGGTCGTTTCCGACGTACCAGAGTTTTTAATGTAACACTGTCAGTAGCTTATGCTTCAAGTGACATCTCTGTAAGACACGTCTCAGAACCGACACGCGCCAGCCCCGATTCATGGTCAGTATATGACCAATTCGAGCGTATCGTCAGAATATGTCGGAATGATGGGCAGACGCATAGACCGTCGGGTGACGGCCCATGGAGGCAGACAGGATAAGAACCGTGCGGCCCAAGCAGCGCTGCAATCCGCTAAAGGCCCATGGAAAGCGAGAGAGAAACGTCCGGCATATCAGGCTTGGTGGTCGCCAGACTGGACGCACCGAGCATCCGGCCCACACTCAAACCGGCCTGGAAGCCACGCCCCTGCATGCTGAGAGAGATCTCGGCGGCGCTGGCGGAACCATAGCGGTCGGCCTGCTCTGCCGTGTACGGCACCCAGCCCTGCAAGACCGAGAAGCGAAGACCCGAACGCATATACGGCATCAACGGCGTGTCGAAGCGCGGGCTACTGGCATCCAGGCGCAACCACCCGCCCTCGGCGGCACTCACGCTCTGGCCATTGAATCCGGAGATCATGGAGGCTCCGGCCACCGTCATGTACTCGGAATCCGGCAGATCGTTGGGCGAGAACTGGTAATGCCCGCTGACGCCCCACTGCCAGTCGAAGAAATCGCGCGAGAGGGCTGCGGACAGCGAATATTTGCGAAACGCATCATCCTCGTTGAAGTCCTCTTCCATGTCGTATTCCTTGCCGACCACTTCCAGGCCGCTGACGGCGGAAACCCGGGTTGTCGCCATCACGTCGTACCACAACTCATGGGAGGTACTGCCTTCCAGCGTGAACAGCGACTTCTGCCGGGAAGAGTCTTCCACCCACTCCCCGTCCTCGTAATAAGACGCGTCCTGCGCCGACAGGCTCATGATGCTGTCAAACTGCACGCCGTATAGAGAGAACAGCGAGCGGCGCCCGCTGACGTAGACATTGCGGCCTTCGCCGCTGGCATCGTATTTTCCGTCGTCACCCTGCACGGTACTGCGGTAGGAAAAATTATCCACATCAAAGCTGAGGCGACTCGCGCCCAGCGGAAAGGCATAGTGGAAAGAGAACGCTTCCGCCTCGTTCTCGATACGCTGGGACACCGACTCGTTGAAGTTGAGTCTGAGCGCATGGTTATCGCGAATGAGGTCGTCCGCTTCCAGGCCGATCTGACCGCTGCGCTGGTCCCGGGTAGATGCGGAATTCCCCGCCACCTGAAGGTGTGAGCCCAGCCAATGACGATGGACGTGCTGGAAGCGCACCGTCGGCGCTTTGGAGGCCTTCGATGTCGGCTCTGCGCCTTCCACCGGCGCCACGTTGGCCAGGCCGGAAGGACGACTCCAGCGCCCGAACGTGTACGACGGCAGCGTATCGGTTGCAACCAGCGCCGTGCCGCGCGGCGACGAAAAACGAGCGGCATGGGCCCGGGGCTGGGCGGACGCCCGACGCGTCTCACCCATCGCGGCATTGCGAAAGCGCAGCGTCAGGACATGATTCACAATGGGGCGTTCCGGCAGCCAGGCCACCGTGTCCTGCTCACCCTCCTGCTCCAGCACCTGGTTGATGCGATTGGCAAGTCCATTGAGGCGATCCGGATCCAGGCACTGGCGTGTCTCCGGCTGCACCAGCGCGTGAACGCGGGTGACGACCCGGCTGGACAACAGCCTCAATCCGGGCAGACGAACGGAATCGATGGGAACACAACGGCCGGACGGCCAGTCGGTTTGCAGTTGGGTTCGATCAGGCTTGGTCGCCGGACGGGACCGGGAGGTCAACCAGCCGCGGCCGTCCTGCTCCGATCCATTGGCAAAAGACGCACCGAGGGCGCTGCCCAGCTCATAGCCGGCACCCGGGTCTGGCTCGGCAAAACGCACCACGGCACCACCCTGGGTGCTGATGATGCAGCCGACAAATGCCAAAAGTGCCCAAAATCTCACAAACAAGCGTCCCCATCAGGCGCACGGAGGCACCCGACTATTTCGGTCAATGGAATTGAAGAAAATCGTTGTACCGAAGACCCCAGACGGCAACACTTGGGATGGTCCTGTTGCCCACGATGAACCCATCGCGAAACAACAAGCACGGTATGCGTTGGCAGTACCGACTATAGGCAAGATGCAGGTCACATACCAGCCCTTACTATCAAAAATTTACAAATTTAATTTTTAACGAAAAACAACAAGTTGTATCCAAGTTTGTATGTAGTTTCTGGAGATAGATTGCTGCCTTTTAGCCCCCTCGATCGCCACCTTTTTTACCCCCTCCATGGCGACCTGATACTGCCACAAGAGGCGTGTTTTCAATCGCTTGGCACAACGGTTTCAAAATCCGTCACGATGTCACGGGCACCATTCTGAAAATCAACCCGAATCCCGCCCCAACTCGGTGCACAACGCCATGACAAAACTTGTCGTATAACCGGACAGAAAAATGTAACCGGACCATCAGGGCGTTTGATGGATCGATAACACACGACAAGTGGCCCCTGCCGGAACTTGCCTGTCACCCGGAAAGCGCCGGATACTGGGGGTTGGCGGGCGATCTTTATCCGGCCGAGGCGCCAGAATTACGTCAAAGTGACGAAGTGGTAAGCGGGCATGTCTCCATTTGTCATATCAACTTGGTTACACTTGGCAAACTTTGTGCAAAACCTGAAATGTTCCGGAGACCTTTCCCCGGACGGGCCGTCGCCCGGTCATGGACAGGTTTGAATGAACCGCTAATAAGGACGATTCATATGATCAGGAAGTGCCTATTCCCCGTTGCCGGTTACGGTACCCGCTTTCTCCCGGCCACTAAGGCCATGCCCAAGGAGATTCTACCCATCGTCAACAAGCCGCTGGTGCAGTATGGCGTTGAGGAAGCAGCGGAAGCCGGCATCCATGAATTCGGTTTCGTGACCGGTCGCGGCAAGCGCGCCATCGAGGACCACTTCGACATCAGCTATGAGCTGGAGCACCAGATTGCCGGTTCAGGCAAGGAAAACCTGCTGACGTCCATTCGTGAGCTGATCGACAACAGCTCCTTCTCCTTTACCCGTCAGAACGAAATGAAAGGCCTGGGTCACGCGATCTGGACCGGTCGTAACCTGATGGGCGACAACCCGTTCGCCGTCGTCCTGGCGGACGACTTCTGCGTGGCCGAACCGGGGGATATCAGCGTGCTGGCGCAGATGGCCGAACTCTACAAGCAGTTCCGCTGCTCGATCGTGGCCATTGAGGAAGTGCCGGAAGACGAGACGCACAAATACGGTGTGATTGCGGGCGAGCCGATGAAGGACGGTCTGTATCGCATCACCGACATGGTCGAGAAGCCGGCTCCGGAAGACGCGCCGTCCAACCTGGCGATCATCGGTCGCTACATTCTCACGCCGGATATCTTCGAGATCATCGAGAACACCGAACCGGGCAAGAACGGCGAAGTCCAGATCACCGACGCCCTGCTCCACCAGGCCCAGAAAGGCTGCGTGCTGGCCTATAAATTCCGCGGCCGCCGCTTTGACTGCGGTAGCGTGGATGGCTTCGTTGACGCGACCAACTACGTCTACGAGAACATCTACAAGAACGGCAACGCATAAAGCGAGGATTCAGCCGAGCAGCTGAATCACCATGCGCCGGTTCTCCGCAGTGGTATTGCGGAACCGGCGCAGCATTTCCATCTCTTCTTCGGTCGGTTTGAGCCGTTCGATTTCCCGCTCCAGCTCTTCGAGCACCCGTCCCAGATCCGCATTGGAATCAAACGCCAGACCCGGCAGCTCCAACTGCCCCGCATCCGGTGCATCCTCGAAATCCAGCAGGGCTTCCAGGGGCGTTTCGGTTTTCAGACAGAGGTCCATCAGTTCGTCGATATCGGGAAAGGTCCGGGTTTTCGGGTTTTCGCTTTCCCAGCCGGCGACCCGGCGCTCATCGGCGTCACACAGGCGGGCGATGTCGGCAACCGACAGCTGTCTGGACTCCCGCAGCACCCGCAGGCGTCGATGAAAGGACGTCATATACCGCATCACCGATCTCCCCCTTCTCCCTCATGGTCCGGCCAATGCGGCGTGCGTCCCGCGTCGGCGGCCTGTATGCCTTCAATCTGTTCGGCGGTGCCCTGCAGCTCCACCATCCAGTCACGCTCGGCGGCAAAGCCGGTCTCCAGCGGACGCATCCGCGCATGCTCGATCAGTTGCTTGGTCGCCCGCACGGCCTGCGGTCCCTGACGGAACGACCGGCGCACCCAGTCTGAAGCCAGCTCACTCGCCTGCCCCGGCTCGCTAATGGCGTCGACCAGACCGATGGCCAGTGCCGTTTCGGCGTTAACGGTTTCGCCACACAGCAACAAACGCTTGGCCCAGACCTCGCCCACCAAGCGCGGCAACAACTGGCTACCACCACCGACCGGGACCAGACCATAGCGGGCCGGAACCATCGAAAGGCGCACCGAGGGCTCCGCAATTCTGAAGTCACAGCATAGCGCACATTCCAGCCCGGCGTCCGCGGCATCGCCGGTCAGTGCGGCGGCCGAAACCCCCGGGAAACGGCGCAGGGCGTTGAACGCCAGACCAAACTCGCGATTCACCCCGGCGCCGGCGGTCTTGCTGCCTTCATGGAACAAAGCAAGATCCACACCGTGGGAGAATGGCTGCCCCGGCTGGCCCTCGATGACGAGCCCCCGCACATCCTGGCGCCTATCCAAAGACTGCACATCACGGTAGAACGCATCGAGGCTGGCATCGCTCCAAAGCGCGTCAGTCGACTGCGGTAGCCGCATGTGGGCCAGTCCGTCGATCAGGGTCAGGTCTGTCAGAAAGGAATCGGACAAAGGCTACTCCTGCCGGAACGATCAAAGAGAAACAGGCCACCATTACACCTTATGGGTTCGCTCTCACGCAATCGCAAGACTGACCGAAAACGGTCATAAATCAATCGGTTCAATACGTCGCCCCAAGAGCATACGAAACCCTTCCAGCACACTATACTCCCTGTATCGCAGGACAAGGAGGCGACCGTCATGACTTATTCCACCCTGGATTGGCAGGCCCTCACCACGGTCGAGCTGAAAGAGCGCATCAGCAATGCCAGCATTGCGGTGCTACCGGTCGCGGCCATTGAGCAACACGGCCCTCACCTGCCGCTGGCCACGGACCGGATTATCGGCGAAGGCATCCTTCAAGCCGCCGTTAACGGCTTTGACGACGCCGAACTTCTGGTTCTGCCGACCCTGCCGATCGGCCTCAGCCTTGAGCACAGCGACTTCCCGGGGACACTCTCGCTGCGCCCGGACACGGCCATCGATGTGTTGGTGGATATCGGCCAATCCGTTGCCGCCAGCGGCATTCACCGGCTGGTCATCTTCAACAGCCACGGCGGTAACCGGCAGATTATTGACCTCGCGGCCCTCCAGCTGCGACAGCGCTTCGGGATGCTGGTGGTTAAGGCCAACTACTTCCGCTACCGCATTCCTGAGACCCTGATCGAGCCGGAAGAACTCCGCCGCGGCCTCCACGGCGGCGAGCTGGAAACCGCGATGATGCTGCACCTGGCTCCGGATCAGGTCCGGCAGGATCTGATTGACCACTTCCAGTCGCTTGAGGAAACCGGACTCGCCGGCAACCGTCATCTGACGCCAGAGGGCGACGCCGCTTTCGCCTGGATGGGCCAGGATCTGAACCCGGTCGGTGTCGTCGGACGCGCCAGCCGGGCAACCGCGGATCAGGGACGTCAGCTGGTGGCCCACTTTGCCGCCACGTTGGCCGACACGTTTCGAGAAACAGCCCGTTTCAATCTGCGGTTGCTGCGTTAACCGACAATCCGGCGGCAAACGCCACCGTATAATTATCCAGACCCCCAACATCCAAAGCACGGATCCAACAGACTTATGGCAGGACCATTACTGCAGGCTGCAGAGGCCTGGTGCCTGATTCGGCGACTGGCGCGATCAGACAAGACCGGCCCGTTCCCCGCAGACGCTCCGGAAGGGCCCGTCATCACCACGTTCGACGATGGATCATGGGAGTTACACCGACAACCGGCCGACGTGGAGGTCGCCGACCTGCTGGGCTCTTTGCTGCCCCTGTGCCACCCGGTAAACCGGTCGCTGGTGTATGCCCAGGTGGGCCAGAGCCTGGATGGGCGCATCGCGACCGTGACCGGCGCCTCCCACTACATCAACGGCTGCGACGGACTGGATCACCTGCACCGTTTGCGCGCCATTGCCGATATTGTGGTGGTGGGCGCCGGTACGGCGGACTCCGATAATCCGCAGCTCACCGTAAGACGGGTCGATGGTGATAATCCGGACCGTGCCGTGATCGATCCCCGGCGGCGAGTTTCGCCCGAACAAGTGGTCTTCGACCAGGCTGCCGCCCCGACGTTTCGTCTGGTAGGCGATGCGCCCTGCCAGGCCGATGAGATTCAGGTGACGGGCGAGTCCGGCTCGGTGACGCCGGCGGACATCATTCGTTGCCTGCAAGCCCGCGGCTATCGCCGGATTTTTATCGAAGGTGGCAGCCAGACGGTGTCGCAGTTCCTGCACGCCGGGTGCCTGGACCACCTGCACCTGATCGTTGCACCGATGATCATTGGCAGCGGCATTCCTGCATTACAGCTTCCCGAGATTGATGAACTGGACGGGGCGCTGCGGCCGGAGACGGTGCCGTTCCGTCTCGGCAGCGATTACCTGTTCGACATGCGGTTCAGGCAACCGCCCTTCTGATCGGCCACAACCACACAAGACCGGGCGCGCTCGCCACCAGGAACACCAGGCCATAGGCGACACTCAGGGCAAGTCCGTCCGCCGGGGAATAGCCCATCAGCCCCCAGAGAATGCCGGCCACGCTTTCGCGGACGCCCCAACCGGCGACGGTGATCGGCAGCACCATCGCCAACAGGAGCGCCAGTGCCCCGGGAATCAGCAACGATACGGGCATGCTCATCCCCAGATCCCGGGCCAGGATCAGGAACACGCCGACGTAGCAGAGGATAATCGGCAGCGAGACACCCAGTTGAACCAGCAGCACACGCGGCCTTAGCAGCGCAAAATGCAGCGCCGACAGGAAGGACCGGATGGCAAAGGCCAGGCGCGACCACAGGCACGCGACAAGCAGCCCGATCATCACCGCGGCCAAGACCAGCGACCAACCCGGCAGTTGGAGCCCTTCCATCATGCGGGCAACGACGTCCCCAGGCATCAGCCACCACCAGGCCAGAATCGCCAGCCCGGCCAGCACGATCTGGCCAGCCAACCGTTCGATCAGCACCGCATTCAGGGCCGACAGACTCTGCTGGGTACTGCGACCGTGACGCAGGGCACGATTGGCGTCCCCCAGCACACCCCCGGGCATCACCTGGTTGATGAAGCTGGCGAGGAAGTATTCCCGCACGGCCTCCGACCAGGGCAATGGCAAACCGAGCAAGCGCGCCGTATACCGCCAGCGTCCGGCGGACAGCACCACCTGCAATAGCGCCAGCGCCAGCACTGCGATAAGCCCCGATGCCGACAGCCGACCCAGCCGGGACAACACCTGCGCGCTGTCGAAGGCCAACAGCGCGGCCACAAGCACCGCCAGCGTCCAACCCCAGCGAAGCCAAACCGGCCAGCGGCGCATATCAGGCGTCGCTTCCGACGGTACCGGACCCCGGCGGCAAGGCCAGCAGATCCTGGTGACCCACCCGGATCCGGCTTTCACCGCGCCGAACCCGTTGCAGCCGCTGGTCCAGCCACGCCGATACGGAAGGTGCAGAGTCCGGCAACCATTCCCCGGCGGCCCGCGCCCAGCCGGTCAGCAGGTTGTCCTGCAACGCCGCCTGTGAGGCATCCAGTGACCAGACGGATGGCTCGTGAAAGACCGAAAAGCCGGCTTCCCGGAACAGCGATGCACAGACCGACCAGGCATCGGGACCCAGCGCCGGTCCGCCGCCCTTGTCCTGCCTTTGGTGGGCGTTGACCGCCTGAATCACCGCGTCGTCCTCCGCCAAGGCTGGCGTCAGGCTCACGTCGCCGCTATAGCTCAAGGTGATCAGACAGGCGGCGCCCCGCCTCGCGGCGAGCGAGACACATCGAGAGAGCCATTGTTCGGATACCAGATCCAGCAGGGCCGACGCCGTGATCAGCACCGCGCCTTCCGGAATCAGCGTGTCCAGAGAGCCAACCAGGTCACCCTCAAGTGTCTCCACGCTGGAAACACCGGGCAGGTCGCGGCAGCGCTCCGCGGCCAGCGTCAGCAGCCCGGCATCGTGATCCACCAGACACCACCGCTGACCGGCCGGCAGTCGCGGCGCGAGATAGCGGACGTTCGATCCACTGCCGCAGCCCAGATCGCACAGACGGAGGTTTGCGGCGTCGCGATCGACCAGCCAATCCGCGAGTCGTGCGGTCAGCGATTCGCTGCGGGCCGAATGGTCGGCCGCTTCACGGATAGAAAGCCATTCGCTGTCAAATACCGTCGAAGGATGCGGCACGACTTACTCCAACGCCCTGGATGGCGGGTCGCCGATCAGGTTCGCCATGGCGCCCTTGAATTGACCTGCAGCATCATCCCAAGACGGCAGCGCACGCCGCTCCGACGCCGCTCCGGCCACCAGTTGCTGGAGACGTCCAGGCATCGTCATCACCTGCCGGAGTGCCACCGCCAACGCATCCACGTCCCCCGGTGTCACCTTGATCGCCGCTTCACTGGATGCCGTGTGAGCCAACGCGCCGCCCGTCGTGGTAATGACCGGCAGGCCATAAGCCATCGCCTCGGTGATGACCATACCGTAGCCCTCGTACCAGGACGGCAAGACAAAGACATCCGCAGAGCGGTAGGCCTGATCGAGCCCCTCATCGTCCAGCTCTCCCACACAATGCACCCGATCACCCAGACCGGCCTCGTCGATCTGGCGACGCAGGCTGGTCACATAATCCGGGTGACGATCCAGGGAACCGGCCAGCGAGCATTGCCAATCCAGATCCACGCACTGCGTCAGGGCCGAGACCAGCAGATCCTGGCCCTTGCGGGGCCCCAACGTGGCCACACACAGGAAACGGAACGGATCTCCCGGCTGCAGCGGGCTGTCCGGTGCCGTTTGCGACGGCGGTGCGACCCCCGGAATGACCACCTCGATTCGCGATGGCGGCACGTCGTAGACGTTAAGACGCTCTGCGGTAAACGGGCTCGTTACGATGACGCGCTCGATCGCCTGGAGCGCCGCCTTCTCCGTAGCAAAGTAATGCGCCTGCCCGGCCTCATCCAGCCCGGTTTCATCCGCCAGCGGATGATGCACCAGGGCCATGACAGCCAGGCGCTCCAGGTGGCGGTTCGCCAGTGGCGGTAGGCCACACAGGGCAAGTCCGTCGATGACAACGCGGGTGCCATCCGGCAAGGCATCCAGCGCGCTGTCCATGGCATCGCACGCCCGGGCATCTCCATCCGGAAACGTACCCTCCAAACCCTGCAGGTGGACGCGGTCACCCCGGCGCCGCAATCCGTCAACAATACGGCGCACGTAGCCGTAGCCTCCGGTACGCTGACCGGGATCACCGGCGACCAGAAAGACAATGGCCATGGAATCAGAGGTCCTGTTCATAGCTGGCCCAGGCCACATGGGATTCGCCCAGTGTCACCCTGAGTCGTTTCAGCCCCTGGGCTTCGGCCCCCAGCGCACCGGACCGAATCCGCGCGGCCAGGCGCTGGTGGACCACTCGGGCCATGAATTCGGTGGTGGTGTTGTGTCCGCTGAATTCCTCGTGGTCGTCCAGGTTGCCCAGATTGAATTCCGCAACCACCTCACGCAGTTGCTCACCGGCCAATCCGATGTCCACCACCAGGTCGTCTGCATCCAGTTCGTCGCGATAGAAGGTGACGTCCACAACATAAGTCGCTCCATGCAGGGCCTGGGCCGGTCCGAAGCGTGGCGACCGGAAACTGTGGGCGATCATCATGTGATCGCGAACGGTCAGGCTGAACATAAGCAGGTTCCTTTCATCCATTCATCCATCAGTAGATCACCCGGTGGCACAGCACGCCGCTGTCCGCCGTCGTCACGGACGCCATCGCTGACGGCAGGTCCGTCAGACGGCACTCCGAATGGATCAGTACATCGAGTTCCGGCGCCTGCAGCAGCTTCAGCGCCAGCGCCATGCGCTCCCGGTGATTCCAGCGAGCACTTTGCACCGGCGCTATTCTGCCAACCTGGCTGGCGATCAGCGAGAGCCGTCGCGAATGGAAGGCGCTGCCCAGACTCAGCGGGACCGGCCGATCGCCATACCAGCTCATCTCAACAATACGCGCTTCGACGCCGGCCAGACCGAGAGCGGTTTCCAGGCCATCGGGATGACCGCTGGCGTGGATCACCAGATCGTAATCGTCACGTCCATCGCTTTCGGCGCGCCAGTGTACGCCCAGCTGCTCCAGGATCGCCGCCTTGTCGGGATCCGGATCGATGGCCAATACGCGGGTTCCCGGGATGCGCCGGGCCATCCACGCCACCAGGCAACCGACAACGCCGCACCCGATGACCGCCACACGATCGCCGACTCGCGGCGTCGCATCCCAAAGCGCATTGACAGCCGTTTCCATGTTGGCGGCAAGGACGGCTCGCTCCGGCGGCAGCCCTTCCGGCAGCGGCACAACCGCGGATTCGGGAACGCGGAAACAGGTCTGGTGAGGGAACAGCGAAAAAACCACACGGTTCTTCAGGGAAGACGGGCCTTCCAGCACACGTCCGACGTTGGCGTAGCCGTATTTGACCGGAAAAGGAAAGTCCCCTTCCTGGAACGGGCAGCGCATTCGCGCGTGTTCGGACTCAGGCACCCGGCCGTGGAAAACCAGGCTTTCCGTTCCCCGGCTGATGCCGCTGTAGAGCGTCTCGACAATCACGTCACCGGTTTCGGCCAACTGCTGACGGGAGACCTGCACCGGCCGCAATTCACCCCGCCGGTATCCGGTGACCCAGAATGCCCTACCCTGGTAATCCGGTCGTGCCCCTGTTTCTGCCATAGGATGTATCCTTAACGTCAATCCACCCCGCTCATAAAGGCGTAAACTGTGTTGAGATGCAAGGGATGGATTCCGTCATCCAACGTGAACGAGGGCCCCGATATGTCCCATCAGCTCGCTGCCCGGATGCGGTGGCGCGTGACCGCCGAACTGGGTGCCGCACTGTTCACCGTTATGCTGGTGGCCGGACTGCTGGGTCGCGCTCTGAGCCTGCCGAGCCTCTATCTGGCGTCGGCGTTTCTGACGGGCCTGGTGCTGGTCACGACGGTTGGAATCTGCTGGTCCAGGACGCCATCTGGACAACGCCCGCCGGACGACAGCACCCTCGGGCCCGCCAATTGGGTGACGCTCAGTCGAGGCACGCTGGTCTGCATTGCGGCGGCCTTTATACCGTTCTCGCACTATGCTGCCCAGCACGCCTGGATCATCGCCTGGATCAGCCTGATCGCCCTGATCATGGACGGTGTCGACGGCGCCACGGCACGCCGCACCCAGAGCGCCTCGGCTTTCGGTGCCCGCTTCGATATGGAGCTGGACGCGGCATTGATGCTGGTGCTCTGCGCGCTGCTGATCACACAGGGCAAAGTCGGCCCCTGGGTTCTGACCATCGGCCTGATGCGCTACCTGTTCGTCATTGCCGGTGGACTGATCCCTGGACTCCGCGCGCCGCTGCCCGAGAGTCGCCTTCGCAAGACCGTCTGCGTCTGGCAATTGGTCACGCTCATGGTCTGCCTGCTGCCCTGGGTGTCCCAAGGCTGGGCAGCGGGTCTGCTGACCATTGCCCTCACCCTGCTTGTCTATTCCTTCGGCCGAGACAGTATCTGGCTGCTTGCTTACCGCGATGCCAAGGAGACGTCCCGATGACACCTATGAGACATCTATTCGCTGCCCTGCTTTGCTTCGGGCTGTTCAACACATCGGCTGCAGCCGAGCCGATCAAGTACAAAATCGACCCGGACCACTTTTCCGTGCTGTTTGCGGTCAATCATCTGGGCTTCGACGACGTCCTCGGTTTCTTTCGGGAGGCCAACGGTGGATTTACCTATGACAAGGGCACCGGTGAACTGACGCAGGGCAAGGTGGTGATCAAGAGCAAGAGCGTCTTTACCAACCACAAGGAGCGGGACGAGCACCTGTGCAAAGCTGACTTTCTCAATTGCCGGAAATACCCGGACATCACCTTCCAGGTCACGCGGTTCGAGAAGAAGACAGCCACCACCGGTGTCTTGCATGGCAACCTGACGCTGCTGGGACAGACGCGCCCGGTCGCGCTGGATTTAACGCTGAACAAGGCCGGGGTCTATCCATTCGGCCACGAGAAGTTCACCCTGGGCTTCTCAGCGACCACCACGTTGCAGCGAAGCCAGTGGGGCATGGACTACGGCCTGAATCCCCTGATGGTCGGTGATGACGTCCGGTTACGGTTCGAGTTCGAAGCCTACGACGACAGCGGACTGTTCTGACCCGGCGCATTCCTCGCCTGTGGGCGGCGACCGATCGGCGCCGCCCACAGGCCAGCCTTTCCGATAGCGTGTGGTGAGAAGCGCCGTGATACACTGCGCGGCGTTTCAATAACCCACTCGGCTGTTTCACTGAATGAACCTTACTGACGCCAGAAAAGCCGATCTCCTGCTTGTCCTGGTTACCCTGCTCGCTGGAATCGGCTGGATTTTCTCGAAAGAGGCGGTCCTGCTGATGCCGCCGTTGCTGTTCATGGCCTGCCGCTTTCTACTGGCCGGCGCCATTCTCTGTATCGCCGGCCACCGTCAGATCGCCCGTTTGTCGTTGGAGCAGCTTCGGCGTGCCGTGGGCGTCGGGCTGGTGTTTGGTGTTGCCATGAGCTGCTGGATCAGCGGCCTGTTTCTCACGGAGAACGTGGGCGAAGGCGCCTTCCTCACCAGCCTCGGCGTCGTCTTTGTGCCGGTGATCGCGCGGGTCGTGTTCCGGGAAGCGCAACCGATGTCCACCTGGGTCGCCCTGCCCGTCGCGATTTCCGGGCTGGCGTTGCTGTCCCTGCGTAACGGTTTCCGTCCGGAGCCGGGCCAGGTGCTGTTTGTCCTGGCGGCCCTGATCTTTGCACTTTATTTCACGCTCAACACCCGTGCCGCGAACACCCGCATCGTTCAGCGCAGAACCGGCGGTGAACGTCGCAAGGAACGCGTGCCCGCCCTGGCCCTGACCGCCATCGCCCTGGTGACGGTCGGCGCGGTCACCCTGAGTCTGTCCGCGATCCGTGAGTCCTGGCTACCCACGGTCCATCACTTCAATCCGATGATCCTGGTCTGGGTCGGCCTCTCGGCCATCCTTGGCACGGCGGGGCGCTTCTTCGTTCAGACCTATGCGCAGAGTCTGTCGATCAACAGTCATGGGGTTGTGATTATGGTTCTGGAACCGGTCTGGGTCGCTATCTTTGCGGCGGGTTGGTTCGGCGAGATCATGTCTGGCATGCAGGCGGCCGGATGCTCGCTGATTTTCGGGGCGTTGCTGATCAATCGGTGGAGTGCGGTGAGGAAGTTGATTCTAAGGCGCTGACACCAAAGCTGCGGCCGAAGGCGACTGTAGGTTGGGCTGACGCAGGAAGCCCAACATTCCGAGGCGCACCGTAAATCAGCGAATGAACCGGACGGGACGCCAAGCTTCATCTATCACGCTTTGCCCGCTCAGGCGCCACGACGAAGAGGTGGTGTGATGCGGAAATTCCCGGGTAATCGCTGTTGGGCTTCCTGCGTCAGCCCAACCTACGGTCTTGGAGCAAAGATATGAACCGGCTTTCCCAAGACACAAAAAAGCCGCTTGGACATCATCCTAAGCGGCTCTTTCGTAACGGAATTCGTTGGTAGGACCAGGCAGATTCGAACTGCCGACCTCTACCATGTCAAGGTAGCGCTCTAACCAACTGAGCTATGGTCCTCCGTCAACGGGGACGAACTATACTGATCCGCTCCCCGGGGGTCAACTGGTTTTTTGAACCCGGCCGGCAAAAAATATTGCCGGTCGTTTTTACACCCCGTAGAACGACCGATACCAGTCCACAAAACGCGCGATCCCCTCTTCTACCGGCGTGTCCGGCTTATAACCCACGTCGTCGATCAAGGCCTGAACATCGGCGTAGGTGGCCGGTACATCACCCGGCTGCATTGGCAGCAGATTCTTCTCCGCCTTGCGGCCAATCCGTTCTTCGATGATCTCGATAAACCGGCTCAACTCCACCGGGTTGTTGCTGCCGATGTTGTAGATCCGATAAGGCGCGTTGCTGGTGCCGGGATCCGGGTTGGCACCGCTCCACTCGTCGTTCGGTTCCGCCACGTTGTCCAGGGTTCGGACGACGCCTTCGACGATATCGTCGATGTAGGTGAAGTCACGCTTGTGGTGGCCGTGATTGAACACATCGATGGGCTCACCGGCCAGGATCTTGCGGGTGAAGATGAACAACGCCATGTCCGGCCGGCCCCAGGGACCATAGACGGTAAAGAAACGCAGTCCGGTGGTCGGCAGACGGTACAGATGGCTGTAGGTGTGCGCCATCAATTCGTTGGCTTTCTTGGAGGCCGCGTACAGGCTCAACGGGTGGTCCACGTTATCGTGGACGGAGAACGGCATGGTCTCGTTGGCGCCGTAGACGGAGCTGCTGGAGGCGTAGACCAGATGCTTCACGTCGTTATGCCGGCAACCCTCCAGAATGTTCATGAAGCCCACCAGGTTGGCATCGACGTAGGCGTGCGGGTTTTCCAGGGAGTAACGCACACCCGCCTGGGCCGCCAGGTGGACAACTCGCTCCGGCTGGTAGTCCCGGAAGACGGCTTCCATGGCTTCCCGGTCGGCAACGTCCTTGCGAACTTCGGTAAAACCCTCGCGGCATGTCAGGCGTTCCAGGCGTGCTTCTTTCAGGCTGACGTCGTAATAGTCATTCACGTTATCCACGCCGATGACTTCATCGCCTCGGTCCAGGAGGCGGTGAGCCAGGTGCGAACCAATAAAACCTGCCGTGCCGGTGACCAGAATCTTCAAGTTAATCTCCCTGTCGGTAATCGGAAAACATGGATGGGATGGCGGGAGTCAGGCACGTGGCGACGTTCGACACATCCCTGTCCGCATAATCAGAACCCTGTCGGTACCTCGCCTACAGCTCGACGAATCAACTGGGCGTGGTCGGCTCCGATCAGGTCAGCCTGTTATAAAGCCTATTCTAACCATACCCATAAAAAAAGAGCGCCAGATGGCGCTCTTTTAATGCCGAATTCAGGCGCTGTTCAGAAATCCAGGCCAGCGCTGATGAACGGTCCACCCAGATCCACGTCCATGGCGTCATCGCCATCTTCATAGTCGATGCTCATTTTACGATACCCGGCCTGCAGGCGCAGCACGGACAGGTCGTATTGCGCGTAGGCCGAGCCGTCGAGCAGCGAGTCGCCGCCATAGCTGACGCCGTTACCCTCAACACCGACGGACAAACCGGTCAGCGGAAGATCAAAACGGGCGGCCGCATACAGCATGGGAACGACCGCGTCGATCTTGGTGCGCGTCGCGTTGCCGGCCACCGTGCGCTGTTCAACCTTCAGGTCGCCATCAAGCTTGCGCACGGTCAGGCCCGCATCCAGGTTGACCCAGTTATCCAGAAGCTCGTAATACATCGTCAAGTCAAGCTGGTCGATGTCCAGCTCGGAATGAACCGGTACGCCGGGAAGCAGATCACCAAAGCCATCGACCCCGACATTGCCGTTACCGCTCTGTTTGATCGCGGTGTAATTCACTCGAATGTTGGGAAGCACGGGAATCGGGTGTTCGAAAACCGCGGTCAGATTGACATTGTCGTCGCTGTCCAGATTCAGATCGTCGTCGACGTCAACTTCGTCACTGTTCTGGCTGGCGGTACCGGTCAGGTCGGAGTCCCAGTAGCTGACCTGGGCACCCACACCCACCACATCAGCCGCAGCCACGGAGCTAAAGCAGCCCAGGCCGCCCAGTAGTACGATGGCGGTTTTACGCATGTGTCACCTTCCTGTTCTTGATGTGTTGTGGGTGGATCAGGCCCGGCTGCCGATACCGGGCGACTACTCAGGGTCTTCAGTCGAACTGGATACCCAGCCGACGACCCACTTCCTCGTAGGCCTCAATCACTTCACCCAGGCCCTGACGGAAGCGGTCTTTGTCCATCTTCTTGCGGGTGTCCTTGTCCCAGATCCGACAGCCGTCGGGGCTGAACTCGTCACCCAGGACAATCTGACCGTCGGAACGGCCAAATTCCAGCTTGTAGTCCACCAGCAGCATGCCGGCATCGTCGAACAGTTTCTTGAGCACGTCGTTGACCTTGTAGGTCAGCGTTTTCATTTGCGCCAGATCGTCGGCGCCGGCCCAGCCGAAGGTTTCCGCCAGCGATTCGTTGATCATTGGATCGTGCAGCGCGTCGTCCTTCAGGAACAGTTCGAAGGTCGGCGGCTGCAGGGCCTGCCCTTCCTCGACACCGAGACGACGGCACAGGCTGCCGGCGGCGTAGTTCCGGACGACACATTCGACCGGAAACATGTCCAGCTTCTTCACGAGCGATTCCACCGGAGACAGGACTTTCTCGAAATGCGTCGGGATGCCGGCCGCTTCCAGCTTCTCCATAATGAAGGCGTTGAAACGGTTGTTGACCATCCCCTTGCGGGCCAGCTGTTCCTTCTTCTCACCATCGAAAGCCGAGGTGTCGTCGCGAAACAGCAGTACGAAGCGGTCGGGATCGTCGGTGCGGTAGACCGACTTGGCTTTACCTGAATAGAGCGCTTCGCGCTTTTCCATTTTCTTTCTCCGGTGTGCGCGGCGGCCCTGGGAGCCGCCGGATAGATTTTAACGATTAATAGAGATGCTCGAACAGGGTCGACAGCAAGCGGGCTGAACGATCGTCGCCGTTGTAATCCGGTGCGGTCTTCGTTCTCAGGTTCACCGCGTCGCCTTCCTTGCGGATGCTGACAAGATAGGTGTACTCCGGTTTGTCGGGATCTGCAAACCAGTTGAACCAGCCCGACTCCCGCTCGTCTTCCGTGCGGAAATCCACATAGAACTGACCGGCACTGCGGTCGATATCGACTACCGGAACCTGCGCCTCGGACAGCGAGCGGGTCACTTCAGACCAGGCCCGATCGAAACTCAAGTCCATCTCGATGTGGGGATCGCTGCTCTGGCCGGCGACCATCTTCACTTTCGGTGCGCTGGGAATATTGAGCGCTGCGCGGGAGTAGGACTTGGTGTCTTCCCGCTGTTTGAGGAAATCGCCCAGGTCAGACAGCAGCGTGCGCTCTTCTTTGGCATCGGAGGTTTCCGACGGCCACTGCAGCATGCCGTCCGGACGACCGTCGACCTTGCTCACGCGGAACTGGATCTCGGTGGTCTTGCGACGGACCCCCGGGGAAATCCGCGACTGCACCACAGTCAGTTTGTCGGGATTCTCATTGGTGATATCCAGCAGGTTGCGTGCGCGGGAACTGAAATCCGCCACTTCCGTCTGTAGCAGGCCAATCTGCGGGTTATCCCGCGCCACTCCGAGCCCGCGATCCGTCAGGTAGGACGACACCATCGGCCACACCCGCCCGGGGACTTCGTTGACCAGCAGCCAGATTTGTCCATTGAGTTCCTCGATCACGTAGTTCTGGTCGAGGATTTCGGACGTCATATCCGGCGGATTGGGGATTTCAAACTCACCGGTCGCCACCTGATCCCCGGTCTGGGTATCACGGATGGGATAGGCCGGCTGGATGTGCTCACGGGTTTGCCAGTCTGGCACTTTGACGCCTTTGCCGGTTGGCGCGTCGCGGTATTCATTGGAGCGGTCATGGATAATGCCGCAACCTGACAGCAGGCCCAGCATCAAGGCGCCTGCCATCAGGCGGGCCGGTCGGGTATCAGAACGCATCAAACGACTCCGGGACGAGCCGTCTGAGCCCGCCCCCACCTGTTTGGATTGATTCAAAGGACACCTGCGCTGGTCAGCGCCTCCTCGACCTCTGAGTGGAATTTCGGATCAAGGGGGGTCAGCGGCAAACGGATGCCTTCGCTGATCAGGCCCATGCGATGCAGAGCCCACTTAACAGGAATCGGGTTGGCTTCCAGGAAGAGCTTGCGATGCAGCGGCATCAGCTTCTCGTTGATTTGGGCCACCCGGTCCCGGTCCCCGGCAATGGCCGCTTCACACAGGTCAGCCATACCCCGCGGCGCCACGTTGGCGGTCACAGAGATGTTGCCCTTGCCGCCGGCCAGCATCAGGTCGGCTGCGGTCGCGTCGTCACCGGAATAGACCACCATACGACCCTCAACCCGCTGGATGAGTTCCTCACCGCGCGGAATATTACCGGTCGCGTCCTTGATGCCCACGATGTTGGGGATGTCGGCAAGGCGCTCGACGGTCTCGTTCATCATGTCGCAGGAGGTCCGGCCCGGTACGTTATAGAGGATCTGATCGACCGGTACGGCTTCGGCAATGGTCCGGAAATGACGATAAAGCCCTTCCTGGGTCGGCTTGTTGTAGTACGGCACAACGAGCAGGCAGGCGTCAGCGCCCAATTTGTGAGCCTCGGCCGTCAGTTCGATCGCTTCCCGCGTGGAGTTACCACCGGTGCCGGCAATCACTGCAATGCGACCATTCACCCGTTTGATAATATGGCCGATAACACGACAATGCTCATCCGGATCGAGGGTGGACGCCTCACCGGTCGTGCCGACGGCAACGATCCCGTGGGTGCCATTGTCCAGGTGGAAATCGACCAGGCGATCCAGCTCTTCCCAATGAATCTCTCCATCGGGGTGCATGGGGGTGGCCAGGGCGACGAGGCTACCAGTGATCATAATGACTCCGTTCGCGTAAAACGGTAATGGTAATTGCGGCTGACAACCGAAACAACCATTCTATATGACCGCCTGACAGACTTTTCATCGTAGAACCCATTGAACCATTCATTTCACAGCAAGGAGATGCCATGAGCACCGTAGAATTGAACCAACCGGTTCCGGATTTCACCCTGCCGGCCACCGGCGAGCAGGACATCAGCCTGTCTGATTTTCGCGGCAAGAAAAACGTTGTCATTTACTTCTACCCGAAGGACAGCACCCCGGGTTGCACCACCGAAGGCGGCGATTTCCGCGACCATCATGACGCCTTCGAGAAGGCGGACACGGTGATCTTCGGGGTCTCCCGTGACGGCATCAAGTCACACGAGAACTTCAAGGCCAAGCAGTCGTTCCCGTTCGAACTGCTCTCCGACAAGGACGAAACCGTGTGCAAACTGTTTGACGTCATCAAGCTCAAGAAGATGTACGGCAAGGAAAGCCTGGGCGTGGAACGCAGCACATTCCTGATCGACAAGGAAGGCGTCCTGCGCCAGGAGTGGCGCAAGGTGAAGGTGAAAGGGCACGTTGAAGAGGTCCTGGAGGCCGCGCAGGGACTTTAAGCCCTGAGCTGACGGCAGGCCACGCCTGCCGTCAGTATCCCGGACTACTCGGCAGCCCGCTTATCCTCGGGCGGCAACGAATAATGCACCGGCCAGGCTGCAAAGATGGCCTTGAGCATGGTGGCCAGAGGAATCGCGAAGAACACGCCCCACAACCCCCAGATACCGCCAAAGAACAGCACTGCGATGATGATCACGACCGGGTGAAGATTGTTCACCTCGGAGAAAAGGACCGGCACCAGAACGTTACCGTCCAGCGCCTGAATGATGCCGTAAACCACCATCAGCCAGATGAACTCGCTGCTCCAGCCAAAGGCAAACAGGCCGATCATGGCCACCGGTACGGTCACCACCGCCGCCCCGATATAGGGGATGACGACCGACAGGCCCACCAGCAGGGACAGCAAGGCCGCATAGGGCAACCCCATCAACCGGAACGCCACAAAGGTCGCGCCACCAACGATGACGATTTCGAGGGCCTTGCCTCGCACGTAGTTGGCGCATTGCTGGTTCACCTCGGCCCAGATGCGCCGCATCATCGGGCGCTGCTGCGGCAGGGTCGACGCCAGGGCCCGCACCAGGAGGTCGCGATCCTTCAGGAAGAAGAACACCAGGATCGGCAGCAGGACCAGGTAGATGAGGATCGCCATAACGTCGGGAATGCTCGACAGGGAAAACGACACCAGCCACTGGGTGAAGTTGGCGGCCTCACTGGTGGCCTGCTGATACAGGTTGTTGATCTGTGCCATCGACACCAGGTGCGGGTATTCCTGGGGCAGCAGCTCCAGATAGGCCTGCATTTCCCGGAACATGCGCGGCGTTTCGCCGGCCAACGACGTCAACTGCGACCACAACAGTGGCATCATGCCCAGCAGGAAGCCCACCAGAACGCCCAGAAAGAGCAGGAAGACGAGTATCACGGCCACCAGGTTGGGCACCCCGTGATTCGTCATTTTGGTAACGAGACCTTGCAGGATGAAGGCGATGATCACGGCGGCGATCACCGGCGCCAGCGTATCCCCCATCCAGATCACGGCCAGCGTCCCGAGGATCAACAGCAGGAACAGGATGACCGCTTCATCATCCGAAAAGTATTTGTGGGCCAGCGCCCGGATAATTCTGACCATCAACCGCTCCGTCTAACGCGAATCGCCACAGCGTATCAGAAAACGGAAGATCCCCTCGGATTCTTCTGCCTTTTCCAGAACATGCTGGGTTAATTTCAGGAAAGACGGGATATCTTTAGCTGATCCCGGGTCTGTAGATATAACTTCCAGGTTGTCGCCTGGCTGCATGCTATTGAGCTGGAGCTTGGTCTTGAGCAGCGGCATGGGACAACGAAGCCCGCTGGTGTCCAGAAAATGGTCTGCCATAGTATCGGATACTTCCAAAGTCGCTTGAATCTGTCATGATCCACCGTGTAAACATAAGCGCACACTGTAAAAATCATACCATCAGGAGTATATCAGGCCCGCTATGAATCACGTGTTAGTCCCCCACTTTTGTCGTAAGGGACTCCTGGGGCTGACGGCAGGCTTGGCAATCTGCCTGGCGACAGCGACGCCCGTTTACGCCGACGACAGCAACCTGCCCTCTCTGGGTGGCGTTGGCGGAGGCCTGATTTCCGAACAGCAGGAAGCCGCCATCGGCCAGCAGGTCCTGCAATCGATCCGTCGCTCCACCCCGGAGATCGGGGATCCCCTGGTACTCGACTACTTGTCGACGGTGGTTCACCGGTTGCTGCCCTACGCCGCGCTGCAGAACCGCAACCTCAGTATGGTGGTGATCGATAGCGACGCCATCAACGCGTTTGCCGTTCCCGGCGGCGTTATCGGCGTTAACGGCGGCCTGTTCCTGAACGCCGAAACCGAGCAGGAATTCGCGTCGGTCATGGCCCACGAACTGGGCCACCTGGTTCAGCGTCATTTTGCCCGCCGCATGGAGCGTCAGGAACAGAACGCGCCCCTGGCCATGGCCGGCATGCTGGCCGGGATTATCCTGTCCGCGGTGACCAAATCCGATGTCGGCATTGCCACGATCGCCGGCTCCCAGGCCGCGGCCGTGCAGAATATGCTTCAGTACAGCCGCTCCAATGAGCGGGAGGCGGACCGCGTGGGCCTCGACATGCTGGCCGCTGCCGGATTCGATCCGCACGGCATGCCGGAAATGTTCGAGATCATGATGCGCCAGAGCCGCCTGCAGGGCAGCGAGGTCCCGGAATACCTCTCGACGCACCCCCTGACCCAGAACCGGATCTCGGATTCCCGCAGCCGCGCCAATCAGTACCCATCCGAGGACTACCAGGATTCCATGGAATATCACCTGGTACGCGCCCGGGTGATGGTGCATTACGCCCAGACGCCTGAGAAGGCCGTTGAAATCTTTCAGCAGTATGTCGACCAGAAGGACACCCTGCCCCCACCCTCTGCACGCTATGGGCTCGCCGTCGCCAAACTGGCCGCCGACGACGCAGCCGGTGCGGAGAAGATCCTGAAAGACCTGCTGAACGACTATCCCGGGCGCATCACGTTCCAGGTCACGCTGGCCGAAACGCTGACCCGGGAGAAAAAAACCGAAGAAGCCATCTCGCTGATGGACGATGCCCTGCACCGCAACCCGGGCAATTACCCGATCCGCTATCAGTTGGCCGACTCCCTCTACGCAGGCAACCATGCCCAGAGAGCGGCCGAGGTCTACAGCAAGTTGGCCAACGACTACCCCGACAAGGCCTATATCTGGCTAAAACTGTCCGACGCCGAAGGTCAGGCTCGCAATATTGTGGGCGTACACCGTGCCCGGGCCGAGTACTACCTGCTGATGGGCGACCATGAAGCAGCGATACGCCAGCTCCGCGAAGCCCAGAACAAGGCACCGCCCGGCACGCCAACCCGGGAAATTGTGACTCAACGCCTGTCGCAGATCACCCGGGCCATGCACGAAGCACAGCAGTAGGAAGAGATTCCAAAGAAGAAGGGAATACCGGATAGCCCGCGTCAGCCATCCGGTTTAGCCACACCGATCAGGCGTTACCCGCCGCCTTGAGGTTCATCGAGGCGGTGAAATCGAGCATCCGGCGCAGGGGCCGCAACGCCTCTTCACGCAGCGTCTCATCCACATGAATTTCCTGATCCCCTGTTTGCAGGACATGAAGCAGGTTTTCCAGCCCGTTCATCGCCATCCAGGGACAATGGGCGCAACTGCGACATGTGGCGCCATTACCCGCCGTAGGCGCTTCGATCAGCGTCTTGTTCGGCGCCAGCTGCTGCATCTTGTAGAAAATGCCGTTGTCGGTGGCGACCACAAAGCGCTCGTTGGGAAGCGTCTGCACTGCGTGAATCAGCTGGGATGTGGAGCCCACCACGTCGGCCATTTCCACCACCGCTTCCGGTGATTCCGGGTGGACCAGAATCGCGGCATCCGGATACAGCGCCTTGAGATCATCGACACCGCGGGCCTTGAACTCCTCATGGACGATACAGGAGCCGTCCCAAAGCAGCATGTCAGCGCCGGTGGTGCGTTCGATATAACCGCCCAGATGCTTGTCCGGCGCCCACAGGATCTTCTCGCCACGAGCGTCCAGATGTTCAACGATGCTCTGCGCGCAACTTGAGGTGACGACCCAGTCCGCCCGTGCTTTCACCGCAGCAGACGTATTGGCATAAACCACCACGGTCCGGTCCGGATGCGCATCGCAGTAAGCACTGAACTCGTCGGCAGGACAGCCCACATCCAGCGAGCAGGTGGCCTCCAGCGTCGGCATCAGGACGGTCTTTTCCGGGTTCAGGATCTTGGCGGTTTCGCCCATGAACTTCACGCCGGCAACCACGACTGTCGTCGCGGAATGCTGGTTTCCGAAACGGGCCATCTCCAGGGAATCCGCCACACAGCCACCGGTTTCTTCCGCCAGGCGCTGGATGTCGGGGTCGGTGTAATAATGGGCGACCAACACGGCATCACGAGCTTTCAGCTCGGCCTTGATGGCGTCTTCAAGGCGACGTTTCTCGTCGGCGCTCAACGACCGCGGTTCCGCCTCATGGGCAAGATGTTCCTGTACCAGGATTCTGTCTTTGGCATTTACCATGAATTCTCTTCTCTCACCTGTCGCCCGACATGTCCCTTGGACCGCTCTTTGGCCATCCAGATCCGCATCGCCCATGCCGGCCGTGGATAATGCCCTGTAAATGGGGGCAAACCGGGATTATAGCAACCCTTGGAGCGACACATTAACGTCATGGTTGCATGATAAGGCAGTCGCCGGACGGTTCCCATACCTGAGCTTGCGCCCGGCGACCTGAAACGGCCATAACCACATGATCAGGCAAGGATTGCCGACCATCAGGCAATAAAAAAGGGGAGCCTTGGGCTCCCCTTTCAGGTGGCAGTGTCGCCTGCCTTGTTTGGTGGGTCGTGATGGATTCGAACCATCGACCAATTGGTTAAAAGCCAACTGCTCTACCAACTGAGCTAACGACCCAAAACGGTCTGCGATTTCCCCCGACGATTCAGGCTCTTATCGCTTGGAAGCCGCTTCAAAGCGCCTTCCTCAAATAGGTGGTGGGTCGTGATGGATTCGAACCATCGACCAATTGGTTAAAAGCCAACTGCTCTACCAACTGAGCTAACGACCCCGAACGAGGCGCATATGGTACGGATTTTTTTTCGCTTGGCAAGCCCCAGTTCCAGGAAATTTTCTGAATTCCTCAGAAAACATCAACCGCAACAAAAACCTGCTTACAAACCGACCAATGCGACCCCGGTTTTGATCACAACTTCGTCAAATAATCCCGCGCCAGCTTCGCTGCGTTGGAATCCGGGTATTTCTTTGGCACCGACTGCAGGGTCGAGCGTGCGTCCGCATCGTTGCCCATTCGCGCCTGGGTGACACCCAGCTTGTACAACGCATCCGGCGCCTTGCGATGATCGGCGAACCGGGTCGCGACGATCGTGAACGCCTGCTTGGCCTGAGGCAACTGGGGCTTGGCCAGATACACTTCCCCGAGCCAGTAATAGGCATTGACCGTCAGATCCCCTTCCGGATGCTCCGAGATAAAGCTGTAGAGCTTATCGATCGCCTGGTCGTAGGCCTTCTTGTCCCGGATGAGCGTCTGGATCTCATCGTATTCGGCCTGCTCGGCCTGGGTCGGCGCGCGGTATTCCCGCGTTTTCTGGACCTGATCCGAGTCGCCACTACCCTGCTCGTCCGCACCGGAAGCCCCCGTCGCAGCCTGTGACGGCTGATCCGACTGCTTGCGCGACAACTCCAGGACGCGCTGGTCCAGATCGATGTAGCGCTGCCGGGACTGCTTGGAGAGCTGATCGAGCTTGTGCCGCTGTTCTTCCAGATCGCCCTGCAGTTCCTGCACCTGTCGACGCAGCTGCTGGATCATGAAATACAGCTCGGAACTGGCCTGGCTGTCACCCGACTGGCTTCGAGCCGCAGAGTCCGCATTCTGGTAAGCGGGAACCGAAGATTGCGCCAGGGCGCTGCCGCTCAGCGACAGCGCCACGGCGGCCATGAGAAATCGCCTCATGTGCCACACACCCTGTTATTGGTAGATCAATTCCACACGACGGTTCTGGGCATACGCGCTCTCGTCGTGCCCCATCACAGCCGGCTTCTCTTCGCCGTAGCTGATGGTTTCGATCTGGTCGCGCGAGGCGCCATTCACCACCAGGAAGCGTTCGACGGCCTTGGCACGACGCTCACCCAGCGCCAGGTTGTATTCCTTGGTACCGCGCTCGTCCGCGTGACCTTCCAGGCGTACGCTGCGGTTCGGGTTAGCTGCCAGGTACTTGGCGTGGGCAATCAGCACGTCGCGGGACTCGGACTTGATTTCAGAGGTATCGAAATCGAAGTAGAACGTGGTGATCTTGCGCATGGCCGCCTGCTCTTGCTGCGCCGCCTGTTCAGCTTGTGCGGCACGCTCCTCGTCAGTCATGGTCTGAGAGGAAACACCGCTGGAACCTTCACCGCCGTAGACTTCGCTACCGCCTTCCTGATCAACGGCAGAAACATCGGAGCCGTAAGCACCTTCTTCCTGCGTGCCACCGGTTGAACTACAGCCCGCCATGACGCCCATGGCAACCAGCAATGCGAATAACTTGGAATAGGTACGAATCATTGTCTTTTCCTTGATTGGTTTTGATGTGTGAGCCGCTGAACGCCGGATGGCATCCGGAATTGACCCAGAGGCTCATAAGTTACCGTTTTAACGTCAATTCAGGAAGGGTGACCAGGCCGGCTCACGCACATCACCGAAACGCGACGGGAGAATGTAGTTGGAACCACCGTCGGCGGAAATAACCGCGAGAACACTCTGGCCTCCTTCCTGGGTTGCATAGATCAGCAGACGTCCATTGGGAGCCACACTGGGCGACTCATCCAGCTTGGTGCGGGTCAGGATCGTCTCCTCTCCGCTTTCAATATTCATCCGCGCAATGTGGAAATAGGAATCGCGCTGGTGAACATAGAAAATGTGTTCGCCGTCCGGGCTGAACCGGGGGCGTGCGTTGTAGCGACTGCCGAACGTCAAGCGGCGTGGGTCACCGCCATCAGCATCCATCCTGTAAATTTGCGGACCACCGGAACGATCCGACGTGAACAGGAAGGAATCGCCATCCGGCGCCCAGTCGGGCTCGGTGTCGATCGCCCAGTGATCCGTCATCCGCGTCAGTTTCCGACTGGCCACATCCATCTTATAGATTTCGGCATTGCCATCCCGGGACAGGGTCATCAACAGCGAGTCGCCATCGGGTGACCAGGCCGGCGCTGAGTTCAAACCGGGGAACTGGGCGATCCGCGTCCGCTGACCGTTCGCCAGTTGCTGGATATAGATTGCCGGGCGCCCTGTCTCAAAGGACACGTACGCCAGCTTCTTACCATCGGGGGACCAGGCCGGCGATAGGATGGGCTCGCTCGACTTGAGACGGACGCTCGCCCGCTTGCCGTCCACATCGCTGACGTTGAGACGATAGATGCGCTTGCCGTTCTCCATATCCAGGGTGACGTAGGCAATGCGGGTGGAGAAAACGCCCTTGTTGCCGGTGATCGCCTCGTACACCTTGTCGCTGATGTGGTGGGCCAGCGTGCGCAGATTGTTGGAGGCTACGGACGCCGTTTCCCCCATGATGCGCTTTTCGCGGTTGACGTCGAACAGCTCATAGCGGGCCGACACCTTGTCGCCGCCCGCCGGCTGCACCTGGCCGACCAACAGGTATTTCTGGCCCAGCAGGCGCCAGTCCCGGTAAAACACATCGTCGCCGTTGGTCGGCAGGCTCAGCATGCGCTCCGCCGCCAGCGGCTTGAATTCACCGCTCATCGCCAGATCTTCGTGGACAATCTGGCTGATGTTCTCACTGGGCTGGAAACCATCGGCTTTACCGAACGGCACCACCGCCACCGGGATGGCGTTGTCGGCCCCCTCGGTAATCCGAATCATCAGCTCCGCGTGAACCGGGAGCGCGATACAGGCGGCCAGCACCATGGTCACTATCACACGCATCATTCTGTGCATCCTGTCGTTGTCGATCGGTTTAAATCAGCATCCTACTTGAGCGTTTCCGGGTCGAACTGAATCGAGAAGCGTCGGAAATACGTGTTGAACACGTCCGCATCGTCCGGCACCGGGAAGCGACTCACACCCCGAACGGCACTGAGAGCCGAGTTATCAAACGCTTTGTTGCCGCTGCTGTTGGTGATCTTGACCGAGACCAGCTCGCCGGTCGGCAGCAACATAATCTCCAGTGTCGTCTTCAACCCCTTGCGCGCAGACGACGGGATATACCAGGCATCACTCAGTCTCTGCCGGATCAGGGCCTCGTATTTTTCGCTTTCCGAAGCCATCCGGGCCTGCCGTGCCTTGGCGGCTGCGGCAGCCTCCGCCTTTTCACGTGCGGCCGCTTCCTGTTGCTGCTGCGCCTGTTCGGCCATCGTCGCCAGTTGCTGCTCGCGCTTGCGGCGCTCTTCCTCGCGCTTCTTCTCTTCCGCTTCACGCCGCTCTTTGGCCAGCTGTTCCTGGCGCTTGCGCTCCGCTTCTTCCTGCTTACGTTTTTCCTCGGCTTTGCGACGCTCTTCGGCGGCTTTTTCTTCCGCCTTGCGCTTCTCTTCAGCGGCCTTCTTCTCGGCCAGCTCCTTGCGCCGCTTTTCCTCTTCCGCCTTTTTCCTGGCGGCAGCCGCCGCTTCGGCCTCGGCTTTACGGCGGGCCTCCTCTTTCGCCTTGGCGGCCGCTTCCTGCTTCTCTTTCTCGCGAATCAGGGCCTTTTTGCGGGCCTCTTCCTGGCGCTTCTGTTCCTCAGCCTTGGCCTGTTCCGCCGCCTTTTTACGGGCATCTTCCTGGGGATCCGGCTTGGGCTGTGATTCCGGCTGCGACGGTGGCTTGACCTCCGGCTTCTGCGCGGCCACTGGCTCCGGCATGATCAGCCGGGCCTGGATACTGCGCGGAGGCGGCTCGTGACTGGGCTTGGACCAGGACCAGCCCACCAGCGAAAACACCACAATCCCCACGTGCAGCGCGATGGACAGAGCCACCGGACTGCGCCAGGGCGGGCGCGACAGATAATCATTGGGTTCGCGTTTATTATCCGTCACAACCGAATCAACCTTCCGGTTCCTCTGTGATCAGTCCAACGCTCGTAGCGCCTGCCGATTGCAGCGCCGCCATTAACCGCACTACGGTGCCGTAATCCACGTTGCGGTCGCCCCGCACCAGCACATCACGCTGACTGCGACCGGAGAGGACCTTATTGACCTGTTCGGTCAGGGTCGGCAATGGCATGGGGTCGGAGCCCTTGTCACCCACTTCGATGTAGTACGCGCCGTTGGCATCCACAGAAACAATGACAGGCTCAACGTCTTTTGGTGCCTGCATCGGATCGGACGTGGTTTCCGGCAGATCGACCTTGACCCCCTGGGTCATCATCGGCGCCGTCACCATGAAGATCACCAGCAGCACCAGCATCACGTCGATGTAAGGCACCACGTTGATCTCGGCCATGGGCTTACGCCGCGGCGTCGAGGTAATTCCCGTACTTTTCATACTGTGCCTCCCGACAGCTTAGGCTGCGCGGCCTTTCTCGCTGCTGTGAACACGACGGTGCAGGATGCTGGAAAACTCTTCGGCGAAGGTTTCGTAGTTCTTCAGCAACGCGTCGGATTTGGCAGCAAACCGGTTGTAGGCCACAACCGCTGGAATTGCGGCAAACAGACCCATGGCAGTGGCAATCAGGGCTTCGGAAATGCCCGGCGCGACGGTCGCCAGGGTGGCGTGCTGAACCTGCGCCAGGCCGCGGAAGGAGTTCATGATCCCCCAGACCGTGCCGAACAGCCCCACATAAGGACTGGTGGAGCCGACCGTCGCCAGGAACGGCAGGTGCGCCTCGAGTTTTTCCTGCTCCCGGGACAACGCCACCCGCATGGCACGCTGGGAGCCGTCCATCACCGCATCGGGATCCTGGCTTTGCTGGCGCAGCCTTGAGAACTCCCGGAAACCGGCCCGGAATACCGACTCCAGACCGCTGTGCGCCGTCGGATCATTGCTGACCTCACGATAAAGCTGCCCCAGATCCATGCCGGACCAGAACTTTTCCTCGAAGACCAGTTGGGCCTTGCGTGCCTTCTTGAACACCTGGAGGCGCTGGAACACCAGGGCCCACGAGATAACCGAGGCCAGGACGAGCAGCAACATGACCACCTGGACCAGGAAGCTGGCGTTCGCAACAAGACTCCAAACCGAAAGATGTGACTCCACGTTTCACTCCTGGATCTGACTCGGGCCGCACCGGCCCTTCAATTCGCTGTAATTTCCCTGACGACGGCCTGCATGGCCTCCGGCAATGCTCGGGGGCGCCCGGTGTCCAACGCCACACAGGCCACTTTGACATCCGCTTCCGCCAGCAACGCCCCATCGGACTGGCGTATGACCTGCTGCTTGAAGCCAAACCAGACGCGACCGCTGGACACCAGATTCGCCGAGACCCAAAGCTCGTCATCGAGCCGGGCCGGCTGTCGGAAGTGAATATCCATCTTTTGCACGACATAACTGATGTTGTCCGCAAGACCGGCCCGCAGGGCGATCCCCTGACTTCGCACCCACTCGGTGCGCGCCCGCTCCATAAAGTGCAGATAGCGGGCGTGATAGACGATGCCGCCGGCATCGGTGTCTTCGATATAGACCCGTACCGGCCAACGAAACTCGTGTTTCGGCGCTTCCATGCTATTGCCCCTCCGAATCGCTGCCCGGCGGCGTCACGCCGAAGTGCAGGTAGGCATGGTTGGTCACCATACGCCCGCGGGGCGTGCGGACCATATACCCCTGCTGGATCAGGAACGGCTCCAGCACGTCCTCGATGGTGCCGCGCTCCTCACTGATCGCCGCTGACAGGCTCTCTACGCCCACCGGGCCACCGTCGAACTTTTCGATCATGGCCAGAAGCAAACGGCGGTCCATGTGGTCAAAGCCCTGGTTATCCACCTTCAACATATTGAGCGCCAGATCCGCCACTTCAGCGGTAATCACGCCGTCGGCTTTCACCTCGGCGTAATCGCGCACCCGGCGCAGCAGGCGATTGGCAATCCGCGGCGTCCCCCGTGAACGGCGCGCGATTTCCCGGGCACCGGCGTCTTCCATGTCCACACCCAACAGGGACGCCGAGCGCTGGACAATGTGGGTCAGGTCGGCGTTGTTGTAGAACTCCAGCCGCTGGACAATGCCGAAGCGATCCCGCAGCGGCGAGGTCAGCAAACCCGCCCGGGTGGTCGCGCCCACCAGGGTAAACGGCGGCAGATCCAGCTTGATCGAACGGGCCGCTGGCCCCTCACCGATCATGATATCGAGCTGGTAGTCCTCCATCGCCGGATAGAGCACTTCCTCGACGGCCGCGTTCAGACGATGGATCTCATCGATAAAGAGAACGTCGCCCTCTTCCAGATTGGTGAGCATGGCCGCCAGGTCGCCGGCCTTTTCCAATACCGGACCGGATGTGGTCTTGATCGCCACACCCATTTCATTGGCAATGATGTTGGCGAGCGTGGTCTTACCCAGACCCGGCGGGCCGAAAATGAGGACGTGATCGAGAGCTTCCTGGCGACGACGCGCCGCGGAGATAAAGATCTCCATCTGCTCCCGAACCGCAGGCTGGCCGACGTACTCGGACAGCAATGTGGGACGAATAGCACGATCCTGTACATCTTCAAACGCACTGCTCTGCGGTGAAATCAGGCGATCGGATTCAATCATGGCGTTGGTTCGCGGGCATCCTGTTGTTTATCTGTATTCCGTGGCGACGCGTTCAACATCATTTCACGTTCATTTTACAAACGCGAGTCCCGCTGTCACGTTACGCTCTGGTCAGATTCTTGTCAGACGGCAACTTGAGTTGCATTTAAACAAAACGACGTAACGTCCCGCCAGTCCTGGATACCTGTCGCAGTCAGGGTGAGCGGGACGTTTTTTATGCGCCTGTGCAGGCTGGTGACACTATCAGACACTGTGTTCCGGGAGAGTTCAACCGGCGGGAATCATGTTCTTCAGGGCCAGACGGATCATTTCCTGGGAACTCATGCCGGCCTCGGCCACGCGACTGACGGCCTTGGCGGCCTCCTGGGGCTTGTAACCCAGTGAAATCAAGGCCGCTTCCGCCTCGTCTTCCGGCTTGTGGGCGTCAGGCTGGTTGGCGGTGTTGAGGGTCGGCACGTCCGCATTGATCTGCGGCATGCCTTCAAGCTTGCCGAGGCGATCGCCCATTTCGATCAGCAGCCGCTCGGCGGTTTTCTTGCCAACACCCGGGATCTTGACCAACGAGGCCACATCCCGGTTATCGACGCAGCGCACAAACTGCTGGGAATCCAGACCCGACAGGATCGCCAGCGCCATCTTCGGGCCGACGCCGTTTACCTTGATCAGCAGGCGAAACAGGTCGCGATCCAGCCGAGCAGCAAAACCATACAGGTTCTGGGCATCCTCGCGCACCGAGAAGTGCGTAAAGAGTGTCACCTCCTGACCGGATTCCGGGAGATGGAAAAAGGTGGTGTAGGGAATATCCAGTTCATAACCGAGGCCGTTGCAGTCCACCAGAACATGGCCGGGCATTTTCTCGATCAGTCGTCCGCGGATCTGGGCTATCACGCACTGCCTCCTCGCTGCCTGAGCGACACGGGAGCGCGTCGCCTGTCATTGTCGTCTTTATTGTCTGCCTACCGGAGCCGACCGCCCCGAACGCGGCTGCCGGCCGCGATGCGGCCAATACTCTGACTCATGTGAGCGTGGCACAGGGCAATCGCCAGGGCGTCGGCGGCATCCGCCTGAGGCCGCTTGTTCAGCTTCAGGATACTCTGGACCATGTGCTGCACCTGTGTCTTGTCGGCCCCGCCCTTGCCGACCACCGCTTGCTTGACCTGTCGGGCCGAGTACTCGTTGACGGGCAACCCCGAATTGGCCGCCGTGACGATCGCCACGCCCCGGGCCTGTCCCAACTTGAGGGCGGAATCCGGGTTGCGCGCCATGAACACCTGCTCGATGGCAAACTCGTCGGGGCGGAACTGGTCGATCAGGGTGGCCAGACCTTGATAGATCACCTGCAGACGCTCGGCCATGGGCTTCTCGCCCATGCGGATACAGCCGCTATCCAGGTATTCGGTCAGGCGACCGTTGCTGCGGATCAGCCCGTAGCCGGTGACCCGCGAGCCGGGATCCACACCCAGAATTATCGACACACCCAGTCTCCGGCTGCTCCAGAATCAGGCATTCAGGGCGTCCATTACCTCGGCCGGGATGTCGGCGTTGGAATAGACATTCTGGACGTCGTCGAGATCTTCCAGCATGTCGATCAGTTTGAGGATGGTTTCGGCGGCATCCCGATCCAGCTCGATGTAGGTGGCCGGCACCATGGTCACTTCGGCGTTGTCCGGCGCATGACCGGATGCCACCAGCGCCTCCTTCACGTCGAGGAACTGCTCCGGCAGGGTGATGATCTCGAAAGAACCGTCTTCCTGCTTGGCCAGGTCTTCGGCACCCGCATCCAGCGCCGCTTCCATCAGCGACTCTTCATCGGTTTCCGGACCATAGGAAATCACGCCCTGCTTGGTGAACAGGTAGGCCACGGAGCCATCCGTACCCAGGTTGCCGCCAAATTTGTTGAAGGCGTGACGCACTTCGGCCACCGTACGGTTGCGGTTATCGGTCATCGCCTCCACATAAATGGCGACGCCGTTGGGCCCGTACCCCTCGTAGGTGAGTTCTTCGTAACTGGTGTCGTCGGAATTGCCGACACCCCGCTCGATCGCCCGCTCCATGGTGTCTTTCTTCATGTTGGCGGTGAGTGCCTTGTCGACCACGGCACGCAAACGAGGGTTGTCGTTGGGATCCGCCCCACCCTGACGGGCGGCAACGGTCAGCTCACGGATGAGCTTGGTGAAAACCTTGCCTTTCCTGGCATCCTGAGCCGCCTTGCGATGCTTGATATTGGACCATTTGCTGTGACCTGCCATGAATCACTCCATCAAGTGGTAAATGCAAAAGCTACTCAACGAGCACTCCCGACCGGGTAGTGGCCACGGTCGGGAGAGACGTCTGTCGTCGGTGAGGATCAGTCTTCCTTCTTGGCCTCGCCTTCGACGCCCTTGGCGACGGCCGGCTTGCGCAGACGGATGTGCAGTTCTTTCAGCTGACGCTCGTCCACTTCGCCCGGCGCCTGGGTCATGAGGCAGGTGGCGCTCTGGGTTTTCGGGAAGGCGATCACGTCGCGGATCGAGCTGGCACCGGTCATCAGCATGACCAGGCGGTCCAGACCAAAGGCCAGACCACCGTGCGGCGGGCAACCGAATTTCAGCGCATCCAGCAGGAAGCCGAACTTGGCGCGGGCTTCAGTCTCGTCAATGCCCAGGATGCGGAACACCGCCTCCTGCATGTCTTCGTTGTGGATACGGATGGAACCGCCACCCAGCTCGGTGCCATTGAGCACCATGTCGTAGGCACGGGACAGCGCGTTGGCCGGATCCGCCGCCAGCTCTTCTGCACTGCAGGACGGCGCGGTGAACGGATGGTGGATGGCTGTCAGTTCGCCATTGCCGTCTTCCTCGAACATCGGGAAGTCGACGACCCACAGCGGCGCCCACTCGGCGGTCAGCAGGTTCAGGTCGTGGCCCAGTTTCACGCGCAGAGCGCCCAGCGCCTCGTTGACCACGGTCGTCTTGTCCGCGCCGAAGAAAACGATATCACCGTCTTCCGCACCCACGCGCTCGATCAGCGCCATAGCAACGTCATCGCCCAGGAACTTGATGATCGGCGACTGCAGGCCCGCCACACCCTGGCTCAGATCGTTGACCTTGATGTAGGCCAGACCCTTGGCACCGTAGATGCCCACGTACTTGGTGTACTCATCGATCTGCTTGCGGGTCAGCTCGCCGCCCTTGGGCAGGCGCAGGGCCGCGACGCGACCTTTCGGGTCCTTGGCAGGACCGGCGAAGACCTTGAAGTCCACGCTCTCGACCAGATCGGCGACGTCCACAAGCTCGAGCGGGATACGCAGGTCCGGCTTGTCACTGCCGAAACGCTGCATGGCTTCGGAATACGGCATACGCGGGAATTCCGGCAGGTCCACCTTGAGCACGTCGCGGAACAGCTCGCGCACCATGCCTTCGGTGATGGACATCAGGCCCTGCTCGTCAATAAAGGAAGCCTCGATATCCACTTGGGTGAATTCCGGCTGACGGTCGGCCCGCAGGTCTTCGTCACGGAAACACTTGGCGATCTGGTAGTAACGATCCACACCGGACACCATCAGCAACTGCTTGAACAGCTGCGGAGACTGCGGCAGTGCGAAGAACGACCCTTCGTGGGTCCGGCTCGGCACCAGGTAGTCGCGCGCGCCTTCCGGCGTGGCACGGGTCAGGATGGGCGTTTCCACATCCATGAACTCGTGGCTGTCGAGGTAGTTGCGGATGTAGCTGGTGACCCGCGAACGGAAACGCAGGCGGTTCAGCATTTCCGGACGGCGCAGGTCGACGAAGCGGTAGCGCAGACGCACGTCCTCGCCCACATCGACGTGCTCGTCCAGTGGGAACGGCGGTGTGGCCGCAGCGTTCAGGATGGTCAGTTCCTTACACAGGACTTCCACCTGGCCGGTCGGCATGTTGGCGTTTTCGGTACCCGCCGGACGACGGCGCACGCGGCCAGTGATCTGGATCACGAACTCGCTGCGGACCTTCTCCGCCAGACCAAAGCTTTCCGGCGTGTCCGGATCCACCACGACCTGGGACATGCCGTCACGATCACGCAGATCCAGAAAGATAACCCCGCCATGGTCGCGGCGACGATGAACCCAGCCGCAGAGGGTCACGTCCTGATCGATATGTGATTCGTTGATTCCACCGCAATAGTGACTGCGCATACCCTTTCCTGTTAATCAGTGTTCAGTGTGTTCAGAGACTCAGCCAGCCGTTGACTCAGTCTTGCTCCCGGATCCGGACTCGCCGCCCTTCTCCGCCAGATTCTTTTTGCTACCGGTCTTGAAATCGGTTTCGTACCAGCCGCTTCCGGACAGACGGAAACCGGCCGCGGAAATCCGCTTGCGGAATTTCTCCGCTTCGCATGAGGGGCACACGCTCAACGGTGCGTCACTCATTTTCTGGATGACGTCTTTCTCGAAACCACACGCATCACAGACGTATTCGTAAATCGGCATTGACTGAATCCCCACAATATAACCAACACCAGCCATCTCACTTCGCCGGGGACCGGCCTGGAACCGCCAGCCCACTGCGCCGGAGCGCTGGTCACATTATCGGAAAACCGCCGAGTCTGTCCCGTGATAACCGGGTGACCGGTACTCCCAGGCACCTGGTCCGCAACACGCGCCCGACCCATCGGTTTGAAGGCCGCATATTATAAACATAACCGCCAGCAAAATCAGGCCGCGATCATACGGAATTGTGGCGTTGTCCGGTTGCATTGAACCGGTCCGGCGACACCCGGTCGGGAACGCGGATGACGCCTCCTCCCGCGAAAGGTAACATGTGTTGCTTTTCCCGGGCCGAAAACCCTTGGAGTCCCCACCGGAATTCCAGCGCCCGCACGTATTTCTGGACCTGGAGAACAGCGTGTCCGCCCGAGCCGAACAAAAACTGAAAACCCGTCGAGCCCTGATGGATGCCGCCTTGCGCCAACTGAGCGCCGAGCGCGGATTCGGTAGCCTGAGCCTGCGCGAGGTTGCCCGGGAGGCCGGTATCGCGCCGACCTCCTTCTACCGGCACTTTGCCGAACTGGACGAACTTGGCCTGGCCCTGGTCGATGAAGGCGGCGTGGCCCTGCGTCAGCTGATGCGCCAGGCACGAAAACGCATTGCCCGTAATGGCAGCGCGATCAACACCTCCGTGGATACGTTCATGGAGTACCTGCACAACAACGCCAACCTGTTCCGACTGATGCTGCGCGAGCGCACCGGTGTTTCCAAGACGTTCCGGACGGCCATTCAGGCAGAAATCGATCATTTCGTGACCGAATTGGCGGATGACCTGCGTCGTTTTGCCGAGGAGCAGCATAAGCCGCTTTCCGACGCCAAGCTGGTTGCGGAAGCCATGGTCACGCTGGTATTCAACCAGGGGGCCGAAGTCCTCGATGCGACGCCGCGGGAGAAGAGCGAACTGCAGGATAAGCTGAAGGCGGAATTAAGAATGATACTGGTGGGTGCCCAGGCGCTGGCGCGCCAGGGGGAAAGAGGGTTCCGGACCTGAAAAAGCCAGCGCCGCCCGGTCAGGATACCGAGCGGTAGGCTGAAATCACCGGAACCAGTTTCTTCTGCATGTCTCGCAGGTCCGCTTCCGCATAGGGTGCCGCCGGCACCACACCCCAAACAGGTCCGGGCCAGGCCGGATCGCCCTCAAACCGAACCACGTGATGCAGGTGCAGCTGGGGAACCATGTTCCCCAGTGCGGCCACATTGAGCTTGTGCCCGTCGAATGCGGTCATCAGGGCCTCGCCCACCGCGCTCGACTCACGAAGCAGGCGCTGTTGATCCGGCGGCGCCAGTTCGTAGATTTCCCGGACACCCACCCGTTTGGGAATCAGCAGGAGCCAGGGATAGTGGCTGTCGTTCATCAGCCGCAATTCACTCAGCTCACTGCTGGCCAGCGGAAGCGTGTCTTCAGCGAGTTTTTCATGCAGGACAAACGGCGCTGTCCCACTCATATTCAACTCCCGGTTGCGGAAAACTGGTTTCTACCTCTGCCTATAGCATAGTAAATCAGGCCATGGCGCTCGAGCATTTCAGGCTCGTAAAGGTTACGACCGTCGAACACCACCGGATGACTCAGTGCTTCAGAAATGACCTCAAAGTCCGGCAACCGGAACTCTTTCCACTCGGTGCAGATGACCAGTGCGTCGGCCCCTTTCAGTGCCTGCTCCTTGGTGCCGCACAGCTGCAGACCGGACTCTTCGCCGTAGATCCGCTGGGTTTCCTTCATGGCTTCCGGATCGTAGGCCTGGACCTTGGCACCCGCCTTCCACAGCGACTCCATCAGCACCCGCGAGGACGCCTCACGCATGTCATCGGTGTTGGGTTTGAACGCCAGGCCCCACAGCGCAATGGTCTTGCCTTCCAGATCCCCGCCAAAGTAGTGGCTGACCTTGTCGAACAGCACGTGCTTCTGGGCCATGTTGACGGCTTCGACCGCGTTCAGCAGGCGTGCTTCGTAGTCGCAGTCACGGGCGGTCCGTGACAGAGCAGTCACGTCTTTCGGGAAGCAGGAACCGCCGTAGCCACAGCCCGGGTAGATAAAGTGATAGCCGATACGCGGATCGGAACCGATACCGCGGCGCACGGACTCAATGTCCGCACCCAGGCGCTCGGCCAGGTTGGACACTTCGTTCATGAAGCTGATCTTGGTGGCCAGCATGGCGTTGGCGGCATACTTGGTCAGCTCCGCGGAACGCACGTCCATGAAGATCATGCGGTCGTGATTGCGGTTGAACGGGTAGTAGACCTCGCGCAGGATGCCTTCGGCCTTGTCGCTGTCCGTACCGACAATGATGCGGTCCGGCTTCATGAAGTCGGCGACCGCGGCACCCTCTTTCAGGAATTCCGGGTTCGAGACCACGTCGAAATCCAGCTCTTCGCCACGTTTGTCCAGCTCGGCCCGCAGGGCGCCGGCCACTTTATCGGCCGTGCCAACCGGAACCGTGGACTTGTCGACCACCACTTTATAGCCGGTCATGTACTGGCCGATGGAACGGGCCACAGCCAGAACGTATTGCAGGTCGGCCGAGCCATCTTCATCCGGCGGCGTACCGACCGCGATAAACTGGACCTCACCATGGGCCACAGCTTCCTGGGTGTCCGTAGAGAACAGCAGGCGACCGGCTGACACGTTGTGATTGACGATCGATTCCAGGCCCGGCTCATAAATCGGGATGATGCCGTTGCGCAGCTTGTCGATTTTCTCCGGGTCCACATCCATACACAGGACTTCGTGGCCGACGTCCGCCAGACACGCACCCGTAACCAGACCCACATAGCCGGTTCCAAAGATCGTAATTTTCATGCCTTCATCCTTTCAAACGTTCAGATTTTAATCCCTTTAGGCCAGCGCAGAGAGACCGCCTACTTCTGCCGCGCCTGCCAGATTTCCTCCCAGGCCAGTGCCGTGCCGACGATGGTATCGAGATCGTCGTAGTCCGGCTGCCAGCCCAGGGTTCGGGTAATTTTCGAATTGTCCGCCATCAGAGCCGCTGGATCACCCGCCCGGCGCTCGGTTTCGGTGACCGGGAAGTCGTTGCCCGACAGGCGTTTCACCACCTCAATCACTTCACGCACCGTAAAGCCACGACCGTAACCGCAGTTCAACACGTCCGACGTACCGCCCCGCTTCATGTAGTCCAGCGCCATAACGTGGGCTTTCGCCAGGTCCTCGACGTGGATGTAGTCGCGGATACAGGTGCCATCCCGGGTGTCGTAGTCCGTCCCGAAAATCTGCATGCCATCGCGCACGCCGTTGACGCACTCACAGGCCACCTTGATCAGGTGGGTGGCTTCCGGCGTCGCCTGGCCCAGCAGCCCTTCGGCATTGGCGCCGGCCACGTTGAAGTAGCGCAGAATCACGTAATTGAGGGAGCTGGCCGCCGCCAGGTCCATGATCATGCGCTCGCTCATCATCTTGGACGCGCCGTAGGGGTTGATCGGCGCCAGCGGCATATCCTCGGTCAATACCTGTGCATCAGGCATGCCATAGACCGCCGCGGTGGACGAGAACACCATGTAGGGGATGCTGTGGCGCTCGATTGCCTTGAGCAGGTTCAGGGTATTGCGGGTGTTGTTGCCGTAATACTTGAGCGGATTGCTGACGGATTCCGGCACCACAATGTTCGCCGCAAAGTGCAGAACCGCCTCAAACTTGTGCGCACTGAACAGCGCTTCCAGCGCCTCTTCGTCCGCCAGATCGCCGACGACCAGTTCACCACAGGTTACGGCCCAGCGATGGCCCGTCGACAGGTTGTCGTAGACCACCACGTCGTGCCCGGCCTCGCCCAGCTGCCGCACCACGTGACTGCCGATATAGCCGGCGCCGCCGGTTACCAGAACTTTCATAGCTTTCCCTTTCCATTCAGCTTGTTTGTCGATGCAGGCGTCGCTGCCGCAAACCCTGCTCTACCCGCGCCTGCGACGACGCTGTTCTTTTATCGCTTTTCGCCGAGCTGCAAAGAATGTGCTTATCTTGTCACTGCATTGTGAAGCGAGTATTCCAGCCTCGACCTCAACAGACCAGTTCAAGGCTTCACTATCCAACAGACGGGCAGACGATTCCACCGCACCGGCCTTGGGCTCGGTCGCACCGTAAACCAACCGTGAAATGCGCGCATGCACGATGGCGCCTGCACACATCATGCAAGGCTCGATCGTGACATAGAGTGTGGCTCCGGACAGCCGGTAATTCCCCACCCGGCGCGCGGCATCGCGCAGCGCCCGTATTTCGGCATGGCCTGTCGGGTCGCAGCCGGAAATCGGGGCATTGAAACCAGTGCCGATTTCACGACCGTCCAACACGACAACGGCCCCAACCGGAACTTCACCGATTGAGGCCGCCTGATTGGCCAAATCAAGGGCGCGAGACATCCAGAATACATCGTCACGCGCCTGATCGCCTGTCTGTGCGGTTACCATCCCGTTAATTTCCCGACGGCTCTTGCTTCCGCTTATTCCCACTCAATGGTGGCGGGCGGCTTCGAGGAGATGTCGTACGTCACACGGGACACCCCGGAAATCTCGTTGATGATGCGGTTGGAGACGGTTTCCAGCACTTCGTACGGGAGACGCGCCCAGCGTGCCGTCATGAAGTCGACGGTCTCAACGGCGCGAACGGCGATGACATATTCGTAACGGCGCTGATCACCCACGACGCCCACCGACTTGACCGGCAGGAAGACCGCGAACGCCTGGCTTACCTTGTGGTAGAGATCGGCGCGATGCAGCTCTTCCAGGAAGATGGCGTCGGCACGGCGCAGGATTTCCGCATACTCTTTCTTGACCTCACCGAGGATGCGAACGCCCAGACCCGGTCCCGGGAACGGGTGACGGTAGAGCATGTCGTACGGCAAACCCAGTTCCAGACCGATGCGGCGGACCTCGTCCTTGAATAACTCCCGCAGCGGCTCGACCAGCTTGAGCTTCATGGTCTCCGGCAGACCACCCACATTGTGGTGCGACTTGATGACGTGGGCCTTGCCGGTTTTCGATGCAGCGGACTCGATGACATCCGGATAAATGGTGCCCTGCGCCAGCCAGTTGACGTCCTTGATGCGAGCGGCCTCGTCGTCGAAGACATCGATGAAGGTGTTGCCGATGACCTTGCGTTTCTGCTCGGGATCGGTGACGCCCTTGAGTTTGGACAGGAACAGGTCTTCGGAGTCGGAGCGGATCACCTTCACGCCCATGTTGCGCGAGAACATGTCCATCACCTGATCGCCTTCGTGCAGGCGCAACAGACCGTTATCAACGAACACACAGGTCAACTGGTCGCCGATCGCCTTGTGCAGCAGTGCCGCCGTGACGGAGGAGTCCACACCACCGGACAGACCCAGCAGCACTTTCTCGGAGCCCACTTGCTCCTGGATCTGGCGAACCGCATCCTCAACGATCTGAGCCGGCGTCCACAGCGCCTCGCAGCCAGAGATGTTCAGTACGAAGTGCTCCAGGATGCGCTTGCCCTGCAGCGTGTGGGTCACTTCCGGGTGGAACTGCACGCCATAGAGGTTGCGATCCACGTTCTGCATGGCCGCAATCGGCGCGCTCTCGGTGGATGCCAGCAGCTCGAAGCCTTCCGGCATGGCCACGACCTTGTCCCCGTGACTCATCCAGACGTCGAGCAGCGACTCGCCCTGCTCGGTCAGGTGGTCGGTGATGTCTTTCAACAGCGGACCTTCCGCGCGGACCTTCACCTGCGCGTAGCCGAACTCCCGCTTCTCGGAACTGGCCACACGGCCACCCAGCTGCTCGGCCATGGTCTGCATGCCGTAGCAGATACCCAGGATCGGGAGGTCACGGTCGAACAGGCCTTCCGGAGCCCGGGGACCACCCAGTTCGGTCACCGATTCGGGGCCACCGGCCAGGATGATGCCCTTGGGACGAAACTCGTCCAGCTCTTCCAGCGTGATGTCGAACGGGCGGATTTCACAGTAGACACCGATCTCACGGACACGGCGGGCAATCAGCTGGGTGTACTGGGAACCAAAATCCAGGATCAGAATGCGGTGGTCATGAATATTTTGAACCATGAAATCCTCAATTCAGAAAAAACGAACGGGGTACAGGACAATATCCCGCACCCCGGAACCGGTCTCAAGACCTCGTTAAAACACCCGAAAGCGCGGTCGATCAGCCCACGCGGTAGTTCGGCGCTTCCTTGGTGATGGTCACGTCGTGAACGTGGCTCTCGCGCATACCGGCGTTGGTGATGCGGGAGAATTCAGGCTTCGTCCGCATGTCGTCCATGTTGGCGCAGCCGGTGTAGCCCATGGAGGCGCGAACGCCGCCCATCAGCTGATGGACGATGGCACGCATCGGACCCTTGCAGGCCACGCGACCTTCGATACCTTCCGGCACCAGCTTCTCGACGCCTTCGCTGGCGTCCTGGAAGTAACGGTCGCTGGAGCCCTGCCCCATGGCACCCAGGGAGCCCATACCGCGATAGGCCTTGTAGCTGCGGCCCTGGAACAGTTCGACTTCGCCCGGCGCTTCGTCGGTACCGGCCAGCAGGCTGCCGACCATGACGCTGTAGGCGCCGGCCGCGAGGGCCTTGGCGAGGTCGCCGGAGAAGCGAACACCGCCGTCGGCGATGAGCGGAACACCGCGCTCTTTCAGGGCAGCGGCAACATTGGACACTGCCGTAATCTGCGGAACACCGATACCGGCGACGATACGCGTGGTACAGATGGAACCGGGGCCGATACCGACCTTGACCGCGTCCGCGCCGGCGTCTGCCAGGGCAATAGCGGCGTCGGCGGTGGCGATGTTGCCCCCAATCACCTGGACGTCCGGGTAGTTCTGCTTGGTCCAACGCACCCGTTCGATCACGCCGCGGGAATGGCCATGGGCGGTGTCGATCACGATCACATCAACGCCGGCTTCTGCGAGGGCGGCGATGCGGGCTTCGGTGTCGCCACCGGTGCCGACGGCAGCACCAACACGCAGGCGGCCCTGATCATCCTTGCACGCCAGGGGGTAATCCTTGGCCTTCTGGATGTCCTTGACAGTGATCAGCCCCTTGAGCTGGAACTCATCGTTGACCACCAGCACCTTTTCGATGCGGTTGCGGTGCAGCAGGTTCTTCACTTCGTCCAGGCTGGCGCCTTCCGGCGCGGTGACCAGTTTTTCCTTCGGCGTCATGATGTCAGAGACGCGGGTATCCAGGCGGCTCTCGAAGCGAATGTCGCGACCGGTTACGATGCCCACCAGGTCACGGCCATCCACCACCGGTAGACCGGAAATGTTGTTGGCCGCGGTGATATCGAGCAGTTCGCGAACGGTGGTCTCCGGCGTCACGGTGATCGGATCCTTCACGACACCGCTTTCGTATTTCTTGACCTTGCGAACCGCAGCGGCCTGCTGATCAACGGTCATGTTCTTGTGAATGATGCCGATACCGCCTTCCTGGGCCATGGCGATGGCCAGCTCGGAACCGGTGACGGTATCCATGGCGGCAGACACGAGGGGGATGTTCAGGGATATGCCCTTCGTCAGCTGCGTTTCGAGGCTGACATCCTTGGGCAGGACTTCGGAATAACCAGGAACGAGGAGGACGTCATCAAACGTGAGGGCTTCTTCGGCAATACGCAGCATGGGACCCGCCTTAATTTAACGTGCTAAATTTCCGGGAGGCCTGCCCCTGACAACCCCGGCACTGGAAACTCTTGCAATCCATACAGCGCGCCAGGACCGGCAGAAATCAGGGATATCAGATAAAACAAACGCTTCAGCAGCTCTTCTCACGAGGCGACGCTGGAGGAGTTGCCGAAGCGCGTTTATCATCGCTCCCTTTAATCGATCTATTATATGAGGGTGTGAATGGACAGTAAACCTGAATTCATGCCCCGTATTTGTTTATCTTTTTGAAATTTCGCCTTTTTTAAATGTTCCGATCTTCGGAAAACCCCTACAAATTATGGATATAACAGCCAACACGTCCCGGCCGCGCGCGCTTTCGGTCAGTGAACTGAACCATCAGGTGCGCCATTTACTGGAAGTTTCCTTTCTCCAGGTCTGGGTTGAAGGCGAACTGTCTTCGTTTTCGCGCCCCTCGTCCGGCCACTGGTATTTCACGCTGAAAGACGCCAAGAGCCAGATCCGCTGCGCCATGTTCCGGGGCAACAACCAGCGGGTCAGCAAGACGCCGAAGGAAGGCGATCAGATCCTGATTCGCGGCAAAGTGACGCTTTACGAAGCCCGCGGGGACTACCAGATCATCGTCGAAAGCCTGGAGCCGGCCGGGCTCGGCGCCCTTCAGCAGGCCTTCGAAGCCCTGAAAAAGAAGCTGCAGGCGGAAGGGCTGTTCGAAACGGAGCGCAAGAAGCCGTTGCCCACCGTGCCACAGCATATCGGTATCGTGACGTCACCGACCGGGGCCGCCGTCCATGACATTCTGACGGTGCTGAAACGGCGCTGTCCGGGCATTCCGGTCACCCTCTACCCGACGTCCGTCCAGGGCGCCGGCGCGGCCGACGAGATCGTGGACGCCATCCGAAAGGCCGAGCGGCACGGTGTTGCCGATGTACTGATCATTGGTCGCGGCGGTGGCTCCCTGGAAGACCTCTGGCCGTTCAATGAAGAAAAAGTCGCCCGCGCCATTGCCGAGTGCAGCCTGCCGACCGTCAGCGCCGTCGGCCACGAGGTGGATTTCAGCATCGCCGATTTCGTCGCCGATTTCCGCGCGCCCACCCCGTCCGCCGCCGCCGAACACCTGGCCCCGGATCAAACCGCCTGGTTACGCACCCTGGACCAGCAACTGCATCGCCTGGACAGCGTGATCCGTCGCATCCTGCGCAACATGAGCCAGCAGCTGGGACACCTGGGACAGCGCCTGCGGGATCCGCGCCGGGAGCTACAGGCCTACCAGCAACGCCTGGACGAACAGGAGATCCGGCTGCTGTCGACCATGCGTCAGCGCCTGTCCCGCGTCGAGCAGCAGCTGCAACAGAATCAGCAGCGCCTGTCGGCCCAGAGCCCGCAACGCCTGCTTAATGAACGCCTGGAACGCACATCCCAGTTAGGTGAACGTCTTCAGCGCGCCCTGCAGTGGCGGCTGGGCGAGCAGCGAGAACGCCTGGCCCACGCCGGTCAGGCCCTGCAACTGGTCAGCCCGCTGGCCACGCTTGACCGGGGTTACGCGATCGTCGGCACAGCCGAAAAACCGGTGGTGCGCCGGGCGTCCGATCTCTACGCCGGCGACAGCATTACCGCCCGTCTCGGCCAGGGCCATGTGGAGGCCCTGGTCACGGCGGTCTATCCGGAGGACGAGCCTCCGGAAAACAGCTGACTCCCACGCCCGGACGCTTTTCCGACGGCCGGGCGAAACCTTAGCCAATCGTCTAGTAGCGACCAAGATTTAACCACCTAAAGTGAAGGTAAATCCTCCTTCACAATGCCGATAACAACGCGAGGTGGTTCCATGGGTTACCGCGACGAATTCCGGAAATCAATCGATGCACCCGATGACTTCTGGAGAGAGAAAGCGGCGCTGATCGAGTGGCTCAAGCCTCCCGAAAAGATCCTCACACGCCACGACGAGTACACCTACACCTGGTATGAGGACGGTGAGCTCAACACGTGCGATCTTGCCCTCGACGCGCATGTCCGCAATGGCCGGGGTGACCAGAAGGCATTGATCTACGACTCCCCGGTCACCGGCCAGCAGCAGTCTTTTACCTACAGTGAGCTGACGCAGCGTGTCGCCCGCTTCGCCGGCGCCCTGGCCGAGCGAGGGGTGGCCAAGGGAGACCGGGTCATCATCTACATGCCGATGATCCCGGAAGCCGTCATCGCGATGCTCGCCTGCGCGCGCCTCGGTGCCGTTCACTCCGTTGTCTTTGGGGGATTCGCCGCCCGCGAACTGGCGGTGCGTATCGATGACGCCACACCCAAATTGATTCTCACGGCCTCCTGCGGCATCGAATTGCAGAAAGTCATTCCCTATAAGCCGCTGGTGGACGCTGCCATCGACCAGGCCGAACACAAGCCGGAGGGCTGCATCGTCTACGCGCGTCCCCAGGCGGACGCCCGCATGATCGAAGGTCGGGATTTCGACTGGGCTGAACTGGAAGCCAATGCCCAGCCGGCCGCTCCAGTGCCGGTCAAGGCGACCGATCCGCTCTACGTGCTGTACACCTCCGGCACCACCGGCAAACCCAAGGGCGTGGTACGGGATAACGGCGGCCATGCCGTGGCCATGCGCTACAGCATGTCGCTGGTGTATGGCGCGGAACCCGGCGATGTGTTCTGGGCCGCGTCCGACGTGGGCTGGGTCGTCGGGCACAGCTATATTGTCTACGCCCCGCTGATCACGGGCTGCACCACCATCCTGTATGAGGGCAAGCCGGTCAAAACGCCGGATGCCGGCGCGTTCTGGCGGGTCTGTGCCGATCACGGTGTCAATGTCGTGTTCACCGCGCCGACCGCCTTCCGGGCGGTGCGCAAGGAAGACCCCGAAGCCGACCACCTGGCGAAATACGATATTTCATCGCTGCGCCGTATTCTCCTGGCCGGGGAACGGCTCGATCCGCCCACCTATGAATGGCTGCGGGAAAAGACCGGCCTGCCGATCCTGGACCACTGGTGGCAAACCGAGACTGGCTGGGCGATTTGCTGCAACCCGGTGGGACTGGAGGCCATGCCGCCCAAACCGGGTTCGGCCACGGTGCCCTCACCGGGTTACGACGTGCAGATCCTCGATTTTGCCGGCCAACCCGTGCGACCGGGCGACCAGGGGCAGGTCGCCATCCGCCTGCCGCTGCCTCCGGGTTGCCTGAGCGGCATCTGGGGGGATTCGTCACGCTTCATCAACACCTACCTGGCTCCCCTCCCCGGCTATTACACCACCGGCGACGGCGGCTACATCGACGAGGATGGCTACGTCTTTATCATGGGCCGTACCGATGATGTTATTAATGTGGCCGGACACCGGCTGTCGACCGGCGAGATGGAAGAAGTGGTGGCCTCTCACCCGGCTGTTGCCGAATGCTGCGTCATCGGCGTGCACGATGAGCTCAAGGGGCAATTGCCCATCGGGCTGGTGTTGCTCAAGGATGGTGCCACCATCGAGCACGACGAGCTGGAGGACGAACTGGTCGACATGGTGCGCGAACGCATCGGCGCCGTGGCCTGCTTCCGTCGCGCCATGATCGTGGATCGACTGCCCAAGACCCGCTCCGGCAAGATTCTGCGCCGGGTGCTGCGCAACATTGCCGACGGCGAGGAGTACAAAGTCCCGTCGACGATCGACGACCCGACGATCCTCGAAGACATCGAAAGCCGCTTTCGATCCTGAGGCTGTACAGTCTCTGAACAACCGGTCGGCGCTGAATGAGGCGTCGACTGGTTATTGCCTGATCATCCAGCGCTCCAAATTGGCGCATTCCAGCGACCGATTCCAGCCCCTCAATGTTCTCCAACTTCCTGTTTCCAGTGCCAAAGATTTTCTTTGACGGGTCCAGAAGACGGTCTATACTAATTTTTGCTGTGGAAAGACAGCGGTATTCAGTGAAAGCGTTACCACGGTCGGCTTGAGTCGCTTTGCGTTGGTCCCTTCCTCGGTACTCTCTGTAGTTCTCAGCATTCCGGCTTTCTCCCCGGAGAAGCCTCCCGTTAAGGGCTTACCCTCAGGAATAGACAGGATAGATTCATGTCAGATACGAAAACGGGCCACGTCAAGTGGTTCAACGAAGCTAAGGGCTTTGGCTTTATCGCTCAGGAAGGCGGCAGTGACGTATTCGTCCACTACAGCGCTATCAATGCAAACGGCTTCCGCACTCTGGCCGAAGGACAACAGGTTCAGTTCACCGTGACTCAGGGCCCGAAAGGACCGCAGGCGGAAAACGTGACCCCGCTCTGATCGCTTGAAAGCCGGCAGGCCACCTCCGTGGCATGGCCCGCCAACAAAAAAGCCGACACTCAGTGTCGGCTTTTTTCGTTCCTGACCTGCAGTCGTTACGCCGTAGCGGTGCCCGAGGTTGAGGTCTGGCTCGCCTCCACATGATGGGCCACGGCAGACAGCAGCGCCTGAAGGGTTGCCGACGTGGTGTCTTCAGCCAGCGCCGCTGAGCTGTGCGGCTCGCCGTTCACCTGGATGCGGATGCAGGCCATGGCGTTGGCATTGGTGCCTTCACCCAGCGCGAATTCCTCGTAGGCTTCCACCGCGAGACTCACGTCGAACCGTTGTTCGACCGCCGCGGCGACCGCTTCCACAGCGCCCAGGCCTTCTCCGGAAAGACGCTGCTCACCAAATTCAACGGTGGCGGTGACGCCATCATCGGTGCGATGCAGATCGTAGGTCCGCAGACGCCAATCGGGGCGAACCGCCAGGTATTTTTCCTCGAACAGGCGGTGGATGGTGTCGGAATCCACTTCACCGCCTTCCGTTTCGGCAGCCTGCTGCACCACCTTACTGAACTCGATCTGCAACCAGCGCGGCATGGCGATGTTGTAGTCGCGCTCCAGCACGTAGGCCACGCCGCCCTTGCCGGACTGGCTGTTGATGCGCACCACTTCCTCGTAGCGACGACCCAGGTCACGCGGGTCGATCGGCAGATAGGCAATCTCCCACTTGTCGCCTTCCTTGTAGGTGGACAGGCACTTGCGGATCGCGTCCTGGTGGCTGCCGGAGAAGGCGGTGAACACCAGCTCACCCGCGTACGGATGACGCGGATGCGTCGGAATCTCGGTGCAGGCTTCCACCACATCGGTGATCTCGGCCATGCCGGACAAATCGAGCGTCGGGTCGATACCCTGCGAGTACAGGTTCATGGCCATGGTGACCAAGTCCATGTTGCCCGTACGCTCGCCGTTGCCCATCAGCGTGCCCTCGACGCGATCGGCGCCGGCCATGACGGCCAGTTCCGCCGCCGCAACCGCGCAACCCCGGTCGTTATGGGTGTGGACGCTGATCTGGAAATGCTCACGGTATTTCACCTTGTCGCAGATCCACTCGATCTGGTCGGCGAACACATTCGGCGTCGCCATTTCCACGGTGGCCGGCAGGTTGATGATGACCGGCTGGCCCTGATCGGGGCGCCAGACCTCGTTGACCGCATCGATCACTTCGGCGGCAAAATCCAGCTCCGTGCCGGTGAAGCTTTCCGGCGAATACTGGAACGTCCAGTTGGTGCCCGGCTGCTTCTCCGCGTACGACTTCACGATACGTGCGCCGTTGACGGCAATTTCCTTGATGCCCTCGCGATCCATTCGGAACACCTTCTCCCGCTGCACGGTCGAGGTGGAGTTGTAAACGTGGACGATCGCGTTCCTGGCGCCTTCAAGCGCCTCATAGGTCCGGGCGATCAGCTCCGGGCGGGCCTGGGTGAGAACCTGGATACGCACGTCGTCCGGCACCCGGTCCTCTTCAATCAGTTTGCGGCAGAAATCGAAATCCGGCTGGCTCGCGGCCGGAAAGCCGATCTCGATTTCCTTGAATCCAAGCTTGACCAGCAAGTCGAACAGGCGCTGCTTCTGTGCAACGGTCATCGGTTTCACTAGCGCCTGGTTACCGTCCCGCAGGTCAACGGCACACCAGGTGGGCGCGTGTTGGATAACCTGGTCGGGCCAGCGGCGATCGGTCTTTTGGACCGGCTGGAAGGCAACGTATTTGCGATGATCGAATCCCATGACGATTCCTTGCTGAGTTCAAGTAATAACGAGAATGATGTGGCCCGCCTGCATCAGGCTGACGGGCATCCTTTCCTGTGTCCGTTGGCTTTTGGCCGGGACGGGCATCGGATTGATGCCGGCTGCCTGCTTCCGGGTGACGGCCGGTAAGCGGTCGGGAACGCAGACAACGTAAACAGGATAAGAAAAATAAAGCGCAATGTGCTTGCTAATTTTCGCTCATCTCAGCCATGATTGAAAGATTCCGCCAATATTTTGATAATTAATAGCGAAACCTGCCGTGAATGACGAAAAACTCGTAAAGCTCGATCGTATTGACCGAAAAATCCTTGAGGAATTGCAACGCCATGGTGAGCTAAGCAATCAGGAGCTGTCCGAACGGGTGGGGTTGTCGCCCTCCCCGTGCTCCCGGCGGGTAAAGGCCCTGGAGGATGCCGGCATCATTGTCCGCCGGGTGACGATTCTGGATCATAAGAAGCTGGGCCTGGCACTGACAGCCATCATCCTGATCGGCATGGACCGGCACACCCCGGAGCGGTTCGAGGCGTTCGAGCGGCAGGTGGGGGAATACCCGGAAGTCCAGGAGTGCTACCTGATTACCGGGCAGGACGCCGACTACATGATCAAGGTCGTGGTGCCGGATATGGACCACTACCATGAGTTTCTGCTGAACAAGATTACGCGGATCCAGGGGGTCAGCGGCGTGCACTCCAGCTTCGTGCTGCGCCGTGTGATCGACAGCACCGCCCTGCCCCTGGGTTACCTGTAGACGACTATTCCGGCCGCGGGACCGGCGGCTGGCCGGACTGGTTGACCCAGATCAGATCCTTCACGGGGTAGCCGGCCTCCCGTGCCTGTTCCACCAGGCGGTCACGCACCTGACCATCCAGTTCGGGGCTGCGGGAGAGAATCCAGAGGTAATCCTTGTCCGGCCCGGTCACCAGGGAATACTGGTAGTCGTCCTTATCCAGCGCCATCACCACATAGCTGGCGTAGAACGGGCCGAAAAACGATACCTTGAGGTGGCCGATATCGGGGGTCTCCACAAACTTCGCAACCCCCTCGGCCTGCTCCCACTCGCCACTTTCCGCATTGAAGCCCTCGTTGAGCACGGCAATCGAGCCGTCGTCGTTCCGGGTGTAGGTCGCCTGGACATAGCTCAAGCCCTCCTCAAACGGATGCGGCAGTCGGGCAATCTCATACCAGGTGCCCAGGTATCGGTCGGGCTCAAAGCCCGAAACCGGCGTCACTTTTTCCGGAACCCCGGTACAGCCGGCCAGTATCAGCAGGTTCAAAAGGCCCAACAGGGAGGGTCGAATCAAACGGGGCATCCACACCATCACACGTCCTTATCCACGGTCAGTCATCATCAGCTCATCCAGATACGCCCGCACCATGCGTTTCAGTTCACCCAGCAGCTTTTCGGCGTCCGGCTCGGGCACCGTCACCGCCAGCCGGAGCAAACTGCCGCAGGCCCTCGGCAGCATCACGCTGGCCGCCCAGCGCCGAGAGTCCGGCAGTTGCGGGCAGTTGGCGGCCAGGTAAGCCTCAAGATCGGAAGCATTGGCGTGCAACTCCTGCAGATCGAGCGCCTGCAGTTCCGGCATGGCCTCGACGCCGGCCCAGATCGCCTTGTAGGCCGGTTCGTCGCGATAAAACAGGTAGTAGACATCCAGCAGGATCTCGACAACGGTCTCCGGCCCGCAGCTGGCCAGACGCTCCCTAAGCAACCGCTCCAGCCGCTCCACATGCCGCTCGGCGATGGCTTTCACGATTGCGGATTTGTTCGGGAAATACCGGTAGAGAGACGCCAGCGACATACCGGCGCGGCGGGCAATGGCGGACATGCTGGTGCCGTCAACGCCATGATCGTGAATGGTCAGGGTGGCGTGTTTGAGAATGGTTTCCACGCGCTCCCGGCTACGGGCCTGCAAAGGTCGGCGACGCGGGGACACGCTGTGTGTATCGATCATGTTTTCCGGCTTACCTCGTGGTCCGCCGGTAGCTACGCGCCGGTCAGGGCCGCAATGGGCCTCAGGCCGGCAGCGCGTAACTGCCGGTCACATGGGCAACCAGTCGTTCTTCCTCGCCGGACAGCAGGCGGACTTCGCAGAACGCCAGGCGGCGCCCCATCCGCAGGACAACAGCCTCAGCCACCAGGTCGGCGGGGGCGGGCTTCTGCAGGAAATTGATGTTCAGGTTACTCGTTACCGCCATTTCCACCTTGCCCAAAGAGGCCAGGATGGCGGCGTACATGGTGGCATCGGCCAGCGCCATCTGCACAGGACCGGATAACGTCCCGCCCGGCCGCACAAAATTCTCGGCAAAGGGAACGCGGGTCCGCGCAAACCCGTTGCGCACTTCATCGACGCGAAAGCCGATGTCCCCCGCCATCGGGACGCCTTCGCGGATCAACACCTCCACTTCGCTGGCACTGAGGGTCATAGACTGCTCCTGTCCTTTTTATTGGAATACGGCCGGGCCGCCTGCTCTACCTGTACGTGACCACAATGGCTCCGTACAATAGCGGGCTGATTGAATCAAAGGAATACTTTACCGGGCCGGCGGTTCATTGTCCGCACGAACGATGCGCGAGCCGACTGACCCGCCCCCATCAACCACAACAGAAGCACGGACTCCCGAGATGCGCGCAAGCCGTTATCTGATTGCCACACTGAAAGAAACCCCCGCTGACGCGGAAGTCATCAGTCACCAGCTCATGCTTCGTGCCGGCATGATCCGCAAACTGGCGGCCGGGCTCTACACCTGGCTGCCCATGGGCCTGCGGGTCCTGCGTAAGGTGGAGCGGATCGTTCGCGAGGAAATGGACAGAAGCGGCGCCCAGGAAGTCCTGATGCCAGCCGTCCAACCGGCGGAGCTCTGGCAGGAATCGGGTCGCTGGCAGCAGTACGGTGGCGAATTGCTGCGCCTGAATGACCGTCACGGCCGTGACTTCTGCTTTGGCCCGACCCACGAAGAAGTCATCACCGACATGGTTCGTAACGAGCTCAAGAGCTACAAGGACCTGCCGGCCAACTTCTATCAGATCCAGACCAAATTCCGCGATGAACGCCGCCCGCGTTTCGGCGTGATGCGCGCCCGTGAGTTCATCATGAAGGACGCCTATTCCTTCGACCTGAACCAGGCCGGTCTGGACGAGACCTACCAGGTGATGCACCGGACCTACTGCAACATCTTTGACCGCCTGGGCCTGGACTACCGCGCGGTCGAAGCGGACTCCGGCGCGATCGGCGGCAGCTCCTCACACGAATTCCACGTGCTGGCTGCGTCCGGTGAAGACGACATCGCCTTCAGCACCGGCGGTCAGTACGCCGCCAACATTGAAAAAGCCGAAGCCGTCGCCCCGACTGGCGAGCGTCCCGCTCCCGGCGAAACCATGGCCGAGGTGGATACCCCCGATCAGCACACGATTGCCGACCTCGCCAACTTCCTCAGCATCGATGCCAACCGCACGATCAAGACCCTGATCGTAAAAGGCACAGAGGATGAGGACGGCAACCAGAACCTGGTGGCCCTGATCCTGCGCGGCGATCACGAGCTTAATGAAATCAAGGCGGAGAATCTGCCGGATGTGGCCGAGCCGCTGACCTTTGCCTCAGAAGACGAGATCAAAGCCGCCGTGGGCTGTGGTATCGGTTCCATCGGGCCGGTCAACCTGACCATCCCGCTGATCGTGGACCGCAGCGCCGCCCACCTGGCGGACTTTGTCTGCGGTGCCAACAAGGACGACGTCCACCTGACCGGAGTGAACTGGGAGCGGGACGTCCCGCTGGGCCGCGTCGAGGACATCCGCAACATCGTCGAGGGCGACCCCAGCCCAACCGGCGACGGCCACCTGGAAATCAAGCGCGGCATCGAAGTGGGCCACATCTTCAAGCTGGGCAACAAGTACAGCCAGGCCATGAACGCTACGGTGCTGGACGAGAACGGCAAGTCCGCCATCCTGGAAATGGGGTGCTACGGCATTGGCGTATCGCGGATCGTCGCAGCAGCGATTGAGCAGAATCACGACGACAAGGGCATCATCTGGCCGATGGCCATCGCGCCGTTTGAAGTGGCCGTCGTCACGCTGAACGCGCACAAGTCACCGGCAGTCTTGGAAGCGGCTGAAAAGCTGTACGACCAGCTGCGCCAGGCCGGCCTGGACGTCCTGCTGGACGACCGCAACGAGCGCCCGGGCGTGAAATTCGCGGATATGGAACTGGTGGGCATTCCCCATCGGGTGGTGATTTCCGATCGTGGCCTGCAGGCCGGCACCCTGGAATACAAGGGCCGCAGCGATGCAGACCGCCAGGACATCCCGGCTGCGGACGCCCTGCCTTTCGTACTGAAAGCCACAGGCCGCCAGGCCTGATTCGGTTGGCTGCGGTGGCGCATTGCCATCGCAGCCAGTCTTTCAATGGAGCCTCAGGCGCTCACCCGCCATTCCGATCCCGCCTCAGCACTGTCCTTCAACAACCGGCAAACCTCTTCAGGCTCACTGACTCGCTTGACCTTGTGCCAACAGGCCTCGGCTTCGACGTACTGACGGCGCGTGTAGTTCAGCCACTGCTTGATGCGGCCGGTCACATAACGGCCTTCCAGGAAGGTATGCAAGGTGCGTGAATAGTCGACCAGGAGTTCGACGACACCCGCCCAGGGCAAATCCTCACAGGTTTCACCGACCTGACTGGCCTTGATCTGACGGGCCAGATCGGGACGCGCCACCAGGCCACGGCCAATCATCACGTCGTCGCAGCCGGACACCTCGCGGCAACGCCAGTAATCCTCGACGGACCAGACATCCCCATTGGCTATGATCGGCGTACGGACCCGTTCGCGAACCCGTGCGATCTCCTCCCAGTAGGCCGGCGGCCGATAGCCGTCCACCTTGCTGCGGGCGTGGATGCAGATCTCACTGGCGCCAGCGGCTTCCAGAGCCTGTCCGCAGGCTACGCCCATGGAACGGTCGTCATAGCCGAGCCGCATCTTGGCGGTGACCGGAATCGCTGCAGGGACGGCTTCCCGAACCGCCGCCACCAGGTCGTGCATCAGCTCCGGCTCGCGCATCAACACGGATCCACCACGGTGTTTATTGACCGTCTTGGCGGGGCAGCCAAAATTCAGATCCACCTGGGGCGCACCCAATTCCGCGGCTTTCGCCGCATGAATCGCCACCTGTCGCACATCGGAGCCCAACAACTGCACCGCAACCGGCACGCCGGCCTGCGTTTTGGCGCCCTGCTTCAGCTCCGGCGCAAAGCGGTAATAGACCCGCTCCGGCAACGTGCCGCGCGTCACCCGGATAAACTCGGTGACACAACGATCGATGCCGCCAACCGACGTCAGCAGTTCACGAATGTAGCAATCAACCAGCCCTTCCATCGGGGCGAGAAACAGGCGCATCAGGAAATCCAGAGAGTCTTTGGGCGCCATTGTAGAGAGTTGCGGTGCGAAAGAAAGGTATTGGTGGACCGGATAAGAACAACCCGCAATTCGGACAACGTCGTCAGCAGTCTGCTCATAGCTCATGAATGGGTCGCGAAAACTCGTGATGACCCGGAAGCAAATGGGGCGCCTTGCCGAAGGAGGGACAAGGACGTCCCGGTCGTATTAGCCGGCCAGGGATGGCCGTCTAATACAGCGAAGGCAAGGCGTCCCATTTGCTTCCCCGGCAGGAGCCCACAGTCCTGGATTTGAACATCACGCCAGCCAGTCAGTCATTGGGCCAGCGCATAGTTCACGTAGTAATCCATCCATTCAAGAAACGCCCGACTCCGCTTCGACAATGCCATGTCCCTCTCCTTTTGCGTGTGTCACAGCAAAAATCTAGGCCAGCGAAGAGAAAAGTCACAATCAATTATGACTAGGCTTTTAAAAGCGAATAGCTATAGATAGAAAGGAAAGACTAAAGGCGAGCAATATCCTTGAAGCGCCCTTCGGCATCGAAATTGATCCGGAAGGTCCCGTGAACACCGTCACGGAGGGCAAAGCGGGAAAGAATGCGGGCCGGGAAACGGACGCTGCGTCCGTCCCGGGCCACTGTGCGGACATCATGGGCCACGCCCTGATAGAGCTTGATCCACTCTTCAGGGCCGATGGCCAGGTCCACCACAATCGACTGCATCAGGCGTTGCTCATTTCCAACAACAGTCGGTTGAGCCGGCTGACATAGGAGCCGGGATCCTTGATCTGCTCGCCACTGGCCAGCGTGGCCTGATCGAACAGAACCGCAGCCAGATCGCCGAAGCGCTCATCCGAGCCCTCCTGCTCCAGGCGCGCCACCAGCGGATGGTCCACGTTGATCTCGAAGATCGGCTTGCTGTCCGGCACTTTCTGGCCGGCCGCTTCCATAATCTTCTTCATCTGTGCGCCCATATCGTAGTCGCCCACAACGAGACACGCCGGTGAGTCGGTCAGACGGTTGGTGACGCGGACTTCCTGGACACGATCATCCAGCGCCGTCTTGATGCGCTCCAACAGCCCTTTATGGGCTTCGGTCGCCTCCTCCTGATGCTTCTTGTCTTCCTCGGTCTCTTCCTCACCCAGGTCCAGCTCGCCGCGAGCCACGTCCTGCAACTGCTTGCCGTCAAATTCGGTGAGATAGCCCATCATCCATTCGTCGATGCGATCGGAGAGGATCAGCACCTCGATGCCCTTCTTGCGGAAGACTTCCAGGTGCGGGCTGCTCTTGGCGGCGGTGAAGCTGTCAGCCGTGATGTAGTAGATTTTCTTCTGACCGTCCTTCATCCGCTCGATGTAATCGGCCAGGGAGACGTTCTCGGTCGGCTCACCGGAATGGGTGGACGCGAAACGCAGCAGGCCCGCCACTTTCTCACGGTTGCTGAAGTCCTCGGCCGGGCCTTCCTTCAGGACCGTACCAAACTCGTCCCAGAAGCCCTGGTAGTTTTCCGGCTCTTTCTTCGCCAGCTTGCCGAGCATATCCAGAACACGCTTGGTCAGGGCCGACTTGATGTTCTCCACGGTGCTGTCGTTCTGCAGGATCTCGCGGGAGACGTTCAGGGAAAGGTCGTTGGAGTCCACCACGCCCTTCACGAAACGCAGATACAGCGGCAGGAACTGCTCGGCGTGGTCCATGATGAAAACACGCTGGACATACAGCTTGATGCCGCGCGGCGCGTCCCGGTTGTACAGGTCAAACGGCGCGCGCTTGGGGATGTACAGCAGACTGGTGTAATCCAGCTTGCCCTCGACCTTGTTGTGGGACCAGGTCAGCGGGTCCTCGAAGTCGTGGGCGATGTGCTTGTAGAAGCCCTTGTATTCCTCGTCAGAGATCTCGGTCCGGGGCAGTGTCCAGAGCGCGGTCGCCTCGTTGACGGTCTCGTCCTTCGGCTCGGCATCCTTGTCGTCTTCTTCGCTGCTCTCAGCTTTCATGACGACCGGGAACGAAATGTGATCGGAATATTTCTTGATCAGGTTGCGCAGGCGGTAGCCATCGGCAAACTCGCTGGCTTCCGGCTTCAGATGCAGCACGATCTGGGTGCCACGTGCGGGGCGGTCGACGCTTTCGATGGTGAATTCGCCATCGCCGGTGGATTCCCAGTGAACGCCCTCTTCCGCCGACTGGCCGGCACGACGGGTAAAGACCTCGACCCGATCGGCCACGATAAAGGCGGAGTAGAAACCCACGCCAAACTGACCGATCAGTTTGCTGTCCTTCTTCTCATCACCGGTGAGCTGACTCAGGAACTCAGCGGTACCGGACCGGGCAATGGTCCCCAGGTTTTCGATCACGTCGTCACGGCTCATGCCGATGCCGTTATCGGTCAGCGTGACGGTATTCGCGTCCTTGTCGTAGTCCAGACGAATCTTCAGATCGGGATCGTCCTCAAACAGACTGTCGTCCTTCAGGGCAGCGAAGCGAAGCTTGTCTTCAGCGTCCGAGGCGTTGGACACAAGTTCCCGCAGGAAGATTTCCTTGTTGGAATACAGCGAATGGATCATCAGGTGGAGCAGCTGCTTCACCTCGGTCTGGAAGCCCAGAGTTTCTTTCTGCGTTTCGACCGTCATGGGGAATGGTTCTCCTTGCTTGGTACCAGTCTTGTTGCTGTATTAGCCGATATTCCGACTAACCACTTTTGATCTGGCAAAGAAGATTGGGGCGCTTGCTTCCATTTCAAGCGTTTTGGGCAAGGAGGAATGCTGAGCGGGAACGTTCCGGGCGGTCAGCTTGCCTGATCGCCCGGCAGAAAATGACCGACAGGCGTCAGTCTTCCATCAGGAAATGGGCCCGGGCCGTGGCGATCGGCTGGCTGCGGGACTTCTGCCAGGCGGTGATCATCACGTTGGCCACGCGGTTGCCCTGACGCGTCAAACGGCACTCGGCGTAGGCTTCGCGATCAAGACCGGCGCGCAGATAGTCCAGCGAGAAATCGACGATGCGCGGCATGCGCAGGGATTCCTGGGACATCATCAGATAGATGGCGGCGGACAGCTCCATGAATCCACCAATCACCCCGCCATGGATGGCCGGCAGAATGGGGTTGCCCAGGTTGTCCTGTTTGCGCGGCAGCCGGAAGATCAGGTCGTCGCCAAAGCGATCGCACTGCAAACCGATGGTGCCGGCATAGGGAATGTCCGCCAGCAGTCGCGAAAAATCTCCGGTGTCCTGGGTGTAGCGCAGGGTCTCGGCGCTGGTCATACCGCACCTCCGGTGATCAATTCGCGATAGGCTTTCGGCGTGGCTTCCCGGCCGATTCGCATGAACGTGGCCACACAATTGGCGATGGTCTGGCCATGGCTTTCCTGATAGGCCTCACAACGGGTGAAAATGATGTTGCGGGTGACGCGGTAGGTCTCGGCTCGCGCCAAAACCGCCTCGTCCGGCTCGGCCGGCCGCATGTAATCGACCCGAAGGTCCAGCGTCGGACAGAGCTCGAAGTCGTCCAGGGCACAGATGATGACGGAACCGGAGGTGGTGTCCATCAGCGTGGTGATGGCGCCACCGTGGATAATCCGCGACTCGGGATTGCCAATGATTTTCTCGCTGTAAGGCAGGCGCAGCACCAGGTGGTTCTCGCGCGCCTCCGCCACATCGATCCCCAGCGCCTTGACCTGCTCCAGGGTATGGATAAACCGGTTGACCCGGTCAAATCGGATTGAATCGTTCATGCCAGTTACTACCTCAATGGCAACGATGGCGCTTGCAGGACCGCCCTACTGATCGTCGCCTTTCTTGGATACGGGGTTGTCGAACACTTTGCCCGACCGCAACGTGTCCAGCGCATCGGAGCGGAATTCCCGACGGTACAGGATAACCACCACCAACGTGGACGCGATGATGAAACACGCTGGGTGTACAAACCAGGTCACCACGGCGAGCGCATAATAATAGGAACGTAGCCCAAGGTTAAACGCATCGCCCGCCAGACTACAGACCCGTGCCGAGCTTTGCGCAAAGGCCTCGCGGGAGGCCGGGGATACCTGTTTGTCGTCACTCAACGGTGCGCCGCCCACCAGCACCGCCGCAAAATTGTACATCCGCATGGACCAGGTGAACTTGAAAAAGGCGTAGACGAATACCAGCATCAGCATGAACAGCCGGATTTCCCAGACCGACCGGTTACCACTGCTGGCAAACGGCAGCGTGCTGAACACCTCCATCACTTCCTGGGTATAGCCCAACGCCGTCAACAGACCCGCCAGGATCAGCAGGCAACTGGACGCGAAAAAGGCCCCGTTGCGCTCCAGGTTCCCGACCACCGACGCGTCGGCAATCCGGTTGCTGCGCTTAAGCATGGCGCGCATCCAGTCTTCCCGGTAGAGGTCCAGCGTGTTGGACAGACACGGACGGTCGTGGGCCTTGCGCCGGGAATACTCGCTGTATCCCAGCCAGCAGATCAAAAACCAGGCCAGGGCCATCAGGTCCAGTAGAGGTATCATCGGGGACGTCCGTCAGCAGCATGAAACAGGCGCGCCGTCGGCGTCACCCTTCTCTCCAAGCATAACCAATGGCCCCGAATACCTCTATTATACAAGGCGCTAACGTCCATCACGCGATCGGGTCAAGGTATGCTATAACCTGATGCAATCCTCAATGGTTCATGGAGTGATGTGTGAGACATTTGCGACTATCCCTTCTACCCCTGCTGATGGCCCTGCTCCTCTCGCTGACCGGCTGTGCCGTCAACCCAGTCACCGGTGAGCGACAGTTGTCGCTGATTTCCGAAAGCCAGGAAATCTCGATGGGCAAAGAGCAATACAAGCCCACGGTGCAACTGCAGGGTGGCCAGTACCAGGCCGATCCGGAGCTGACCGACTACGTTCAGAGTGTCGGCCAGAAACTGGCGGCCGTCAGCGACCGGCCGGATCTGCCCTACGAATTCGTGATCCTCAACAGCAGCGTGCCCAACGCCTGGGCCCTCCCCTCCGGCAAGATCGCGATCAACCGCGGCCTGCTCACCAAGCTGGAAGACGAAGCGCAGCTGGCCTCCGTCCTGGGGCACGAGATTACTCACGCCGCCGCTCGCCACAGCGTTCAGCGCATGCAACAGGGCATGATCCTCAACGCCGGCATCGCCGGTCTCGGGATCGCCCTCTCGGACAACGACTACGCCTCGCTGATCATGGGCGGCGCGGCGCTGGGAAGTCAGCTGACAATGGCCCAGTACAGCCAGGGCAATGAACTCGAAGCCGATCACTATGGTGTCGAGTACATGGTCAAGGCGGGCTACGACCCTCAGGCCGCTGTCGAACTGCAACAGATTTTCGTAAAGCTGGCCGAAGGCAACAGTAGCAGCTGGGTCGATGGCCTGTTTGCTTCACACCCGCCTTCCCAGGAACGGGTCCGCGCCAACCAGGCCCTGGTGGACAAACTCGGCAATCCCGGGGGCTATCGGGGCGAGCAGGTTTATGACAACAAACTGGCCTACCTGCGCAGCAAGCAGCCCGCCTACGACGCCCAGGATGAGGCCCTGAAGATGGCCAACGAGGGCAATATGGACGCCGCCCTCGAGAAGGTGAACAAAGCCATCAAGATCGAACCGAAGGAACCGGCGTTCTATGCCCTGCGCGGCCAGATCCTGAAGGAACAGGGCGAAAAAGACGCCGCTCAAAAGGACTTCGATAAAGCCGTGTCCCTGTATCCAGACATGTTCAGCTACCGCCTGTATCGAGGGCTGGGCTACCTCGACGCCGACAAAGTCAGCGCGGCCCGCACTGACCTGGAAGCGGCCAACAAGGTCGTGCCCACCGCAATCGCCTACCTGCGTCTCGGCGACATCGCCGTGAAACAGAACCGCAAGGAGGAAGCGGCCCAGTACTACGCCGCTGTTGCCCAGACCGACAGCGATCTGGCCAAAGAAGCCCAACAGAAGCTCGCCGCGCTCCAGCAATCGTAGATCCTGCCGTTGTATCGCAAAGGCCCGTATTGACGGGCCTTTTTTTGTATCCCCAACGTCACTCCGTTTTTTCTGGCCCAATCCGACAGACCGTTCAACGCGTCACCAGTTGACTTAGTAGAGTAAAAGCTCTAAAAATCAGTAAACACGATAAGAAAGGCGGGTAACCATGTTAGCCAAACCTCTCAGACCCATGGCGCTGCAGGCCCGGCGGCTCTATGTTGAATTGATGTTCCAGGTGATGGGCCGGGCCCTGCAGGGCATCAGCGAAGTGGACCAGGCGGCCCGGGATGAAGCCAGGGAACTCCCGGAGGGCTTTCTGTTCGAGATGATGGTCCGCCCCAACGGGCCGTCCCTGGTGGTGGAGCATCTCGGCGGGGGCCGCTTCCACTACCATGGCGACAATCCGCCTCGACCGGTCGACCTGTCGATCCAGTTCAAGCACATCGCCCATGCCTTCCTGGTGGTGTCATTCCAGGAAAAAACCTCCGAGGCCTTCGCTCACGACCGCATGCTGGTCGACGGCGATATCAGCTACGCGCTGCGCATGACCCGCATCCTCAACCGGCTGGAAGTCTTTATCCTGCCCAAGCTGGTGGCCAGCCGTGCGGTGAAGGAGTACCCGGCCAATCTCAAACTGCCGCAGAAGGTCCTCAGCGCGGCGCGCATCTACCTGAAGGTCGCCACCCAATTCTTTGACACAGCGAGAGCATCATGAGTCAGCGTTACTACGAGTTTTTCTGCCCCGTCAAAGTCATTGCCGGCAAGGCGGCGCTGGAACACATCCCCTACGAGCTGTCGGGCCTGGGCGTCGGTCGGCCGCTGCTGATTACGGACAAGGGCGTGCGTGCAGCCGGATTGCTGGAGCCGGTACTGGAAGCCTGTGAAGAAGGCGGTCAGGAAATCGTGACCATTTACGACGACGTGCCGCCCGATTCGTCCACTCACGTGGTCAAGGACATCGCCGGCATCTACCGCAGCGAGCAATGCGATTCGATTATTGCGGTCGGTGGCGGCTCGGCCATCGATACCGCCAAAGCCGTAAACATTCTGGTGTCCGAGGGCGGTGACGATCTTTCCGCCTACGCCGGCGCGGGCGTTCTCACCAGTCCACTGAAACCCTTCTTCGTGGTGCCGACGACCGCCGGTACCGGGTCAGAAGTGACCTCCGTCGCCGTGATTGCGGATACGGAGAAGTCGGTGAAGCTGCCCTTCACTTCATCGTTCCTGCTACCGGACGCGGCCATCATCGACCCGCGCATGACGCTGACCCTGCCGCCGCACATCACCGCGGCCACCGGGATGGACGCCCTCACCCATGCCACGGAAGCCTTCACCTGCATGGCCAAGAATCCGCTCAGCGACGCCTACGCCACGGCCGCGGTGAAGAAAATCAGCAATAACTTGCTGACGGTGATGGACAACCCGAAAAACGCCGACAGTCGACTGGAGCTCGCCGAAGCCTCCACCATGGCCGGCATCGCCTTTTCCAACTCCATGGTCGGCCTGGTTCATGCCCTGGGACACGCCACCGGCGCGATCTGCCACCTGCCTCACGGCCTGTGCATGAGCCTTTACCTGCCCTACGTACTGGAATACAACCTGGAGACCATCCGCGAGCCGCTGGGCGAGCTGCTGCTGTATATGGCCGGGCCGGACGTCTATGCCACCACGCCGGCCAACCGCCGCGCCGAGGAATGCATTTCCGCCATCCGCAAGCTGCGCGATGCGCTCTACCAGCACTGCAAACTGCCCCGGACCCTGCAGGAGACCGGCAAGGTCGAGCAGGGCCAGCTGGAGCGGATTGCACGACTGGCCCTCGACGACGGGTCGATCATGTTCAACCCCCGCGAAGTCACACTGGACGACGCCATGGCCGTCCTCAAGCGCGCCTGGGGGTAATCCCCGAAGCCAGGCTGAATCTGACGGCGACGTCAGATTCAGCCTATTGATTCAGCCAGTCTTTTTACAAAACTCAACGGGACGACGACGAGTCGCTTTGGCAGAATAGCGATTGGTGCACGGAAGCAAATGAGGATGCTGCAACAGCGACTGCGCTCAACCATACGGCGTTGAAAATCGCCTTAAGACGCTCATTTACAGCTCGTAAACGGCGCTCTTTCGTTGAATTTCGCCTTGTCTGGCCATCGCTCGCGACGCGTTTGCAACACCCTCAAACAGCACTGTCCTATGAAAACCCGCTCAGCCGGCGCGATGGAAGCAGCCGGGTGTCGAAGCGGGTGTTTTGCTTTTGAGCCCGCCAACATGTTTTGTAGACTACCCATGCTTTTCGCTGCCGCCCTGCTGTTGCTGCCGTGCCTCCCGGCACAGGCCGACACACTGCAGACCCTGCGACTGAACGTCTCCCCCAACGGCTACCCGCCCTACACCATCGTCGGCGATCACAACATTTCGGGGATTGTCTGGGACGTGGCTACGGCCATTGGCCAGCGCCTTGATTTTCAGGTGGAAGCCTACAAGATTCCCCGCAAGCGGGTGGACAACATGTTGCTCGACGGCTATTTCGACGCCACGGCCCGGGCTCCCGAATGGACTGAACACCCCGAGCAATTCGTCTTCACTCAGCCTATCGTCCGGGTGCAGGAGGTGTTCTTTACCGCTGGCGACAAGCGATTCGTCTATGATCGCCCCGGAGACCTGGAGGGCAAGGTGGTTCTGACCCACCTGGGTTACAAGTACCCCTATCTGAAGGATCTGTTCGAATCCGGCCGAGCGCAGCGATTCGATGTGCCGCGGGATCGCGACATGTTCAGCTACCTGCTTCAGGGAGACGGTCGTTTTGACGTGGCTATTGCCGACCGGTTGGTCGGGCACTGGCTGATCCGCAAGAACGGCTGGCGCGGCCAGTTCAGCGCCAGCGATGGCAATCTCAGCGATTTTGGACTCAGCCTTATGGTCCGCCCGGACATGGCTGACTTCGCCGCTCGCTTCGACAAGGCATTGGCCGACATGAAAGCCAACGGCGAACTCGACGCCATACTGGCCAACTACCAGTAGCGTCGGGCCGTCATTCCAGACGGCGCAACAACAGCATCGGAGAGACACGCAGGACCGGATTCAACTGCCAGCGGCCAAACACCGCGAGCACGGCAGCGCTGACCAACGGCAGCAGCAACACCACCCGCCAGTGCCAGTGAAACGTGCCTTCAAACATCCGGTATTGCAGCGCCCAGACAGCGACCTCGCCAGCCAGCACACCGAGTATGCCGGCGAACAGCCCCAGCAGGGCAAATTCCAGCATCGTGCTGTTCACCAGCAGCCGCTGCCGGCCGCCCAACGTGCGCAACAGGGCCCCCTCCCGCTGGCGATCCTGCAGCGTGGCGCTGACCACGGCGGCCATCACCACAATGGCCGCAGCCAGGATCATCGCCAGTATCGCTTCAATGGCCTGGGTGACCTGCTGGACGATCTCACGGATGCGATCGATGATATGGTCGACTTCCAACACCGAAATGGTCGGGAAGCGCCGGGTGAAATCGTTGAGAAGGCTCTTGCGGGACGGTTCCAGGTAAAAGCTCGTGATCCAGGTGGCCGGCAACCCGTCCAGCCCACCGCCGGGCGGAAAGACCATATAGAAATTGGGTTTCATGCTGTCCCACTGCACGGTGCGGATACTGGTCACCGGTTCCTCGACCGTCTGCGACCCGATGGTGAACGTCAACCGATCCCCCAGCGTTACGCCCAGGCGCTGGGCAAGCTCGGACTCAATGGACAGCCCTTCGGTCTGACCCGGTTTGAACCAACGGCCTTCAACAAGACGGTTGTCTTCGGGCAGATCCTGCATCCAGGTCAGGTTCAGCTCCCGGTTCAGGGCTCGCACCTCGCGGTCCTTGCTGACGGCTTCCCGCACCGGTTCGCCGTTGATTTCGGTCAGTCGGCCACGGACCATCGGATACAGGTCATCGGTCGACAGGTCATGCTCACCCAGGAAACCGCGGACGTCGTCGACCGCTTCGGGACCAATGTTGATCAGGAAATGATTGGGCGCGTCCGCGGGCAACTGGGCCTGCCAGTCGTCCAGCAACGATGAGCGAACCAGGATCAGCGTCGACGCCAGCATCAGCGTCATGGCAAAGACGGCAATCTGCGACAGGCTGGCCTTGCGATGCCGATAGAGCCCGACCAGGGCCAGGCGCCAGGCATTGCCGCCGCCCACCACGCGCCGCAACCCGAGAACCAGCACCCAGCCGGCCAACGCCAGGATGCCCAACAACGCCGCCAGACCGCCTAGCAGCGCCAGCACCATCCAGAGCTCGCCAGCATAGAGCCAGATCAGCCCAAACACCGCCAACAACGCGATAGCCGCGTCCAGCAGTACGCCGCGCCCCGCCTCCCCGGGCTGCGACCGCAAGACCCGCATCGCCGGCACCTGACGCAACCTGCGAATCGGCGGGTAAGCGAAGGCAAACAACGCCACCAGCGCCGTAACCAGGGCGGGCCAAAGCGACAGAACGTCCACGCTATAACCCATCTCGCGATCCAGCATCTCGGCCGTCAACGACGCCAGCCCCCAAAACACCGGCAAGGCCACCAGAATGCCCAGCAGCGTTCCGACGACACCCCACAACAGCAGCCGGACCATATACAGCCCGCTGATACGCCGCCCGGGCACGCCCAGTGTTTTTAGCAGCGCGACCGTGTCTCGCTGCCCCATCGCGTACTGGCGGCTGGCGACCGCCACAGCCACCGAGGCCAGCAGGACCGCGAGACTGCCGCCCAACAGCAGGAACCGCCTCGCCTTGGTCAGGGAGTCCGACAGGGCCTGGCCGTCCTGGATGCTCTTCCATTCATGGCTGGGCCCGAGTTGTGGCTTGAGCCAGGCATGGAAACGTTCAAGCGCGTCCTCGGGGCCGGCAAACAGGTTGACGTACTCGACGCGGCTGCCGGGCTGGATCACGCCGGTGGCGGGGACGTCGTCGGCATGCATCATGATGCGGGGCGCCAGCGCCGACATGCTGAAACCGGCATCCGGCTCACGGATCAACAGGCCCGTGACCTTGAGGTCGAGATTGCCCACTTCGATGGTGCTGCCGATCTTCAAATCCAGCAAACGCAGCAAACGCGGGTTCACCCAGACGGCCCCCGGGTCGGGACCATGGGACAGTGCCTGGCGGGGCGCGTCGGTGTCCGCCTGATACTCCACCTGGCCGCGCAACGGATAGCGATTGCTGACCGCCTTCACCGACACCAGCTGAAAATTGCCGGCGCCGAATACCATGGTGGAAAACTCCACCATGCGCGCGGTCGACAGGCCCTGACGCTCGGCTTCGTCACGCCAGCCCTGCGGTATCGGTTGACCGTTTTCACTCTCCAGTTGCCGGTCGCCCGCCAGGAAGGCGCTGGCCGAGGTGACCAGGGTCCGTTCCAGATGACTGGCATACAGGGCAATGGTCGCCACGGTTGCCACCGCCACGATCAGCGCTGCGACCAGTACGCGCACATCCCGTTCCCGCCAGTCCCGGCCGCTCCGGGCCAATTGTGCGGCCGCCATCAGACCGCCACTCCCCGGGCCGGCGCCACACCGTCTTCGGATACCTCGCCGGCCTCAATCGACAGCTGACGCCCACAGCGCGCGGCCAGGTGTTCATCGTGGGTAACCATTACCAGGGTGGTGCCCTGCTCCCGGTTCAGCGCCATCAACAGGTCGGACACCGCCTGGCCGGTGTTGTTATCGAGATTGCCGGTGGGCTCGTCGGCGAACAGGATTTTAGGATGCGCGGCGAACGCCCGGGCAATCGCAACCCGCTGCTGCTCGCCGCCGGAAAGCTGTCGGGGCGTGTGTTGCAGGCGCTCACCCAGGCCCACGCGCCGGAGCAGTTCGGTGGCCTGGCCGGCGGCATCGGTCTGACCGGCCAGCTCCAGTGGCAGCATGACGTTTTCCAGGGCCGTCAGCGCCGGCAACAGCTGGAACGACTGGAACACAAAGCCAACCCGCCGGGCCCGCAGGCTGGCCCGCTCGTCCTCACTCATCTGACTGATGGGTTGGCCGTCAAGCTCGATACGCCCCTGGGTCGGGGTATCCAGGCCGGCCAACAGGCCCAGCAGCGTGGTTTTTCCCGAACCGGAGCGCCCCACGATCGCCACGGACTCTCCGGCACCGATGGACAGGTTGACGTCGTGCAGAATACGCAGCGTTTCCGAGCCCAGGGCCACTTCGTGGGTGAGGTCCGTTACTTTCAGAATGTCGCTTCCAGTTGCCACAATGTTCCCTCGACGGTAAAAACGTATCCTGTGCCGGGCCGATCTCCCTCTGTCGGAGCTTGCAGCCAGACGCCCTTGAAGGCCGATGTTATTGCACGCCATCTTTTACTGACAATGGATACGAAGTTTATGTTCCTGAGATCAATCGCTTTCTGCCTTTGCCTGATGGCGCCCGGACTGGCTGCCGCGCAATCCACCCTGCTGATCCTGGGGGACAGTCTCAGCGCCGGTTACGGCGTGGCCACAGAGAAGGCCTGGGTCTCGCTTCTGCGCCAGAAACTCGACGACGAAGGCTATGAGAACTGGCAGGTCGCCAACGCCAGCATCAGTGGCGATACCACCGATGGCGGCTTGCGCCGATTGCCGGAACTTCTGGACAAGCAGGCTCCGGCGATCGTCATCATCGAGCTGGGCGGCAACGACGGCCTGCGCGGCTTTCCGCCCCAGGTAACGCGCCAGAATATCGCCAGAATGACCTCCCTGTCGCAACAGGCCGGTGCCCGGGTTCTGCTCATCGGCATGCAGATGCCGCCCAACTATGGCCCCCGCTACACCAAGGTGTTTGCATCGATCTATCCGGACATTGCCGAGAAGCAGGACACGGCGCTGGTGCCGTTCTTCCTGGATGGCGTTTACGATCGCGACGGTTTTATGCAGGCCGACGGCATTCATCCAACCGCCAAGGGTCAGCCTCAGCTGCTGGCCAATGTCTGGCCCCATCTAAAGCCTCTGCTGGATGCCGCCTCAGCTCAGTAGACCGCGCAGGAAATTCAGCGCCCGGCGTTCGGACCAGTAATAGCCGTCCCGGGCGATCTCGACAAAACCGACGTGACCGCCCCAGCGGGGCGCCTCCAGTGTGACCCAGGCACCCAGTTGGCGTCGCTTCTCCGGATAGCAGGCCGTGGACAGGAAAGGATCGTCCGCGGCATTCACAATCAGCGAAGGCACCCGGATCTCAGGCAGCCGAGGCAGGCATGACGCCTGCGTCCAGTAATCGTTGGCATCGCGAAAACCATGCAGCGGCGCCGTGTAGCGGTCGTCGAACTGCTGGAAGTTGCGAATCCCGTCGAAGCCGTCCAGGTCGATCAGATCCGGGAAGTGACTGGCTTTTTCCGCCATCTTCACCTGCAGGTCCCTCAGGAAACGCTGCATGTATATCCGGCGACTGGGTAGCGCCAGCATCCGGGCACTCCCCGCCAGATCACAGGGCACCGAATAGGTCACCGCCCCCCGAATCCGGCTGTCGATACGCTCGCCCTGCTCGGCCAGGTACAGCAGCGTCAGGTTGCCGCCCATGGAAAAGCCGGACAAGGCGACGTGCTGGTAGTCAGCCCGGTCGGCCAGCGCATGGCGGACCACGGTGTGCAGATCCTGCGTGGCACCGCTGTGGTAGAACCGAGGCAAACGGTTCATGTGCCCGCCGCAGGAACGGAAATTCCAGGCCAGCACATCCCAGCCATCCGCCAGCAGGCCGCGCGCCAGGCCCAGGATATACGGGCGACGGCTGTGACCTTCCAGGCCATGGGAGAGAATGGCCAGCCGCGGACTGCCCTGGCGATACCAGTCCAGGTGCAGTTCGTCACCGTCGGGGGTGTCGATGCGTTGTGATAGCGGCTCCGCCACATCAATCCGGCGGAACAGGGTCGGCCAGACCGACTGGACGTGGCCATTGCGCAACCACAGCGGCGGCCGGTAGCTGCGGATGTTGGACGCCAGTCCGGCCGGCAAGGGATAGGAGCGGGATTGATAACCTGACATGCGTTGTGTCTGCAGACCTCTTTTTCTGCCGGCAAGGGTTGACCCCTCACCGGAACTTCCTTAATATGCGCGCCTGCTGATCACAGCTGTTCCCCGATAGCTCAGTTGGTAGAGCAACGGACTGTTAATCCGTTTGTCGCTGGTTCGAGCCCAGCTCGGGGAGCCATCGAATTTTAAAGGCCGCTCAATTGAGCGGCCTTTTTCGTTTCAGGCGCCCAGTTTGCCGGCGCCCCTTTCGAGAGTCGTATTCTCTCCAGGGAGCCAGCGTCCTTCCTCGATCACTGCGCCGAATCAAAGCGCTTTCAATCAATGTGCTCCAACTCGATGTAACGGCGCAAGACCTGATACAGCACAAAACCGTCCCGGGCACCGGCCATCTCACGAATCGAGTGCATCGCGAACTGCGGCACGCCGATATCCAGGGTCCGCACCCCCAGGTTCCCCGCCGTCAGTGGGCCGATCGTGCTGCCACAGCCCATATCCGTACGCACCACAAACGCCTGGCACGGCAGATCCAGTGACTCACTGATATGGCGATACAGCGATGCGGTCCGGCTGTTGGTCGCGTAGCGCTGGTTGTTGTTGATCTTGATCACGGGGCCGGCGTTGAGCAGCGGGCCGTGGTTGCCGTCGTGTCGATCGGCGTAGTTCGGATGCACGCCGTGAGCGTTGTCCGCCGAGATCATCATCGACCGGGCGATCACGCGCGGTTTGTCCGCGGCACCGACCCAACGCTCCAGGACGGACGACAGGAACGGCCCCTGTGCGCCTTCGGCCGACATACTGCCGACCTCCTCGTGATCGTTGCAGACCAACAACGCCGGCTGGCCGGGATCGGCATCCAGCAACGACTGCAGGCCGATGAAGCAGCTCAGCAGGTTATCCAGCCGGGCCGAGGCAATGAAATCCTCGTTCAGGCCGAGCGTGGCCGGCGGCTGGGTGTCGTACAGACTCAGCTCGTAGTCCAGCACCTTGGCCACGTCCGCTTCGGGATATTCGGTGCGGATCTGGCCGGCCAGCAGTTCACGGAAAGGCACCGCCTCTTTCTCGTCCGCCTGCATCAGGATCGGCGGCACATCCGTCTGCGGATTCACGGTGCGGCTGTTGTTGGCCTCCCGGTCCAGATGGATCGCCAGGCTCGGGATGGTCACCACCGGCTTGGCGAAATCGATCAACGCATCCCGCAGTCGATCCTGGCTGTCGACATAGCTCACGCGACCGGCGATCGACAGGTCCCGGTCGAACCAGGGGTTGAGCAACGCACCACCGTAGACCTCGACGCCCAGCTGGTAATAGCCCTTCTTGTGGATCTCGGGGTTCGGCTTGACCCGCAGGCATGGGCTGTCGGTGTGCGCACCCATCATGCGGATGCCGTGGGAAACCGGATCGCTCTGGCCGGTCTGGAACGCGATGATCGTGGAATCGTTGCGCGTCACGTAATACCGCTGCCCCGGTGCCAGTGACCAGGCCGCCTGCTCATCGAGACGTTCAAATCCGACCGCTTCGAGACGGCGGGCCATCTGCCGAACGGCGTGATAAGGCGTGGGAGACTGCTTGAGGAATTCAAAAAGCTGAGAATTGAAAACGGCGTTATCCATGCTGATCCAAAATATCCGTTGCCAGAGAAACCGCACCAGTATCGCATGATCGGCCAGCCTGTCGAAATTGCGCGTTGTACACACCCTCTCCCCGCTAAAGGTAAGCTGGTATCCTTACGACACCACACACCGGACCAAGAGTTATCATGCGCCTGCCACAGTTCCTCGATATCGAGTTTGTCGACGCTCAAGACGCCTGTTTCCCTACCGCGATCGCCTGGTCATTGGCAGATGGCGCTATGAAAACCGTCGTCATCGAGCCGGACGACGCCTGGCTGCCGGACGATCCCGATGGTCTGGACGTGGACCTCACCTACCTGCAGGAGCAGGGCGTGCCGCTGCTGGAACTGGCCCGGGAGCTGAACGAAGATCTGGCCGACCAGACCGTTTTCGTCGACGGCCTGGATCCGGATGAAGGCCTGGTGGATCTGCTGTTCGATACGCTGCGCATGCCGGTGCCGTTTGAGCTCGCCACGGTTGATCACCTGATCAAGCACCTGCCCTACGAAGAGCTGGAAGACTGGCGCCGGGAACTCCTGTTCACCCACGGCCTGGATCCACAGTTGCCGGAAAGCAGCGTCTTTGCGCTGTTGATGCTGGCACGGGACGGCGGACTGATTCCGGAAGGCACGGATACCGGCGATTTGTGACCTGAGTCGACGCAAGCTTGCGTCTCATAACGCAGAATCCCCGGAGGTAGCCGGGCGCTTCACCCGCCCCACCGAGAATAAGAACCGCCCCGCCGCGGTCAGACCTCCAGGCCAGGATTCCCTTATGACGACGCAGTCCACCCGACGTTCCCTGCTCGCCCTGACACTCGCCAGCGGGCTGGTCAGCCTGTCCGCCCACGCCCAGGAACCGCCCAAGAGCCGGGCCGGCCTCGATTATGTCGGGGTCCAGGGCATGGCCCTGCAGTACCGAAAGGTCGGCGGCCTGCCTGAAGGCCGCGGTTGGCTCTCAGCGGGCACGCTGGTGCTGGGCTCCCATATTTCCGATCTGTTTCATGTAGAGGTGCGGGCCGGCGCCGGTCTCGACGAGTCCGAGGTCTCCGAGAACCTCAAGGTGGACATGGACTGGTTCGCCAGCTGGTACATGGGCGTCCATTACGGGCTGACCGACTTCTCCAACGTCTACGCCCAGGTGGGGTTCTCCCATATCGTCGGCAACGCCAAGGTCAAGGAGACCGAGGACACGCCATCCGCCTATGAAGATCTGGATGACGAGTTTCCCGGCAGCTCCTTCGCCTTCAGCTGGTTGGCCGGCATCGACCTGAAAGTGGTCGACAACACCTACCTGGTCCTCGAAGGCGGCCGCCTGTTCGAGGACACCGACAGCTCCGCCAGTGGCTACCAGTTCAACGGCGGCGTGCGCTACGAATTCTGAGCGCACGCCCGTTCTCAGGCCTTCGCCCGTATTTCCCAGCACTGGTGAATCCGGGGATTGCGGGCGAAGTCCTTGTCGATGGTCTGACGGGTCACGTCCCGAACCTCAAACTCCTCGCTGATCGACGCATCCAGCCGGAAGCGGCGGAAATTATTGGAAAACACCAACACCCCAGCCGGTGCCAGTCGCGCCATTGCCTGACGAATGAGCTGGGGATGATCCCGCTGCACGTCCAGCACACCTTCCATACGCGCTGAATTCGAAAAGGTCGGCGGGTCCATGAAAATCAGGTCGAAGTCGCGCTCGCCCTGGCCCGGCTTGCCCTCCAGCCACTGCAGACAGTCCTGGTGCACCAACCGGTGATGCTGGTCGTCCAGATGGTTCAGCCGCAGGTTCTCCCGTGCCCAGTGCAGGTAGGTTTTCGACATGTCGACGCTGACGGTTTCACGGGCGCCGCCCACGCCGGCATGAACCGTCGCGGCACCGGTATAACAGAACAGGTTCAGGAAGCGCTTGTCTTTCGCCTTGGACTGGATCCACTGCCGTATGGGGCGATGATCCAGGAACAGTCCAGTATCGAGATAATCCCGCAGGTTCACCCGCAACGCGCAGCCGCCCTCATGGACCGTGAAGTACTGGCCGCTGGCCGACTGCTTTTCGTATTGGGCCTTACCCGCCTGGCGTTGACGCTGCTTGCAGACCAGGTGATCGGCATCGATACCCAACACTTCCGGAATCACTGCCAAAGCCTCCCCCAAACGCTCGCGCGCGGCCCGGGCGTCCACCGATTTGGGCGGGGCGTATTCCTGGACGTGCACCTGCTCGCCGTAGCAATCGATGGCCAGGGCGTACTCGGGCATGTCCGCATCGTACAGGCGATAGCACTCGATGTTGTTCTTGCGGGCCCACTGGCCGAGCTGCTTCAGGTTCTTACGCAAGCGGTTGGACAGCATCTCCGCGCGTTCGGGATTGGCAATGCGGGGTACGACCCGGTCCGGTTCCCCGGGATGCCGCACGCGGGCCTCGTTTTCCGGCGCCACGGTGAACAGCAGCAGCTGAGCCGGCAATTGCCCGTTGAACAGCTTGTACTGGCGATGGCTGCGCAGGCCCAGGGCGTGGCACAGTTCCGGTGCGCCGGTGAAGACACCCAATTCCCAGCCCTGGGCCTGGCTGCGGACGACCTCACCCAGGGTTTCGTAAAGTGGGCCGAGCGCCTTACGCTCACTCAGACGTTCGCCATAGGGCGGATTGGTAAGGATCAGGCCGGTGTCGGCTGTGGACGGGTTCTGGAAATCCGCGAGCGTCCGCTTTTCCACATGGATCCGGTCTTCCAGGCCTGCTCGCTGAATGTTGTGCCAGGCGGTTGCGATGACCCGGGCATTCTCGTCATACCCGCGGAAACGGCTGCGATTGGTCCGGCGCCTGATCTGTGCCCGCTCCTGCGCCTCCGTCTGCAGTTTTTCCCAGAGCCGCGCATCATGGCCGGGCCAACGGCTGAAACCGTATTCGGTCCGCGCCAGGCCCGGAGCGATGTCACACGCCATCATTGCGCCTTCAATCAGCAGCGTACCGGACCCGCACATGGGATCGACCAGGTCGCCGCCGGACTTCGCCAGCTCCGGCCAGCCGGCGCGCAGCAGCAATGCCGCAGCGAGGTTTTCGCGCAACGGAGCAATGCCTTTTTCGGTGCGATAACCACGCTTGTGAAGACTGTCGCCGCTCAGATCCAGACCGACCTGCGCCTCGCCGCGATGCAACCGGACCGAGACGGTGATGTCCGGATCGCTGGTGTCCACGGCAGGCCGCACCCCTGAAGGCTTGCGCAGCCGGTCGACAATGGCGTCCTTGACCCGCTGGACCCCGTACTGGGTGTTACGGATGGCCTCGTTCTGACCGATGAACACCACCCGGAAACGCCCGGAAATCTGCAGGTGCTCTTCCCAGGGCATGGCATGGAGCGCCTCGTAGAGCGCATCGCCGGAACGACCGTCCACGGTGGCCAGATGCAGGATGACCCGGTTCGCGAGGCGCGACCAGAGGCAGGCCCGATAGCCGTCTTCCAGGGCTCCCTGCCCCCAGACGCCGGCCGGCGCATGGCGGGTGACCGTCATGCCAAAGCCTGCCATCTCATCGGCAAGCAGGTATTCCAAGCCTTTGGGGCAGCTCAGGAAAAAATCGTGTTGGGACACTTCGGGCTCCAATCGTTATTCGTCGTCATCAACCGTGACAGGGTAGCTGCCCGGGTAGATATTGACCGGGGGCATCCTGTGATCCGGATATCGGCCACAGAATAGGCAGTCACAAGACCGCAGTCTGCTTAGAAGAAAATGCGCTAAACCGCTGATTGTTGCGCAAACCTCTACTAAGCGTACGGATTTTTATGTCACACAAACATAAAGCAACGGTCATCTAGATGAAATTAATAGTGTACATCCTTAAGGGTTTCGTCTTACCTTGTCATTGACGCGTCTTTTCAAGTGCTGGCGTTTGTTGACGTCGGCAACAGGATCCTGGTGCCTGCGGCCCAGGTGGATCCCTCCGGGCGGAGTCTCGCGATATCTGCTTTCAAGGCTGATTGGCATGCTCTGGTGCGCACCCCATGATCTGTAAACCCATGAGGTGAGGAACAGCATGAAAAGACAGAAAAGAGATATGAGTGCTCGCGCATTCAAACGGGGTTATCTGGCCGGCATTTCCGGTAAATCCAAGGATAGCTGCCCTCTTGAACAGGTGGAAACCCGGCAGGAGTGGCTGAATGGTTGGCGAGAGGGACGGATGGACAACTGGGAAGGCCTCACGGGGGTCTCAGGCATCCATCGATTACCAAACATCACAGCCTGAAGCAGATAAGCCCACTGTCTTTTAAAATCAGTGACTCGGCTTTCAACGACTAACTCAACCAGGATTTTTTTGCACACCAAGCGTTAGCAAACGAAAAACAGACTGGAAAACCGATTAACCCAAAGGGTCCACTCGACCCTTACCAGCAAAAGAAGCAACGCCACGGGGTTTATCCCCCGCACGGGCCCGCTCAGCGGGCCCACTTTATTTTTAAGCCACTCGTTCCTTTCGGCCCGCCTCGCCCTGCTCCTGTTCCGTTAACGCTCCAGCGCCGCTATCGCCTTCACCGCTTCCGCAATCAGGGCCGGCCCTTCGTAGATAAAGCCGGTATAGACCTGTACCAGACGCGCACCCGCACGGATCTTTTCAGCAGCACTTTCGCCATCGGTAATCCCACCCACGCCGATAATCGGCAGGCGGTCGCCCAGTTCGCTGTACAGCCCTTCGATCACGCGGACAGACGGCCCGCGCACCGGTGCACCACTGAGCCCACCCTGCTCGTCTGCAAAGCGGTGGCCTTTGACCGCATCCCGTTCGACGGTGGTGTTGGTGGCAATGACACCATCGATACCCGTCGCCATCAGCGCATCCGCTACGAACCGGATGGCCTGGTCATCCATGTCCGGTGCGATCTTGACGGCGATGGGAACATAACGCCCCTGACGTTCGGTCTGAAGGCGCTGCTCTTCCTTGATGGCCACAAGCAGTTGCTTGAGGGAATCACCAAACTGAAGATCCCGCAGACCCGGCGTATTCGGTGACGATACGTTGACCGTGATGTAGCTGGCCAGCTCATAGACCGCCGCAATCCCCTTGCGGTAGTCCGACTCGGCCTCGTCAGACGGTGTCACCTTGTTCTTGCCGACATTGATGCCAAGCACGCCGTTGAATCGGGCATTGCGCACGTTGGCCAGCAACACATCCAGCCCTTCGTTGTTGAAACCCATCCGATTGATTAGGGCTTCGTGTTCCGGCAACCGGAACATGCGAGGCTTGGGATTGCCCGGCTGCGCCAGCGGTGTCACAGTCCCGACTTCAATAAAACCAAAGCCGAGGCTCGCCAGCGCGTCGATGTGCTCGGCGTTCTTGTCCAGGCCCGCCGCGAGCCCCACCGGGTTGGGAAACGTCAGGCCCATGACCTCGACGGGACTGGCCGGCACATTCGGTGTCAACGGCTTCAACAGACCCAGGCGCTCACCCAGGTCCAGGGCACGTAACGCCACATGATGAGCCTGTTCCGGCGGCAGTTGGAACAGCAGGTTTCGGATCAGGCCATACATTGTCGTCACTCCATCCATACAATGGTGCGGGAGTATACCGGATACGGCCGAAATTCAGCCACTTCCGACACCCGTATTCGCGCACTGATTGCGTCCGGGATGCCCCGTACGGGTTTTCCACAGAGTGTCTGGCCATGCATACATGACCGCTAAATGACTGTATGGTTAAGCTCTTGTGACCTTTTCCACGGAATCTGTGGATAACTCTGTTGAAAATCCGCGTGCAGATTTTCGGAAGCCTTGGGAGATGGGCCCACCTACAGATTGATCATTTTTTGATCAACTATTTTATTCAACATTTTCAATTACTTAAAGATGCATCAAGCCGGTGCACGGGCCTCTGAAACAATTTCAGAAATTGTTCACTGATTCGCCGGTTTGTGCATAAGACAATCAGGCTGACAGCAAAAATCGGCCCAAAGGAACGTGTTGGGGAATGACAGACATCAAGTTGAAGCAGGAGCAGCAGGCGGCCACGCGGGTCACCGTAATAGGAATGATTCTTGACGCCATTCTGGGTGCCGCCAAATGCGTCATCGGCGTACTGTTCCACTCACAGGCTCTGGTGATCGATGGCATCCATTCCTTCTCCGACGTGGCGTCCGATCTTCTTGTTCTCGGGTTGATGCGGACAGCCCGGCAGGCGCCCGACTCGGACCACCCGTATGGTCATCAGCGCTTCGAAACCCTTGGCACCATGATTCTGGGCACATTCCTGGTCGGCCTGGCCGGCGCCCTGGCCTGGGACAGTCTGCAGCGGATGCTGTGGGAGCCGGCCGACATCGCCCTGCCCGGCTGGCCCGTACTGGTAGCAGCAGCCCTGTCGATCGTCGGCAAAGAGTGGATCTACCGGTATACCCGGCACGTGGGCGAAGCGATTCGCTCGGACCTGATCATCGCCAACGCCTGGCACAGCCGGACCGATGCGTTTTCATCCATTGTGGTCCTGGTAGGCGCTGCCGGTGCCATGACCGGAGTGGCCTGGCTGGATGCTCTGGCAGCGATCGGCGTTTCAGTCATCATCGGTCACGTCGGCTGGCATCTCACCTGGAACAGCGTGAAGGAACTGGTCGACACCGCACTGGACAACAGTCAGACCCGGGAAATTCATAACATTGCCCGGGCCACCGAAGGCGTGCGTAACGTGCATGGCTTACGCAGCCGGCGCATGGGCGGCGATGTCCTGGTCGACCTGCACCTGCTGGTCAGCCCGGTCATCAGCGTGTCGGAGGGTCATGAAATCGGCGTCAAAGTAACCCAACGAATCCGTGATGCCCACCCGGACATCACGGATGTCGTCTTCCACATTGATGCGGAGAACGATGCGGGTGCTGAGCCCACGGAATCCGGCCTGCCCACGCGCAGCGAGGTCATCCGTGCCCTGGAAGGGGTTTGGCAGGACAAGCTCGAGCCGGAGACCCTGCGCAGCCTGCGGCTGCACTACCTCGGCGATCACGTGTCGGTGGAGATCTACGTACACAATCCCGACAGCCTGACCGCCCCGGTATCCATCGAACAACTCCGCGAGGCGGCGTCCCGTCTGGACTGGCTGGGCAACATCCGGATCTGGCAGCCGATGCGTTAAACGGAAACGCCGAGGTTGTCAGGCCCGGCGCCGCTCTTCCATGCGCGACAGGAATTCCTGCATCACCAGGGTATAGAGTTCGCCGCCGAGAAAGCGGTCCTCGACGCCGGCGTCGATGTTGGGATTATCGTTCACCTCGATCACCGCCACGCGATTGCCGGACTGCTTGATGTCCACCCCGTAAAGGCCATTACCGATTAGCCGGGTCGCATTCAGCGCAGCCTGGATGACGTTCTTAGGCACTTCATAGGTCGGCAGCGTATCGAAGTCACCGCTGTCGAACTGCTGGTTGTCGCCGTGGCTGTAGATCTGCCAGTGCCCCTTCACCATGTAGTATTTGCAGGCAAAAATGGCACGCCCACCCAGCACGCCGATTCGCCAGTCGTAATCCGTGTACAGGTATTCCTGGGCCAACACCAGGGCCGATTGCCGGAACAGCGTCTTGAGTGCCTCTTTCAGCTGCGCCTCATTCTCCGCACGCATGACTCCGCGGGAAAAGGCTCCGTCCGGGATCTTGACCACCATAGGGAATCCCAGGTGCTCAATCGCCTGCTCGACACTGTCCTTCTGGTCCTTGGACAGGATCAACGTGCGCGGCGTGGGAATCTTGTTGTTCTTCAACAGATCCGCCAGGAACACCTTGTTAGTGCAACGCAGGATCGACACCGGGTCATCAATGACGACCATGCCTTCGGCTTCGGCTTTGCGGGCAAAGCGGTAGGTGTGATGGTCGATCGACGTGGTCTCCCGGATAAACAGACCATCGTATTCCGGCAGCCGCATGTAGTCCTTGCGGGTAATGGGCTCCACATGGATGCCCAGCTTCTTGCCGGCCTTGATGAAATATTGCAACGCCTTGGCATCGCTGGGCGGCAGTTTTTCCTCCGGATCCACCAGCATCGCCAGATCGTAGCGATACTGGCGGCGCGATCGGGGCTTGCGCCACAACGCACTGCTGAAACGATCCAGAGCGCCGGCAAAGACATCCTGTTCGGACTCGGTCAAGTCGGCCGGCGAGGCCGGCTTCATGGACTCGATCTGCCAGGTCTTGCGATAGCGGAACACCACTTCCAGGATCGGGCACGGAAAACGCTCGAACAGCGCCCGCGCGACCGGCTTGAGGGCCTCATGCTCGGCTTTGCCAAAGAAGGTCCGCACCTTGACCTGACGCACGGCTTCCCGTGCGCTCTCGGATGTGGGGACGGACTCAGCGGTGGCGGCGTCATCCAGCCAGTGGATCACGCCCGGATCCAGTTCCTGCAATTCCAGTGAGAACAGATCCTTGCGCCGCAGGTCGTTCAGCGTCATCACCGACGGCACCACGTTATGCCCGCGGGCCTCCGCCAGCAGCGAGCAGTAGTAACCCCGGCTGAGGTAACGGGCGCTCTGGCACAGGTTGATCACCCGCACCCGCTGGTGGGTGTTCCCTGAGAACTGGACATACTGGTCGAACGTCATCACATCGGAACTGGGATAATACGGCGCCCAGTCACGATCACGATCCACCACAATCATCAAACGAGTCATACCGGCTTCCTTCCTGAAACGGCCTCGAAAACGCGACAATACGCCGGCTTATGAACCCGCACAATCATCGGCTTATAGCGGATTTCACGCACCTTTCGCAGCCTGCCGACACCACCCATAATAGTTCACGCCGGCACCCCGTAAATGACTCCTACCGGCCTTTGTGAACGCTGTTACAGGACTGGCCATGCACGTATTGATTCGCCGCGCCCTTCCGGACGACCTGGATGCCCTGGTCGACCTGGAAAACCGCTGTTTTTCGGAGGACCGCCTCTCCCGTCGTAGCTTCCGACGTTTCCTGGAAATGCCCCGGGACCGGGTTCTGGTGGCGGACGCCGATGGCCGACTGGTGGGCTACAGCCTGGTGCTGATGCACAAAGCCACACGTCTGGCCCGCATCTATTCCATTGCCGTTGCCGATGAGGCTCGGGGTCAGGGACTCGGTGAGAAACTGGTCCGGGAAAGCGAAGCCGTTGCTGTCGAGGCCGACCGGATCATCATGCGGCTGGAAGTGCGCGAGGACAATCACGGCGCGATCCGCCTGTACCGCCGCCTGGGTTACCGGCAGTTCGGCACTTACCGGGACTACTACGAAGATCACGGCAACGCGCTGCGCTTCGAGCGCCGCATCCTGTTTTTCGAGCCGTCGGACGCGGTGCGACCGGTGCCCTATTACCCGCAAACCACCGACTTCACCTGCGGGCCGGCCGCGCTGATGATGGCCATGGCCGCCAAGTGCCCGGACCGGCGCCTCACCACCCTCGAGGAACTGCGGATCTGGCGCGAAGCCACCACCATTTTCATGCTGGCCGGCCACGGCGGCTGCGGCCCTCACGGACTGGCACTGGCAGCGTGGCATCGCGGATTTGCCGTGACCGCCTATGTGAGCAAGGAAGGGGCGCTGTTCAAGGATACGGTGCGCAGTAAGGAGAAAAAGCGGGTGCTGGAACTGGTCCATGAGGGGTTTATCCACGACATGGCGCTGACCGATATCGAGCTGCATAACGAGCCGATCACCGTCGATGTCATCGAAGACGCCCTGGCCCGCGGCGACATTCCGGTCATCCTGGTCAGCACCTGGCAGCTCAATCGCAGCCGGGTCCCTCACTGGGTGACCGTCTGTGCCATGGACAATCAGTTCGTCTACCTGCACGACCCGGAAGTGGATGTGGCCGAAGGCGAGACCATCGCCGACAAGCAGTACCTGCCGGTGGACCGGGCCGTCTTCGAGAAGATGGCCAGCTACGGTCACCGGCAGCGTTTGCAGGCTGTCGTGATCATCGGGCCCAAACGCACTCCCGACGTTTCGGACTGAGCCCCGTACCGCCTCAGGCGGTACGGATCGACGCTTCCTTGAGCGACGCGATGTCGTCACGCAGCCGCGCTGCCCGTTCGAAATCCAGGTCGGCGGCGGCCTTGTACATCTCGTCTTCCAGCTTGGTGATCTCCTTGAGCAGCTCTTCCGGCGACTTGCCGTGGGCCACCACGCGGTACTCTTCCGCTTCCTCGGCGGCTTTCTGTCCCGGGCGCTCGCCTCCGCGTCGACGCCCCGGTGCCCCGTTATGGGCCCCCTCCATGATGTCGGAGATGTTCTTCTTCAGACCCTGCGGCGTGATGCCATGGGCTTCGTTGTGCGCCTGCTGTTTCTCGCGACGGCGACCGGTTTCATCGATCGCCCGCTGCATGGAACCGGTGATCTTGTCGCCGTAGAGAATCGCCTTGCCGTGGACGTTCCGCGCCGCCCGGCCAATGGTCTGAATCAGTGAGCGTTCGGACCGCAGGAAGCCTTCCTTGTCCGAATCCAGAATCGCAACCAGCGACACTTCCGGCATGTCCAGGCCTTCCCGCAGCAGGTTGATCCCCACCAGCACGTCGAACTCGCCCCGGCGCAGGTCACGGATGATCTCCACCCGCTCCACGGTATCGATGTCGGAGTGCAGGTAACGCACGCGGATGTCGTGCTCCTGCAGGAAATCCGTCAGGTCCTCGGCCATACGTTTGGTGAGCGTGGTAACCAGGACCCGCTCATCAGCCCCGACCCGCTTGCGGATTTCCGACAGCAGATCATCCACCTGGGTCGACGCCGGCCGGACTTCGATTTCCGGATCCAGCAGCCCGGTCGGCCGCACCACCTGCTCCACCACCTGACCGGCATGATCGGCCTCGTAGTCAGCGGGCGTGGCCGAGACAAAAATCATCTGCGGCGCAATCCGCTCCCACTCATCGAATCGCATGGGCCGGTTATCCAGGGCCGACGGCAGGCGGAAGCCGTATTCCACCAGGGTTTCCTTGCGCGAGCGGTCCCCTTTGTACATGGCGCCGATCTGGGGAATGGTGACGTGGGACTCGTCCACCACCAGCAGCGCATTGGGCGGCAGGTAATCGAACAGAGTTGGCGGCGCCTCGCCGGGTTGGCGTCCGGACAGGTAGCGGGAGTAATTCTCGATGCCGTTGCAGTAGCCCAGCTCCAGCATCATCTCGATGTCGTAGCGGGTCCGCTCTTCCAGGCGCTGGGCCTCCAGCAGCTTGTTGTTGTCTCGCAGCTGCTTGAGCCGAGAATCCAGCTCCACTTTGATGTTCTCGACCGCGTCCAGCACCACCTGGCGCGGCGTGACGTAGTGACTCTTGGGATAGATGGTCACCCGGGGCACCCGACGCAGCATTTCGCCGGTCAGTGGATCGAAGTAGCTCAGGTTTTCCACTTCGTCGTCGAACAACTCGATGCGAATCGCTTCTTTCTCGGATTCCGCCGGGAACACGTCGATCACATCGCCGCGCACCCGGTAGTTGGCGCGATGGAATTCGACGTCGTTGCGGGTGTACTGCAATTCGGCGAGGCGGCGCAGGATAAACCGCTGGTCGATCGGGTCGCCCCGGTCCAGGTGCAGCATCATCTTCAGGTAGGACTGGGGATCGCCCAGACCGTAGATCGAGGACACGGTGGCCACAATGATGGCGTCATCCCGCTCCAACAGGGCCTTGGTCGCCGACAGTCGCATCTGCTCGATGTGCTCGTTGATGGACGCGTCCTTCTCGATGAAGGTGTCCGACGAAGGCACGTAGGCTTCCGGCTGATAATAGTCGTAGTAGGAAACGAAATACTCGACGGCGTTCTCCGGGAAGAACTCCTTGAACTCGCCATAGAGCTGCGCGGCCAGCGTCTTGTTGTGAGCCATGACAATGGTCGGCCGCTGGATGCGCTCCACCACATTGGCAATGGTGAAGGTCTTGCCCGAACCGGTCACCCCCAGCAGGGTCTGGTGGGCCAGGCCGGATTCAATCCCGTCGACCAGGCCCTCAATGGCTGTGGGCTGGTCGCCTGCAGGCTGGTAGGCCGATTGAACCTTGAACATGTGGCGTCAGTGCCCCCTTTACAGTCGGTCGCAGTGTGCGATGATTTTCAGGTAGCCGACACCCCAAACTCTGTGTGCCAGCTTATACTGATGAGACCTTCATGGTAACATCACAGCGTTTTGCATTTTTTCCGGCTTCCCCGGCCATCGATGCCGATTTGCCTCGGCCCGACTTCCGGGCGGCCACTCATGACGCATCTTAAGGAGCGCTAGTTTGGACCTTCAACTCTCGAGCCGTGTACAAGCGATCAAGCCCTCACCGACCCTGGCCGTCACCAACAAGGCCGCGGAACTGCGTGCGGCGGGCCAGGATATTATCGGCCTCGGCGCCGGTGAGCCTGACTTCGATACGCCCGAACACATCAAGGCCGCTGCCATTGAAGCCATCAAGGGCGGTCAGACCAAGTACACCGCAGTCGACGGTACGCCGGGTCTGAAAAAGGCGATTATCGAGAAGTTCAAACGCGATAACGGTCTTGAGTACGAAGCCAACCAGATACTGGTATCAAGTGGTGGCAAACAGAGTTTCTTCAACCTTGCCCTGGCCACACTGAACCCGGGAGACGAAGCGATCATCCCGGCGCCCTACTGGGTCTCCTACCCGGATATGGTGCTGGTGGCCGAGGGCAAGCCGGTCATCCTGGAAACCTCTGCCGAGAGCCGCTTCAAGATTACCGCCCAACAGCTGGAAGAGGCCATCACGGACAAGACTCGCCTGTTTGTGCTAAACAGCCCGTCCAACCCGAGTGGCATGGCCTACAGCCTGGATGAACTGAAGGCGATTGGCGAGGTCCTGAAAAAGCACCCACAGGTGATGATTGCGACCGACGACATGTACGAACCGATCCTGTGGACCGGTCAGCCATTCTGCAACATCCTGAACGCCACCCCGGAACTGTACGATCGCACGTTCGTCCTGAACGGCGTCTCCAAGGCCTACTCCATGACCGGTTGGCGCATCGGCTATGCCGCCGGTCCGGCCAAGATCATCGGCTCCATGAAGAAAATCCAGTCCCAGAGCACGTCCAACCCCTGCTCCATTTCCCAGGCTGCCGCCCAGGCCGCACTGGAAGGTCCGCAGGAATGCGTGGGCGAAATGGTCAAAGCCTTCAAGGAACGCCACGACTATCTGGTGGATGCGCTGAACGGCATCAACGGCGTTGAGTGCCTGAAGGGTGACGGCACCTTCTACGTGTTCCCGAGCTTCCAGGGCGCCATCGACGCTCGTGACGACGTGTCGACCGACGTGGAGCTGGCCGAAGTACTGCTCAAGGAAGCCGGTGTAGCGCTGGTTCCCGGCTCCGCCTTTGGAGCACCGGGCCACATGCGACTCAGCTTCGCCACGAGCATGGAAAACCTGCAGAAGGCGGTCGAGCGCCTGAAAAAAGTGCTGGGCTAGGCCGGTTCCATCAACCCCTTGAGAAAACATAAAAGGTTTATTGATTAGGGGGTTGACGGTGATGGGGCGCCACCGTAATATACGCGCCTCGTCACTGACGACGTTCCCCGATAGCTCAGTTGGTAGAGCAACGGACTGTTAATCCGTTTGTCGCTGGTTCGAGCCCAGCTCGGGGAGCCACTATTTCGAAAAGCCGCTGATCCCAGCGGCTTTTTTATGCTCGAAATTCACACCCCGCTCCGACAAGCCACAAACAAAAACGCCCCGGATCACTCCGAGACGCTTGAATGGCGGCTGCCGGTTTGAATCCTACTCCTCGGCCAGCTGGATCTCCGCCTGAATCTCCTCCAAAGCCGCCAGCGGGTCGCCGGCCTGGGTAATCGGCCGGCCGATCACCAGATAATCGCTGCCCGCGCGCAGCGCATCAGAAGGGGTCATGATCCGCTTCTGGTCGCCCTGGGCGGCAAACGTCGGTCGGATGCCCGGGGTAATCAGACGGAAACGCTCACCCTGCTCAGAGCGAAGCACAGAAGCTTCCTGAGCGGAGCAGACAACGCCATCCAGGCCCGCGTTATAGGTCATCGCCGCCAGACGCGATACATGCGCTTCCGGCGACTCGGCAATACCCAGACCTTTCAGGTCATCGGCGGTCATGCTGGTCAGCACCGTGACCGCAATCAGCAACGGGCGATCGGCCCCATAGCTTTCCAGTCGCTCACGACAGGCGGCCATCATGGTTTCGCCACCGGATGCGTGCACGTTCACCATCCACACACCAAGATCGGCCGCCGCCGCCACGGCAGCGGACGTGGTATTGGGGATATCGTGGAACTTGAGGTCTAAAAACACCTCGAAGCCGCGATTATGCAACTCCTTAACCAGGGCCGGCCCGAAACGGGTGAACATTTCCTTGCCCACTTTGAGTCGGCACAGCGCCGGGTCCAGCGAATCCACCAGGGACAGCGCCTCTGACTGGTCGGCAAAATCAAGCGCTACGACAATCCGGGGCCCCAATTCAGTTTTACGATCCTGCATACATGCGCCTCACAAATTCATACGGCAAACGATCGGTCAACCACACCGGATCGCCCGCACACTCAAACGTTATTCCGCTTCCACACCCTGGATGGGCTGGACTTTTTCCCACCGCTTGCAGCTGGGACAAAGCCAGTGCAGCTGGCGCCCCTCAAAGCCACAGTTAATACAGCGATAAATCGGCCGGTTCGATAACAGCATCTGCCCCATACGGCTGACCAGGCGGCCCTCGTCGGTGGTCATCCCCTTCTCATAGCCCGCCATTTCCACCAGGCGCAGCAACCCCTTGAGACTCGGTCGGATTTCCAGCTCCTCGCGCAACAGGTTGATGGCAGCCAGCCGGCCATTACTGCGCTCGACCGACTCCACCAGCGCCAGCAGCAAACTGGTGCTCGGCCAGCTTTCGTACAGCTTGCGCAGTCGACGCCCGAGACGGGCCACATCCCCTTTCTCCCGGGCTTGCTTCATCAGGCGGTCGATGGCTTCCGGCCCGAAAGACGGATTCTGGTCGAACACCCGGAACAGGGACTGGCTGACTTCCGACAGATTTCCCTGGCGACGGTGAATATCGGCCTGCAGGAAGCTGGCCCGCACACAGGTCTTATCCTGCTCAAGCGCATCCTTGACCAGCTTCTGGGCGCCCCAGCGATCATCCTGGCGCAGGGCATCCTCTGCCAGTTCGCAGGTCAGGTAGGCCAGGCGTTTTTTCAGTTCGTCTTCGGGATAGCCAACCGTCAGCGTGCTGGCCACTTGCCTGGCCTTGTCCCATTCGCGCTCCTGCTGATAGAGCTCAATCAGCTGGTCCGCGGCCTGACGACTATAGTCCCGACTGCCCAGCAACTGGTGGAACAGGGACTCCGCCCGATCCAGCAAACCGGCGGTCATGTAATCCATGGCAAGTTCGTAAGTGACCTGGGGCGAATAACGGGTGGGCAGTTCGGGCCGGGCGAGGAGGTTCTGGTGGATGACGATCGCTCTTTCGGTTTCGCCCTTCAGGCGGAAATGCGCCCCCACAGACAGATGCAGACTGACCGTCTCGCGATTGACCGCCAGCGACTGCACGAAGTTCTCGATGGCTTCATCGGAATAATTGGTGAACAGGAACTGGAGGCGATCCCGGACCGTCTCCTCATCGTCCATCCGCGGTCCGCCGGCGCCGTCATGACGACCCCAGCGCCCCATGAACCAGCCTGCCGCAACGGCAACAACGAGGAGCAGCCAATGAAGCACTGTGTCCATCAGGGATTCCGACCGGCTTCCAACCTGGCTTTCTCAAGCTGCTTTTCGGTTTGCGCCAGCTTCTTTTGCAAATGCCGTTTACTGACGGACGTGCGGATCATGGCCAGGGAGGTCAACAACATGCCAATGATGCCGCCGGCCACAAATGCCAGGATCAGCCAGAAAGCGATCCCATAGGCGGCGGTTTCGAAAAACAGAAAGTTGAGTGAAACTGAAACCTGATTATTCAGGGAAAAGACTAAGGCAGCCAGGATCAGAAAGATCACGACAAGGCCAATAATAACCTTTTGCAGCCAGGCCATAGATAACGGCTCCCGAATGGTTAGCGTCCGTTGCGGTGGGGCTGATCATGGTAGCACAGGAAATCCCCGGAATACCCGGAATACGCGCAGGCGCGCCCTGTCGCGCTGCGCTCGATCACCTATGACAGAACCTGCCTCAGTAACCGCTTTTCATGCTGTCGTTGACTTGTTCGCGCAATTCCTTGCCTGGCTTGAAATGCGGAACATGCTTGGCAGGAAGTTTTACCGCTTCGCCGGTTTTGGGATTACGTCCGGTTCGTGCTGCCCGATGATGGAGAGAAAAGCTACCGAAACCCCGAATCTCAATACGCTGCCCTTCGGCCAACGATTGGGACATGTGCTCGATGATGGTTTTGACAGCAAGCTCGACATCTTTCACGGACAGTTGTGTCTGTTTGGAAGCGATCAGCTCAACCAGTTCAGACTTTGTCATGCGATCATTCCTTCTGATTCTTATCGCGAAATCAGCCCCTGAGAAAGCACTGACTTGTTCCTCGGTGGCGCGCCAAGCCCCTGCAAGCTGGCTCGTGGTCATGACACACCTCCCCCGGATCCATCGGCTGGCAGCAAAACGAACAACCCAGAGTCCGTATCAGCCCATCTAAATGCCGGCGTGATCCAAAGAGATTCCCTAACTTCGGGGACTTACCGGAAACCTTCAGCCATCCCCCTTGCCAGTAGTTTAGCTAAACCCAAAAAAAAGACAAAAAAAACGGGCTGTTACAGCCCGTTTTTTTACATTTCAGCAAATCTGCCAATTATTCCTTGTTGGCATTCTGCTGTTGCATCTGCTCTTTGATCAGGTCACCGATGGTGGTGGCGCCCGAGGTTTCAGCAGACTTCTCGCGAACGCTCTGCAGCGCAGCCTTGTCGTCTTCAACGTCCTTGGACTTCACGGACAGGTTGATGACGCGGTTCTTACGATCGATGCTGATGATCTTGGCTTCCACTTCGTCGCCCTCGTTCAGCACGTTGCGCGCGTCTTCAACGCGATCACGGCTGATTTCAGACGCCTTCAGGACAGCCTCAACCTCGTCGTTCAGAGCAACCGTCGCAGACTTCGCGTCAATGGCTGTCACGGTGCCCTTGACGATGGAGCCCTTGTCGTTCAGCTGAACGAACTCGGCAAACGGATCGCTTTCCAGCTGCTTGATGCCCAGGGAGATACGCTCACGCTCCGGATCAACAGACAGGATGACGGTTTCAACTTCGTCGCCCTTCTTGTACTGACGAACCGCTTCTTCACCCGGCTCGTTCCAGCTGATGTCGGACAGGTGAACCAGACCGTCGATGCCGCCGTCCAGACCAATGAAGATACCGAAGTCGGTGATCGACTTGATCTTGCCGGTGATGCGGTCGCCCTTGTTGAAGTTGCTGGAGAAGTCTTCCCACGGGTTGGACATGCACTGCTTGATGCCCAGGGAGATACGACGACGCTCTTCGTCGATATCCAGAATCATCACTTCAACTTCGTCACCGACCTGAACGACCTTGGACGGATGGATGTTCTTGTTGGTCCAGTCCATTTCGGACACGTGAACCAGACCTTCAACACCTTCTTCCAGCTCCGCGAAGCAGCCGTAATCGGTCAAGTTGGTCACGCGTGCGTTGACCTTGGAACCTTCCGGATAACGACCCTTGATGTCGACCCAGGGATCTTCGCCCAGTTGCTTCAGACCCAGGGAAACGCGGTTACGCTCGCGGTCGAACTTCAGGACCTTGACGTTGATCTCGTCGCCCACATTCACGATTTCGCTCGGATGCTTGATGCGCTTCCAAGCCATATCGGTGATGTGCAGCAGGCCGTCAACACCGCCCAGATCCACGAACGCGCCGTAGTCGGTCAGGTTCTTGACGATACCCTTGATTTCCAGACCTTCAGTCAGGGTTTCCAGCAGCGCTTCACGCTCGGCACTGTTTTCAGCTTCCAGAACCGCACGACGGGAAACAACCACGTTGTTGCGCTTCTGGTCCAGCTTGATCACCTTGAACTCGAGCTCTTTGTTCTCCAGGTGCGCGGTGTCGCGGACCGGACGAACGTCAACCAGGGAGCCCGGCAGGAAGGCACGGATGCCGCTCAGGTCGACTGTGAAGCCGCCTTTAACCTTGCCGTTGATCACACCTTTAACAACTTCTTCAGCCTCAAAGCTCTTCTCGAGAACTTTCCAGGCCTCAGCACGTTTGGCCTTCTCGCGAGACAGACGGGTTGCACCGAAGCCGTCTTCTACCGCGTCGAGAGCCACATCGACAACGTCACCAATCTGGATTTCCAGTTCGCCCTTGTCATTCAGGAACTGGCTGGCAGGAATCGCGCCTTCCGACTTCAGGCCTGCGTTAACAGTGACCCAGTCGTTGTCGATATCAACCACGGTTCCCTGGACAATGGAACCCGGTTGCATGTCAATTTCTTTCAGGCTTTCTTCAAAAAGATCCGCAAAGCTCTCGCTCATTATGTGTCCTATGTGATCAACGCAAGTGTTCTCCGTGCTACCAGCAACACGGTCTGTTCAAATTTGCTAAAAACCTGCCAAAGGCTGGCGTACTACACAGATTTCCAGCTTCCAACGACAAAAGGGTGCGGTCAGGCCTGGCCTGCTACAGCCATCACCTTCCCCAGCACCTCTTCTATGCTTAATCCCGTCGAGTCAATGACTTGCGCATCATCGGCGGGTCTAAGCGGAGCACTCGCCCGGTTCATATCCCGGTCGTCACGTGCCCGTATCTCGTCTAAAAGGGCGTCAATACTAACATCGACACCCGCATCCAGCAACTGTTGGTGGCGTCTCCGGGCCCGTTCCTCGGCGCTTGCCGTGAGGAAAATCTTGACCGGCGCATCCGGAAAAACCACCGTTCCCATGTCGCGGCCATCGGCCACCAGTCCGGGCGGCTGGCAAAAATCACGCTGGCGCTGCAGAAGCGCATCCCGCACTGGCTGAATCACCGCCACTTTCGAGGCATTGTCGCCACAGGTCTCAGTACGGATTTCAGCGGTCACGTCCTGACCATCGAGCAGCACGCGGGCGGGCTCGCCCGGCGGTGTCGGCTGAAACGCCACGTCGAGCGATCCGGCCACCCGGACCAACCCGTCGACATCGTCATAGGCAACACCCTGACGCTGCGCCGCCAACGCTGTCAAGCGGTACAGCGCACCGCTGTCGAGCAGGTGATACCCCAACCGACGCGCCAGCATTTGCGTGACGGTCCCTTTGCCGGAGCCACTGGGACCGTCGATGGCAATGACCGGAACATCCGTCATGAACCACTCTCCTCGACACGCAGTTGGATACCCACGGATGCCGCCAGCTCACGGAAATTCGGAAATGACGTGGCGACGTTGGCGCAATCGGTGATGGTAATTTCACCCTCGGCCCGTAGCGAAGCAACCGAGAAAGCCATCGCAATCCGGTGATCGCCGTGACTGTTCACGGTGCCCGAAGCCATAGTCTGACCGCCGTCAATGACAATACCGTCTTCAGTTACGGTGGTTTGCACACCCAACTGGGCCAAGCCATCGGCCATCACCTGGATACGGTCACTTTCCTTGACCCGAAGCTCTTCAGCACCGGTGAGCACGGTCTGCCCTTCTGCGCAAACCGCCGCAATAAACAGGACCGGGAATTCATCGATGGCCAGCGGCACCTGATCTTCCGGAATGGCGATGCCCTTGAGCGGCGCATGACGGACTCGCAGGTCGGCGACAGGCTCGCCCCCGACTTCGCGCTCGTTCTCGACCGTAATATCCGCGCCCATCTGACGCAGGATATTCAACACTCCCACACGGGTCGGGTTAATGCCCACGTGACGCAGCGTCAGGTCTGCACCCGGCGTGATGGACGCCGCCACCAGAAAGAAGGCCGCCGACGAAATGTCCGCCGGCACGTCAATATGACCGCCGGTCAACTTGCCACCACTGCTGACCCGGGCCGTCGCCCCATCGCGGGAAACCGGGTAACCGAAGCCCTGAAGCATACGCTCGGTGTGGTCACGGGTGGGCGCCGGCTCGGTAACGGCCGTCTCCCCTTCCGCGTACAGGCCAGCCAGCAGCAGGCAGGATTTTACCTGGGCGCTGGCCATCGGCATGGTGTACTGGATACCTCTCAAAGGCTGACCACCGCGAATCTTCAGCGGTGGGCGCCCGCCTTCTGCGGTCTCGATCACCGCCCCCATCTCGCGCAGCGGATCCGCCACACGGCCCATCGGGCGCTTGGACAGGCTTTCGTCTCCGGTCAGCTCGGTGTCGAACGCCTGGCCCGCCAGCAGGCCGGCAAACAACCGCATTGCGGTACCGGAGTTACCCAGGTACAGGGGTCCCCGCGGCGCCTGCAGGCCATGCAGACCCACGCCATGAATGCGGACGTGGCCGTTGTCCGGCCCTTCGATGGTGACGCCCATATCGCGAAACGCCTGCAGCGTCGCCAGACTGTCTTCCCCTTCCAGGAAGCCATCCACTTCCGTCACGCCATCGGCCAACGCGCCCAGCATGATGGAGCGGTGCGACATGGATTTGTCACCGGGAACCCGGATATCGCCCTGGACGCTGCCGCCGGGCTGGAGTTTGAACGTTACCTGTTTCTGACTCATGGTTGTCACGTAAGCCTGTCCTGAGAGCATTTTGGAAAAATGATCGCGCGCCGCCTTGGCGCGACTGAATACCTGAAGCAGTTTCCGGCCGTCCCCGGTATCGATGGCCTCACGCAGCCCCGCCAGGTCCGCGGTAAAGTGGTCGATGACGTTGAGCACCGCTTCCCGATTGGAGAGGAAGATATCGTGCCACATGATCGGATCACTGGAGGCAATCCGGGTAAAGTCACGGAACCCCCCCGCCGCGTAACGGAAAATATCGAGATTATCGCTTTCCCCGGCCAGCGTATCGACCAGGGAGAACGCAATCAGGTGCGGCAGATGGCTGGTGGCAGCCAGCACCTCGTCATGACGCGCCACCGGCATCGTCAGTACGGTGGCCCCGCAGCCGGCCCACAGATCGCCCAGGCGCTTGAGCCCGGCCGTGTCGCTGTGCTCCGACGGCGTCAGGATGACCTTGTGGTTCTCGAACAGATCCGCCTTGGCGGCGGTAATGCCGCTCTTTTCCGAACCGGCAATGGGATGACCGGGAATCACCCACTCAGGCCAGTGCCCGAATACCGACTCGACGGCCTGAACAAAGCTGGTCTTGGTGCTGCCGACATCCGTGAGCAACACGCCCTCCGACAGATGCGGGCGAATCTCGGCCAGCACACGTTCCATCGCACGGACCGGCACGGCCACGACCACCAGATCGGCGCCCTGCACCGCCTCGGCGGCAGACGGCGCCCATTCGTCGATCACCCCCAGCTCGACGCCTGTCCTGAGGTCATCGAGACGCTGATCGGCACCGACCACCCGGGCGGCCAGCCCTTTTTCGCGCACGGCACGGGCCAGGGAGCCTCCAATGAGCCCCAGCCCGATAACCGCCATGCGCTGGAATAACGGGGCCCGTCCAGCGCCCGATGATTCCGGTCTAGCCATTCAGTGACTCCAACACCGTTTGCAGGGCTTCCAGACAACGCGCGTTCTCCTCCGGCAGGCCCACGGAGACGCGCAGGTGTTGCGCCATCCCATAACCGGCCATCGGGCGCACGATGACACCCTGCTTCAGCAGACCTTCAAAGACGGTCTGGCCGTCCCGCCCTACATCCACGGCGATGAAATTGCCGCTGGAGGGAATATAGTCCAGCCCCAGTGTCTCAAATCCTGCCGCCAGTTGCTTCAGGCCGTCCCGATTGACCTGACGGGAGCGCTGCAGGTATTCCTCATCATCCAGCACAGCCGTTGCGGCGGCCAGCGCCACCGTGTCCACGTTGAACGGCTGTCGCACCCGGTTCAGCACGTCGGCGATATCCGCGGAGGACACCCCATAGCCAACCCGAAGCGCAGCCAATCCCCAGGCCTTGGAGAACGTCCGGGCTACGATCAGATTGGGGTAGTCGGCCAACAGGGACACGCCGTCCGGGAATTCATCGCCCTCGAAATACTCGCAGTACGCCTCATCCAGAACCACGATCACGTTTTCCGGAACCTTATCCAGGAATCGCACCAGCGTGTCGCGTCCGACCGCCGTACCGGTCGGATTATTGGGATTGGCTACAAAGACGATGCGAGTCCGCTCGTTGATGGCGTCGGCCATGGCATCCAGATCGTGCCCCCAGCCCCTGGCCGGGACGGAGACGCCTTTGGCACCAACCGCCTGGGTGGAGATCGGATAGACCGCAAAGGCATACTGGGAAAAGACCACTTCCGAATGGCTGTCCGCGAATGCCCGGATGACGAGCTCCAGCACGTCGTTGGAGCCGTTGCCCAGCGTCAGTTGTTCCGGCGCCACATCCAGGCGGCTGGACAGCTTCTGTTTCAGGTTAAAGCCATTGCCGTCGGGATACAGGCACATATCATCCAGCGCGGCATGGGCGGCGGCCAGCGCCTTGGGACTCGGCCCCAGCGGATTCTCGTTGCTGGCCAGCTTGATGATCTGGTCCGGCTTCAGGCCCAGTTCACGTGCCACTTCGTCGATGGGCTTGCCCGGTTGATAAGGCTGCAGGGCCCGGACACCGGGAACTGCCAGGGCTTTGAAATCAATCGACATGGATACTCCTGCCAGGCTTCAGTTCGTGGAGCGGGCGGGACGGGCGCCCGCCCTCTTCTCGCAATGCGGGGATCAGAGCACGCCGATGGGATAGGAGCCCAGGCGCTTCAGTTCGACGGCCTCATTTTCGATTTCACCAAGCACGGTCTGGACCTGCGGATCGTCCACATGAGCCTCGAAATCAATATAGAAGACGTACGCCCAGGTCCCGCTCGGCGACGGCCGGGTTTCCAGGCGGGTCAGGCTCAGGCCGTGACGATGGAACGGTTCCAGCAGCTCATAGAGCGCGCCCGGTTTATTACGCATGGAGACCAGGATCGACGACTTGTCGTGACCGCTGGGCCCGACTTCCTCACGCCCGATAATCAGGAAGCGCGTCGTGTTGTCCGGACGATCCTCAATCGTGGCCGCCAGTTTGCGCAGGCCGTACAGCTCGGCTGCCATATCGCCAGCGATCGCCGCCGCCCCCGGTTCACTTGAAGCCCGCCGGGCCGCCTCGGCGTTACTGCTCACCGCCACGCGTTCAACGCCATGCCAGTGGGCATCGAGCCATTGACGGCACTGGGCGAACGACTGCTGGTGGGAATAAATGCGGGTAATCGCCTGGTCATCGGTGCCTTCCGCCGCCAGCAAGTGGTGGTGGATGCGCAACTGGACCTCCCCGCAGATCTTGAGCGGCGAGCCGATGAACATATCCAGGGTGTGATTGATCATGCCCTCGGTGGAGTTCTCCACCGGCACCACGCCGTAATGGGCCGCGCCGGACTCGACTTCCCGAAACACGTCATCGATAGCCGGCAGCGGCACGCTGATCACCGAGTGCCCGAAATGCTTGAGCGCAGCCGCCTGCGTAAAGGTGCCTTCCGGGCCGAGGAATGCGATGTGCATCGGCTTTTCCAGGGCCAGGCAGGCCGACATGATTTCACGGAACAGACGCGCCATTTCCTCGCCGGACAGCGGCCCCGGATTCTCAGCCTTGATGCGCCTCAGGACCTGGGCCTCACGCTCCGGACGATAGAAAAACACGTCTTCGTTGGGGCGCGATGCCATTTTGACGTGCGCCACTTCCTGGGCACACTGGGCCCGCGCACTGATCAGGTCCATGATCTGCTTGTCGAGGCTGTCGATCCGGTCGCGCAGCTCCGCCAGGCGGGTCTGTTCGTCGCTCATGGTCAGGCCCGCTCCTTCTCGAAGGTTTGCATGTAATCGATCAGCGCATCGATACCCTCTTCCGGCATGGCGTTGTAGATCGACGCGCGCATGCCACCGACGGTGCGATGGCCCTTGAGATTGAGCAGGTTGCGCTCTTCGGCGCCTTTCAGGAAGGCACTGTTCAGGCTGTCGTCCACCAGGGTGAATGGCACGTTCATCCAGGACCGGAAGCGCGGCTCGATCGGATTGGCGTAGAAGCCGCTGGCGTCGATGTAGCCGTAGAGTTTGTCGGCCTTACGCTTGTTGATCTCACCCATGACCTGCACGCCACCGCGCGCCTTGAGCCACTTGAACACGAGTCCCGCCAGGTACCAGGAATAAGTGGCCGGCGTGTTGTACATGGAATCGTTGTCGGCGATCACCCGGTAATCCAGCATGGTCGGCGTCTGAGCGCGGGCGTGACCCAGCAGATCCTTGCGAATGACCACCACCACCAGACCGGACGGCCCGATGTTCTTCTGGGCGCCGGCGTAGATGAGGCCGAAGCGGGAAATATCCAGCGGCCGCGACAGCATGGTGGAGGACATGTCCGCCACCAGCGGTACCGACCCGCTGTCCGGGATGAAATCGTATTCCAGGCCGCCGATGGTCTCGTTCGGCGTGTAATGCAAGTAAGCCGCGTCGGGATTGGTCTGCCAGGCGGACTGATCCGGAATGGTGGTAAAGCCGTCGGCTTCGCTTGAGGCAGCCACGTTCACATCGGCAAAGCGCCTGGCCTCGGCAATGGCCTTCTTGGACCAGATCCCGGTGTTGATGTAATCCGCCGACGTTTTGTCTCCGAGGAGGTTCAGCGGCACGGTCGCGAACTGACTGCTGGCCCCGCCCTGCATGAACAGGACCGCGTAGTCGTCGGAGACGCCCGCGAGCTCACGCAGGTCCTGCTCCGCCTCTTTGGCGATCGCCACAAACTCGTCGCTGCGGTGGCTCATTTCCATCACCGACATGCCCGTGCCGCGCCAATCCAGCATTTCCTCGCGGGCCTGTTGCAGCACTTCGGTCGGCAGGGTCGCCGGACCGGCACAGAAATTATACGCTCTGCTCATTACCGCCTGTTCTCTCCTCGTTGCTTGGGGAAGAGGACCTCTCAGTCCGCATCACCTCCGGTTTCCGGCGCATCGGTCGCGTCCGTACCGCCTTCACCGTCACCGTCGATCTCTTCGTCTTCGTCGTCGCTTTCCGCAATCCGCTGGACCGCGACCAGACGCTCGTCTTCCTGGGTCAACCGGATCAGGCGCACGCCCTGGGTGTTCCGGCTCAGCAGGGAAACCTCTTCTGTGCTGGAGCGCACCAGCGTGCCCTTGTCGGAGATGAGCATCATCTCGTCACCCTCGAACACCTGGGTTGCCGCGACCAGGTTACCGTTCCGGTCGGAGCACTGCATGGCGATGACGCCCTGACTGCCGCGACTGTAGGCCGGGAACTCGTCCAACTGGGTCCGCTTGCCGTAGCCGTTTTCACTGGCCGTCAGGATCATGCCGTTTTCTTCCGGAATGATCAGGGACACCACCGTGTGGCCTGCCGGCATCTTGATGCCCCGGACACCACGTGCGGTCCGGCCCATGGCGCGCACCTGCTCTTCCTGGAAGCGCACGGCCTTGCCGGCGGAGGAGAACAGCATGACTTCGGACTGGCCGGCCGTGATCGCAGCACCAATCAGGGTATCGCCCTCATCCAGCGACAGGGCAATCAAACCACTGCTGCGCGGACGCGAGAAATTCGGCAGCGGCGTTTTCTTGACCACGCCAGCCGACGTCGCCATCAGGACATAGTGGTCTTCCGGGTAGTCCCGCACCGGCAGGAAGGTGGTGATGCGCTCATCGTCGTCCAACGGCAGGATATTGACCATCGGCCGTCCACGTGCCGCACGGCTGGCCTGGGGAATTTCGAAGACCCGCAGCCAGTACACCTTACCCTTGTTGGTAAAACACAGGATGGTGTCGTGGGAGTTGGCGACCAGCAGCTTCTCGATGAAATCCTCTTCCTTCATGGCGGTCGAGGAACGGCCCCGTCCACCACGGCGCTGGGCCTGGTAGGCTTCCACCGGCTGGGTCTTGGCGTAGCCGTTATGGGAAATGGTCACTACCAGGTCTTCTTCGTCGATCAGATCCGCGATGGTCAGGTCACGACGGGAAGTGGTGATCTCGGTACGGCGTTCGTCACCGAAATCCTTGACCACGGCTTCCAGTTCTTCGCGGATGACCTCCATCAGACGCGCCGGCTCGCTCAGGATATGAATCAGCTCGGCGATCTTGTCGAGGATTTCCTTGTACTCGTTCTGCAGCTTCTCGGTCTCCAGACCGGTCAGGCGATGCAGACGCAGATCCAGGATTGCCTGGGCCTGCTCCGGTGACAGGTGATAGAGCCCGTCGCGCATGCCGAAGATTTCCGGCAGGTCGTCGGGGCGGCAGGCGTCCTGGCCGGCGCGTTCCAGCATGTCGGAAACCTGGCCCGGCTCCCAGCCCTTGGCGATCAGCTTTTCTTTCGCTTCTGCTGCGGACGGTGACTGCTTGATCAGCTCGATGACTTCATCGATGTTGGCCAGCGCAACCGTCAGACCTTCCAGGATATGACCGCGTTCACGGGCCTTGCGCAGCTCGTAGATGGTCCGGCGGGTCACCACTTCGCGGCGGTGACGGACGAACGCGTCAAGGATTTCCTTCAGGTTGAGAATCTTCGGCTCACCGTTGATCAGGGCGACCATATTGATGCCGAAGACGGTTTCCAACTGGGTGTGGGCAAACAGGTTGTTGACCACGACTTCGGCATTCTCGCCCCGACGCAGCTCGATGACGACGCGAATGCCTTCCTTATTCGACTCGTCACGCAGCTCGGAGATGCCTTCAATCCGCTTTTCCTTGACCAGCTCGGCGATCTTCTCGATCAGACGCGCCTTGTTCAGCTGGTACGGCAGCTCGGTAATGATGATGGCCTCGCGACCGGTCTTCTTGTCGACCTCGATCTCGTGGCGGGCGCGGATATAGATGCGGCCCCGGCCTGTGCGATAGGCCTCGATAATGCCGGCGCGGCCGCTGATGATGCCTTCGGTCGGGAAATCCGGACCAGGAATGTACTCCATCAGCTCATCTATGGTGATGTCCTGGTTGTCGATCAGCGCGAGACAGCCATTGACCACTTCGGTCAGGTTGTGCGGCGGGATGTTGGTCGCCATGCCCACAGCGATACCCGAGGAACCGTTGACCAGCAGGTTGGGTACGCGCGTCGGCAGAACGTCTGGAATGTGCTCAGTGCCGTCGTAGTTGGGGACGAAATCGACGGTTTCCTTGTCCAGATCCGCCAGCAACGAATGGGAGATTTTCTCCATGCGGATTTCGGTGTAACGCATGGCGGCCGCGTTATCACCGTCGATGGAGCCAAAGTTGCCCTGACCATCGACCAGCGGGTAGCGCAGCGAAAAAGGCTGAGCCATCCGGACGATGGTGTCGTAAACCGCTGAGTCACCGTGCGGGTGGTATTTACCGATGACGTCACCCACCACACGGGCGGATTTCTTGTAGGCCTTGTTCCAGTCGTTACCCAGCTCCGACATCGCGAACAGGGTGCGACGGTGAACCGGCTTCAGGCCGTCCCGGACGTCCGGCAGAGCCCGCCCGACGATAACGCTCATGGCGTAGTCGAGGTAGGACTGTTTCAGCTCTTCTTCAATATTTACGGGCAGGATCTCTTTGGCTAATTCACCCATCGAGAAAGGTTCCTTTGCGTTTGCTGGAAGTCGTCACTGTATGGAATTGCGAACGGGTCATCCTCGGGCATCAGGTGCGCGGGGACGCGAAAGGCGTTCTGCAGGGGCGCCATACTCGACGCTGTCTTTGTCTCCCGGGATGAATCACCTCTTTCGCACGTGAGAGGCTTCCTCGGGCGCATTTATAAGCCGTCGATCATACCACAATCGGGGGCTCAGGGTGACAGGGAAATGACGTCTAAATGAAGCAGGAGGGGGAAATTTCCGGAGGTCGGACGACCTCCGGAGAGAACGCGGATCAGCTGAAGACGACGGTCTTGTTCTCGTGGGTGATGACCCGGTCTTCGATGTGGGCACGCAGTCCCCGGGCCAGCACGTTTTTCTCCACGTCCTTACCCAGGCGCACCATATCGTCGATGGTGTCGCTGTGGTTCACCCGGATCACGTCCTGCTCGATGATCGGCCCCTCGTCCAGGTCCTGCGTCACGTAGTGGCAGGTTGCCCCGATCAGCTTCACACCGCGGCTGTAGGCCTGGTGATAGGGGCGCGCACCGGCGAACGACGGCAGGAAGCTGTGGTGGATGTTGATCACCTTGCCCGCGTACTGCTCGCACACTTCCGGCGGCAGGATCTGCATGTAACGGGCGAGCACGATGACATCGGCCTGATAGCGGGCAAACAGCTCGCTGATCTCGGCAAACGCTTCCGGCTTGTTGTCTTTGGTCACCGGCACATGGTGATAGGGAATGTCGTGCCACTCGACCATCCGGCGCAGATCGTCGTGATTGGAGATGACCGCGGCAATTTCCGCATTGAGCTCCTTGCTGTGCCAGCGATGCAGCAGATCCGCCAGGCAATGGGACTCCTTGGAACACATCAGCACCACTTTCTTGGGCGATGCGGAATCGGCGATGTGCCAGGTCATGTCGAATTCACGGGCAATCGGCTCGAACGCCGCGCGGAACTGGTCAAGACCGAACGGAATGGAACTGGCCTTGATCTCGTGCCGCATAAAGAACCAGCCGGCCTGGTTGTCGGCGTGGTGGCTGGCTTCGGTGATCCAGCCGTTGTAGGTAGTCAGGAAGTTACTGACCTTGGCCACGATGCCGACCCGGTCAGGACAGGAAATCACCAGACGATATGTATGTTCCATGCGTTATCACAGCCATGCGGAAGGACGGTGCTCGCGAGCGTTTGCAGCACGGCCCCTCGTTCGAAATCAGGTCCGGAGGCACAGGCCTCCAACGAAACGCTGCATGATAACGGATTGTCCGGGCCGGCGTAAGCCACCGACCCGACGGGGAATACCGAGACGGTCAAGCGTGTGTCAACTCATCGGTCCGGGCCGCCATGATGAAATCATTGCGGTGCAGCCCGCCGATCTTGTGGGTCCACCAGTACACGGTCACCTTGCCGTACTCCGTGAGCAGGGCCGGGTGATGACCTTCCGACTCGGCCAGCTCCCCGACCTTGTTGGTAAAGGCCAGGGCCTGGGCAAAATCCTTGAACCGGAACACCCGCTCCAGCCGGCGTTCGCCCTCCATCTTCACGACAAACCAGTCCGGCAAATGGCCACTGAGGGTATTGATCTCCTGCTCGGTCACCTCGGGAGCATCGGCGCGGCAGGCTTCGCAGGATTCAGATTTCAGATCTGACATAGCGTCCTCCTTGGTTTGCGAATGTTTCTCAGCATCCTGTTCACACACTGCGCCCGGCTGGCAACCGGGTCAACCCTTTGCAAATCCGTCAGCGCCCAATATACTGTATAAATAAACAGTATCGTGACGAGCAACGCAATGAGTGACCTTCTCGACAAACTGATCGACAACGCCCAGGTCTGGCAAGCCAGCCGCCAGAGACAGACCGTCCGCCCGGGCGCCGAAAGCACCGGCTACGCCGCCCTGGATGCCTATCTCCCCGGCGGCGGCTGGCCGCGGGGCGCGATGATCGAATGCCTGACCGATGCCCCCGGCATCGGCGAGCTGCGTCTGATGCTGCCGGCCCTGCAACGAATGACCCGGGCCGGCCAGACCGTTTTCTGGATTGATGCCCCTCACATACCCTATGCGCCGGCCCTGGCCCGGGCCGATGTGGACATCCGCCAACTCATCACGATCCAGACACAGAGCCGCGAGGACCAACTCTGGACCCTTGAGAACTGCCTGCGCTCCCCCGGCACGGGGCTCGCCATGGTCTGGCTGGACAGCGCCAGGCGCAGCGACATCCGCCGCATCCAGCTGGCCGCCGAAGCCGGTAACAGCCTCTGCATCCTGTTCCGCCACAGCCGTCACGCCGACCAGCAGTCACCGGCGGCCCTGCGGCTGCAACTCACCCCCGGCGAGAATGACGGACAGCTCTGCCCGGATATCCTCAAGCGCCGCGGGGGCTGGCCCGTCAGCGACCTGCAACTGGCCATACCACCCGTCGTGACGCAGCGCCCGGAGCCGGCCAGTAACGTGATCCAAGGCCCCTGGTCACAGTCGCACTGAGGCGATCCATGCTGTGGCTTTACCTGCACTTCCCCTATCTGCTGCTGGAGCACTTCCAGCAGAGCGAGACCGCGTCCCGCCCCATGGCGCTGATCGGCGGGCACCCGCCCCGGATCATCCAGCTCAACCCGGAAGCGGCCCGGGCCGGCGTGGCCGAAGGGCAAAGCCCCCAGACGGCGTCAGCTCTGGCCGACAACCTGCACCTGATTGCAGCCGATATGGAAGAGCAGACCGGTGTACTGGACCAACAGGCCGTCTGGCTGTACCGGCATGCGGCCCGCATCATCCTGTATCCACCGGATGGCATCCTGGCCGAAGCAGGCAGCCTGAGACGACTGCACGGCGGCCTGCAGGGCCTCTGGAAAAAGCTTCGGAGCGAACTGGACCAGCGCCGCCTGACCGCCCATCTCGCCTGCGGCCTGACGCCCCGGGCGGCACGCATCCTGGCCCGGGATCGTCGCGGTCACTGTACGGACGACGCCCAAACCCTGCGCCAGTCCCTCGACACACTTCCCGTCGAAGCCGCCGATCTGGATGAAAAGACCACCGAGCGCCTGCAGCGCATGGGCCTGCACACCCTGGGTCCTGTCCTGGCCCTGCCCGATCGCGAATTGGCCCGGCGCCTGGGACCGGAAACCGCCCAGCACCTGCAGCAGATCGAGGGCCGCGCCGTCGATCCCCAGACCGACTGGCAACCTCCCCCCTACTTCCACCGGCGCCTGGATTTCGCCGAAGACGTGGAGCACAGCAGCGGCCTGCTCTTCCCGCTGCAGCGGGCACTGCAGGAGCTGGATGCCGAGCTCTGCTGGCGTCAGCAACAGACCGACACCCTGCAGCTGGAAATCCGCCACCGCCGGCGACCGGTGACACCCCTGCAGATCCGCTCGACGGCACCGGAGCACCGGGCGAATGCGTTCCTGGAACTGGCTCGCCTGAAACTGGATCGCCATCAGCTGGAAGCCCCGGCCACCGGCCTGTCCCTCAAGGTTCGACGCTTCCTTGATCGACACACGCCCCGGGGCGACGACCTGTTCGGCGACACAGGCCAGCATCAGGAAGAGGCCCGCCAGCACCTGCTTAGCCGGCTCCAGGCCCGACTCGGAGAAGAAGCCCTGCACAGCCTGGCCCTGAACCCCGATCATCGGCCGGAGCAGGCCTGGCGAGCCACGCCGGTGTCCAGCGGCCGCCCTTCCCCAGCCCGGACGGCGCCACGTCGCCCGCTCTGGCTGTTACGCCAACCCCAGCCGCTCCGGGAAATGCCCTGCACCTGGCTGGCCGGCCCCGAACGCATCAGCGCCGGCTGGTGGGACGGGGAACGGATCCAGCGGGACTACTACATTGCCCGGCTGCACAGCGGCCAGACCGGCTGGCTGTTCCGGGATGTGAGCGGTGGCTGGTTTATTCACGGCTGGTTTGGATAAAGCCTTATGTCATACGCCGAACTTCACTGCCTGAGCAATTTCTCGTTCCTGCGGGGTGCCTCTCACCCCCAGGAGCTGGCCGAGGAAGCGGCCCGCCAGGGCTATCACGCTCTGGCCATCACCGACGAATGCTCCGTCGCCGGTATGCCCCGGGCCTATGCCGCCCTGAAGGACAGTCCGGTCAAACTGATCACCGGCAGTGAATTCCGCATTCAGTCTCCGGATCTGCAACTGGTCCTGCTGGCCCGCAGCCGCAAGGGCTATGGTCAACTCTGCCAGCTGATCACCACCGGTCGGCGCCGCGCCGAGAAAGGCCACTACGCCCTGTTTGGCGAGGACCTGGAAACCCATGCCCTGGACGAATGCCTGGCCCTCTGGCAGACCGATCCAACATCGGCAACCACACAGGCAGAATCGGGCCAGTGGCTGAAAACCCGGTTCCCGGAGCGACTCTGGATCATGGCCGAACGCACCCTGGGCGACCAGGACGGCGATAACCTGGCGCACTGGCGCCGCCTGGGCCAGCAGCTGGATCTCCCCATCGTGGCCACCGGCCATGTCCACATGCACCAGCGCAACCGTCAGCCCCTGCAGGATGTGCTGACGGCCATCCGCCAGGGCTGCACGGTCGCCGAAGCCGGCCACCACCTGTTTGCCAATGGCGAGCGCTACCTGCGCCCGGTCGATACGCTGCGCAAGCTGTTCCCCGCCGACTGGATACAGCAGAGCCTGGTGATTGCCGACCAGTGCTTTTTCTGCCCCAGTGAGCTGCGCTATCGCTATCCACCGGAAGTGGTCCCAGAAGGCCATACACCGGGCAGCTATCTGCGCGAACTGGTGGAAGACGGCATCCGCTGGCGCTTCCCGGACGGCATCCCGGCGGACAAACGCGCGCTGGTGGAGAAGGAACTCACATTGATCCGGGAGAAGGACTACGAGCCCTACTTCCTGACCATCCACGACATCGTCGAATTTGCCCGGCGCGAGAACATCCTGTGCCAGGGCCGCGGCTCCTCCGCCAACTCCATCGTCTGCTACTGCCTGGGCATCACCGAAGTCGACCCCGGCAAGGTGGAACTGCTGTTCGAGCGCTTCATTTCCGCTGACCGGGATGAACCACCGGATATCGACGTGGATTTCGAACACGAGCGGCGCGAGGAAGTCATCCAGTACATCTACCGGCGCTATGGCCGCGAGCGGGCCGCTCTCGCCGCCACGGTGATCCGCTACCGCCACCGCAGCGCCATCCGGGATGTGGGTAAGGCCCTGGGCTTTGACCTGAACCTGCTGGAGCAGCTGATCGACAAGGTGGACTGGCGCGACAAGCAGCAGGACTGGCGCGAGCAGATGCTGGAAAAAGGCATTACCCGCAGCGAGCGGGCCGTCGGCCAGTTCATCAGCCTGGTGAACACGCTGTACGGCTTCCCCCGCCATCTGTCCCAGCACGTGGGCGGCTTCGTGATCAGTGAAGGTCCGCTGGCCGAGCTGGTGCCGGTCGAGAATGCCAGCATGGCGGATCGCACCGTGATCCAGTGGGACAAGGAAGACCTGGAAAGCCTGAACCTGATGAAAGTGGACGTCCTGGCCCTGGGCATGCTGTCCGCCATCCGCAAGGCGTTCGAATGGATCGGACTGAAGGAAGGACGGCCTTTCAGCATGCCGGACGTCATCCGGGAGGACAGCCGGGTCTACGACATGCTCTGTACCGGCGACAGCATCGGCGTTTTCCAGGTGGAATCCCGGGCCCAGATCAACATGCTGCCCCGGCTCAAACCGCGGGAGTATTACGACCTGGTGATCGAAGTAGCCATCGTGCGACCGGGGCCCATCCAGGGGGACATGGTCCACCCTTACCTGAAACGGCGGGACGGCAAAGAAGAGCCGGATTATGGCTGCGACCCGGAGATCAAAGCCGTCCTCGAACGCACCAAGGGTGTTCCGATCTTTCAGGAGCAGGCCATCAAGCTCGCCATGGTCGCGGCCGACTTTACCGGCAGCGAGGCCGACAAGCTGCGACGGGCCATGGCCGCCTGGAAATCCGACGGGGATCTCACGCCGTTCAGGGGCAAGTTGATCGATGGGATGCTCGCAAAAGGCCACAGCGAAGCCTTTGCCGAAAGAATCTACACGCAGCTCAGCGGCTTCGGCGGTTATGGCTTCCCGGAATCCCACGCTGCCAGCTTTGCCCTGCTGGTCTACGTCTCGGCCTGGATCAAGCGCCACCACGCACCAGCCTTTTACTGCGCCCTGCTGAACAGCCAGCCCATGGGGTTCTATTCGCCGTCACAACTGGTGCAGGACGCCCGGCGCCATCACGTGGCCATCCACCCCATCGACGTCAATCACAGCCTCTGGGACCACACCCTGGAGAATCGGTACGAAGAGTTGCGATTGGGACTGCGGCTGGTCAAAGGGCTCAGCCAGGGCGGCGCGGAGCGGCTTGTCGCCGCCCGCCCGACAACCGGCTACGACTCGATCGAGCAGCTCCGCCAACGGGCGGCACTCGACAATCGGGATCTGGAATGCCTGGCCAGCGCGGGCGCCCTGCGCACGTTCAGCGACAACCGGCACCAGGCCCGCTGGGACATTCTGGACCACGATACCCCGGCGCCGATTTTTGCGCAGGAAGAACCCTCACAGTATGCCGTCCGCCGCTCCCGGGAAGATGGGACCATCCGCATGCCCGTGCCGTCCGAAGGCGAGGACATCCTGGAAGATTACGCCAGCCAGGGGTTGACCCTGCAACGCCACCCACTGGCGCTGCTTCGGGAGCAAGGCCAGCTGCGGCATTGCCAGACGTCTGAAAGCCTGAAGGCCTGCAGCAGCGGCCAACTGGTGCATGTTGCCGGGCTGGTGACCGGACGCCAGCGACCGGGGTCAGGCAAAGGCGTCACCTTCGTCACCCTGGAAGACGAAACCGGCAACACCAACGTGGTGGTCTGGCTGGCGACGGCTCGCCAGCAACGCCAGCCGCTGATCAAGTCGCGCCTGCTCCACGTCAAGGGCATCCTGGAGCGGGAAGGCGATATCGTGCATGTGATGGCGGGAAAGATGACCGATCTCAGCCATCTGCTGGGCTCGCTGAAGATTCGCTCAAGGGATTTCCGCTGAAGCGCGGCCCCGTTAGCCTGGGGCAATTCCACGGAAGGCCGGCCAGCGAGGATCCTCACGAAACGCTTCTGCCAGGAAATCCATGAGCACACGGATTCGGGCGACATGGCGCAGGTCGGCGTGGGTCAGCAGCCAGAGAGCACTCATGGGCGTGGTCGGCAGCTCAAGCAAGGGCTGCAGCTCAGCCCTCGCCTGATCCATCGGCAAGGCCGCCAGCCCCAATCCGGATTGGGCCAGACGCGCAATGGCATTCAACGTACTGCCGCGCATGACGATGCGTTTTTCCGGAATCTGACCGACGACCCAGCGATAGCCTGGAATGTGCATCAGGGCCGCTTCCGGACCAACCCATGGATAATCACCAGCTGCTTTGAGATTGGCCGGCCCCCCCCTCTCCTCAAGGAACTCCGGTGCTGCGAAGATCGCCCAGCCGATGTCCGTCAGCTTGCGCCCTACCAGATAATCCGGCGGACTCGACGTCGCTCGCAACGCAAGATCGGCTTCACGTCGATTGAGATCGAGATCGGTATTGGTCACCAGCACACTGACCCGGATCTCCGGGTATTGCTGGTGAAATCTCTCCAAATAATTCGGGAGGAATTCGTAGACCAGATTTTCCGGTGCCGTCAGACGCACCTCACCCCGCAACGTGACGTCCGCGCCACCGAGCAGCCGTTCCGCCCGAAAAGCTTCGGCTTCCATAAACTCCGCATGAGACCGTAACGCCTCGCCCTCGGCTGTCAGGCGATAACCGGTGCTCAAGCGCTCGAATAAACGGCAGTTGAGCTGCGACTCCAGTTGATTCAGCCGGCGATAGATCGTGCTGTGATTCACGCCCAACCGGTCCGCCGCAGCCGTTAGCGAACGGGTCCGGGCAACCATCAGGAAATCCGGTAAAAGCCCCCAATCCATGACACCCGCCCTCCCCTGAAGCGACGCCTCAAGTGCTTTGCATTATTGCAATACGACAATGCGAAATCTGCCATTCAATTTGCTGATACGCAATCTTAGAGTAGCTCCATCGAGGGCGGCTACGCCGAACCTGAATCGCGTCAACGAGACAACGAGGGCACGGACATGAACGAGCAAACCCTGCAAAACTATGGCATCACCACCCTGAGGATCAGCCTGGGGATCGTCCTGATCACGCACAGCCTGTGGCTCAAACTGATCGTCTTCACCCTGCCCGGTACGGCTTCCTTCTTTGAGAGCATCGGGCTCCCCGGTTACGCGGCCTACGTTGTTTTCCTGATCGAAGCCGTGGCCGGTATCGCCTTGGTGCTGGGAATAGAAAGCCGGTGGGCAGCATTGATCGTCGTGCCTGTTTTGGCTGGCGCCACCTGGGCCCACTCGGCTAACGGCTGGCTATTCACCAATGAGGGCGGCGGCTGGGAATACCCGCTGCTTCTTACGGTAGCTGCTCTGGCGCAAACGCTACTTGGTGATGGTGCGCTGACTTTGCGACGATCCAGCAAACCGGGACAGGTCCATGCCACTCGAAACCGGGCATTCTCCTGAGCCTAACGGTCTATCACGGCCTGCCAAGGCCGAGAGAGTGCAGACAGCCTCAAGGCTGGCGTGCTCGCCATGACCTGAAGACCTGTTGGCGACACCACTTTCAACCAAGCCGGCACGGTATGGCCAACCTAAAAAAGCCCCGCATTGGCGGGGCTTGTCGTTTTTAGCCTATCATTTCAGCCCAGCAGCTTGATCATCACCCCCGCCGCTACCGCCGAACCGATGACGCCGGCGACATTCGGGCCCATGGCATGCATCAGCAGGAAGTTGTGCGGATTCGCATCCAGGCCCACCTTGTTGGAGACCCGCGCCGCCATCGGCACCGCGGAGACACCGGCCGATCCGATCAATGGATTGATCTGCTCCTTGGTGAACACGTTCATCAGCTTGGCCATCAAAACACCGCAGGCCGTACCGACGCAGAAAGCCGCCATCCCCAGGGCCAGGATGCCCAGGGTCTGCAGATTCAGGAACTTGTCCGCACTGAGCTTGGAACCCACCGACAGGCCCAGGAAAATGGTGACCGTATTGATCAACGCATTCTGGGACGTATCGCTCAACCGCTCGACAACCCCGCACTCACGCATCAGGTTACCGAAGCAGAACATCCCCAGCAGCGGCGCCGCGTCCGGCAGGAACAGCACCACCAGCATCAGCACCACAATCGGGAAGATGATCTTCTCCTGCTTGCTGACGTGACGCAGCTGGTTCATCTTGATCGCCCGCTCCTTGGCCGACGTCAGCCCTCGCATGATCGGGGGCTGGATCATCGGCACCAGCGCCATATATGAGTAGGCCGCCACGGCAATCGCGCCCAACAAGTGCGGCGCCAGAATGCTGGAGACGTAGATGGAGGTCGGCCCGTCGGCACCGCCAATGATCCCCACGGCGGCCGCTTCAAGGATGGTAAAATCCATCGTTCCGCTGGCGTCCAGTAAAGCGGCACCGATGATGGTGCCAAAGATGCCGAATTGCGCGGCCGCCCCCAGCAGCAACGTTTTCGGGTTCGCCAGCAGCGGCCCGAAATCCGTCATTGCACCGACCCCCATAAAGATGATCAGCGGTGCGGCACCACTGGCAATGGCCACGGTGTAGAAGTTGTACAGCATGCCGTTGGCGTAGCCATGATCCACGGCGTAAGCGTTCGCCGCCGCAAGGGTCTCCACGCCGCCGGCTTTGTAGGCCTCCTTGAAGGCATGCATGACATCCGGCGTGACCGCCTGGCTGGCGTCATAAGGCACACTCAGGATCTGTCCCAATGCCGCCAGCACCTGGGGTTCGGCCATGTGAATGGCATTTTCCGCCGCCGACAGAGCGAGCCCCGCCTCCGGGATATTGGCCAGAATGCCGCCGAACCCGATGGGGATCAGCAGCAGCGGCTCAAAGCCCTTGCGAATGGCCAAAAACAGCAACAACAGACCGACGGCAATCATCACCGCCTGACCGATACTCAGATTGAACAGGCCACTGCCCGTCCACAACGTCATCATCTTGTCCATGACAGCGGCCCTTATCCGATAGTCAGCATTTCATCGCCGACGGCGACCGCGTCACCGACCTTGATGAAGACCTCACCGACGGTCCCGGCCTTGGGTGACCTGACCTCGGTTTCCATCTTCATGGCCTCGAGAATGATCAGCACATCCCCTTCTTCAACCTGCTGCCCCGGAGAAACCAGCACTTTGAAGATGTTGCCACCCAGTGGAGCGTTGACCGGCTCGCCCTCCCCGGCAGCCGGTGCCGACGCTTCGGCGTGGGACACGGTTGCGGTTGCCGTGCCGTGAGGCTGGATCTGGCTGATCTCGCCGCCTTCACTAACCGCTACCACGTAATCCTTGCCGTTGACCGATACGGTGTAGGTTTCCGGCCCACTTGCCCTGGCCGGTGCTGCGGCTGAAGTCGCGTCTTCAGCCGTTGGCGCGGGCTCGAAAGCGCCCGGATTGCCCCGGTTTTCCAGAAACTTCAGGCCAATCTGCGGAAACAGCGCATAGGTCAACACGTCGTCGACCGATTCGGCCGCCAGTTTGAAGCCCTTTTCTTCCGACAGCTTTTTCAACTCGGCGGACAACTTGTCCATCTCCGGTTCCAGCAGGTCGGCGGGGCGGCAGGTAATCTGTTCCTTGCCATCCAGCACACGTTCCTGCAACGGCTTGTTGAACGCGGCTGGCGCCGCACCGTATTCACCTTTCAGGACGGCGGCGGTTTCCTTGGAAATCGACTTGTAACGCTCACCGGTCAGGATATTCAGCACGGCCTGGGTGCCAACGATCTGGGAGGTGGGTGTGACCAGCGGGATATAACCCAGGTCTTCGCGAACCTTGGGGATTTCTTCCAGAACGGCGTCAAACTTGTCGGACGCATTCTGTTCGCGCAACTGGTTTTCCATGTTGGTGAGCATGCCGCCCGGCACCTGAGCTGTCAGTATGCGCGAATCGACGCCGCGCAGACTGCCCTCGAACTTTGCGTATTTCTTGCGCACTTCCCGAAAATATCCGGCGATGTCTTCCAGCAGATGGATATCCAGACCGGTGTCGCGCTCCGTGCCTTCGAGAATGGCAACCACCGATTCCGTCGGCGAATGCCCATAGGTCATGCTCATGGACGAAATCGCCGTATCGACGTTATCGATTCCGGCTTCCGCCGCCTTGATGGCGGTCGCCGTGGACATGCCCGTGGTGGCATGACATTGCATGTGTACCGGCACGGAGAGAGCCTTCTTGAGTTTGGTAACCAACTCGAAGGCCACATAGGGCTTTAACAGACCGGCCATATCCTTGATGGCAATCGACTCAGCGCCCATGGACTCGATTTCCTTGGCCAGATCGACCCACATATCGATGGTATGCACCGGGCTGATGGTGTAAGCAATCGTGCCCTGGGCGTGCTTGCCCACCTTGCGAACCGCCTTGATGGCCGTGTCCAGATTTCGCGGATCATTCATTGCGTCGAAAATACGGAACACGTCCACGCCGTTGTCCGCGGCGCGCTCCACAAAGCGCTCTACCACATCGTCGGCGTAGTGGCGGTAGCCCAGCAGGTTCTGGCCGCGCAGCAGCATTTGCTGCGGCGTGTTGGGCATGGCCTTTTTCAGCTCTCGGATGCGTTCCCAGGGATCTTCACCCAGGTAGCGAATACAGGCGTCAAACGTCGCACCACCCCAGGATTCCACAGACCAGAACCCGACCTTGTCGAGCTTTTCCGCGATCGGGAGCATGTCGTCGAGGCGCATGCGCGTCGCCAGCAGGGATTGATGCGCATCACGCAAGATGACATCGGTAATCCCGAGCGGTTTTTTTGTTTCTGTCATCGTGTCAGCCTTGTTGTCGGAAGTAGAAATCCATCCGCGTTATTTTTTGTGTCGAGCGCGGAATTTTGTGATCGCCAGTTTGATCGCCTCTGCCGTATCAGCGTCCACTGAAGGCGGTACAGAGGATCTGGCGCGGGAAGTTCGCGCCGGAATGGCAGGTTCAGGTGGCGCAAAGCGGGCCACAACCTTCGACATCAAGGTGGTTGCAAACACGAGAATTATCAGAAAAACAAAGACAAAGCCCATGCCTGCGACCATCAGCTCGACCGCTTTGGTCATAAGATCATTCATGGATAGATACCTGTTTTTTTATTCGGTTTTCTTTTCCGACACGCCCTACCGATTCCCCACAGAATCAATCGCATTCGGAAGGCAAAATCTTTTGTAATTTACCCGTTTGCCGACAGGCCAGCAACCAGCGCCATCCGTAGAATTACCGACATCCACTCAGACGCGCAAACCTCTTTCAGCATCGCATAGCAAACCCTCGCGATTTGTTGCCCATCGCTCTACATCCTATAACCGGCACACCACCCGGACGCCTCTGGAACGCCTTGCCGGTCTCGCGCACTCATTTTTATATGCATTTTGCATCCAGAACACCCCTTCATCCGTTTTGCCTTCAGACGGCCCACCCTTGGACCGCTCCAAACCATAACTGCCATTGGAGGCACTATGTCGATTCATCGATCTTTGACACTTGCAACCATGACCGCCGCCACCCTGACCCTGGCCGCACCCCAGTTCGCTCTCGCGGGCCACACCAATCCCGTTCTCATGACCCACCTGTCCGGTGATGCGGAAACCGGGATGGGAGACGGTGACGGCAAAGGCACAGGCTACGTGTTTGGGGTCGACGGCGACCCCAAGACACTCTGCTACGTCCTGGTCGTCCATGACATTGACCTCGTTCCAGTCAAAGACGGCATGGCTGCCCATATCCACGAGGCAGGAAAAGGCGACGATGGCGAGGTTGTGGCCAATCTGGCCGGCCCGGAAGATGGCAACGCCGGGGACTGTCTGACAGAAGGCGAGAAAGGAAAATTTCCGACGGGAGAAGCCGGCATCGTGCGGCGTATCCTGAAAAACCCCGAGCAGTTCTACATCAACGTCCACAATCCGGAACACCCCAAGGGTGCCATCCGCGGCCAACTGATGGAGACGCACGAGCACGGGATGTAGGACAGGAAGGCACAAAAAACCCCGCTCTAGGCGGGGTTCTTTGTTTGATATGGCGCGGCTAGGAGGATTATGCGGGGCTGCGCCCCTTCCCTCCGGGCCGTCGTCGCGATGCTCCGACGTTCCTCCGCGCGGCAAGCGCGCTCCGGTCGAACCTCTTTCGGTTCGAATCCCGTCGGAACTCTGCGCTACGCAAACAAAAAAGGTTCATCGCGGATTAGCGGGAAAAGAAAAGGAAGACGGCGGTAAAACGGGTTAAGTTTGCTTTCGCCAAAAACCAAACAAAAACCCATTCACCGCCGTCGTTATGAATGCTAATCCTCTTGCCTTG
>NZ_RHGZ01000012.1:0-123079 GCF_003789045.1 Marinobacter sp. R17 | reverse complement strand
CCACTTCGACCGGTTAGGCGTGCCGCGTCTCTCGTAAACCTCAACTTCTCGAACCGCCCGGTGCGGACCCGCTTGCCGGGTGGTGTGGGAGGGGCGGAGCCAGAAGGCTCCCCCCTATCCCGATATGGGCGATAGAAAAGGGCGCCCTTGGGCGATGTCCCGCACTCAATACGTCAAATGACGTAGGGACGGGGGGCGTTTTCCCAATAGTGGGCGTTGTGGGGATGGCGGATAGTGAACAGGACTTGGCAGGCCGGGCCTGCGAGCCATACCAACAACTGTTCACGCCGTGATTCGAGGAGCGTCCAAGATGGCCGAAACCATTATCAAGATCGACCTGAATAAATCCGCCTACGAAAACGAGAAAGTCCATAACCGCTGGCACCCCGATATTCCCATGGCGGCGACGGTCAAGCCGGGTGACGATTTCATCATCGAATGCCACGATTGGACCGGCGGCCAGATCAAGAACAATGACAGCGCGGACGACGTGCGCGATGTCGACCTGACCCAGGTACACTTCCTGTCCGGCCCGGTGGGTGTCGAAGGCGCAGAACCCGGTGATCTGCTGGAAGTGGACATCCTGGACATCGGTGCGTTCGATGACAGCCAGTGGGGCTTCAATGGCTTCTTCTCGAAGCAGAACGGTGGCGGCTTCCTGACCGAGCATTTCCCGGAAGCGCAAAAATCCATCTGGGACTTCAACGGCATGTTCACCAAGTCCCGCCATATTCCAAACGTGGAATTTGCCGGCATGATTCATCCCGGCCTGATCGGCTGCCTGCCGTCCAAGGAGATGCTGGACGAGTGGAACCGTCGTGAGAAGGAACTCTATGACACCGAGCCGGATCGTGTGCCGGGCCTGGCGAACCTGCCCTATGCCGAAACCGCCCACATGGGCAAGCTGACCGGGGAAGCCAAGGCGGCGGCAGCAGCCGAGGGCGCCCGCACCGTTCCGCCTCGTGAGCACGGCGGTAACTGCGACATCAAGGATCTTTCGCGCGGGTCCAAGGTGTATTTCCCGGTCTACGTGAAAGGCGGCGGCCTGTCGGTGGGTGACCTGCACTTCAGCCAGGGTGACGGTGAAATCACCTTCTGCGGCGCCATCGAGATGGCAGGCTGGATTCATCTTCGGGTCAACGTCGTCAAGGACGGTATGGCGAAGTACGGCATCAAGAACCCGATCTTCAAGCCCAGCCCGATCAAGCCCAAGTACGACGACTACGTCATCTTCGAGGGTATCTCCGTGGACGAGCAGGGCAAGCAGCATTACCTGGACGTTCACATCGCCTATCGCCAGGCTTGCCTGAACGCCATCGAATACCTGACCAAGTTTGGTTACACGCCGGCCCAGGGCTACGCGTTGCTCGGTTGTGCCCCGGTGGAAGGCCACATCAGCGGGGTGGTGGACGTGCCCAACGCCTGCGCCACGCTCTGGTTGCCGACCGGTATCTTCGACTTCGACATCAATCCGTCGGCGGATGGGCCGTCCAAGAAGGTCACCGCCGGCAAGGACGTTCCTCTGTCACCGGACAAGGAGTAAGCCATGCCTGTCTACGACTACAAGTGCCGGGAGCATGGCCATTTCTATCAACTGGCCCGCATGGACGACGCCGCCAAACCGGCGGCCTGTCCCACTTGCGGCGTGATGTCGGCACGAGTCATCGTGCTGCCGCCGGAGCTGCGCGGCCTGGACCGCGACCGCCAGGATGCCCAGGCCCGCAACGAGAAGGCCCGTCATGAACCGGTCTTCTCGACGGCGGACTCCCGCGCCGAGGCAGACGATCGCGCCCGCCATGCCGCACGGAAGGGCTGCGGGTGCGACCATACGGAACGGCGTCATTCGAAGCTGTTCTACACCGCCGACGGCAAGAAGATGTTTCCCTCCATGCGTCCGTGGATGATCAGCCACTGATCGTTCTTATCCGGCCCGGACTCGCTGTCCGGGCCCCGTTCCAACTTGACCTTCCTCTTTAATAACCTTGCGAACGCCGGGTGTCGCGGGCACTGTGATCGTTTATCCCGATTGAAATCACGCGACTGGACGAGGAGGAGTCTCCGTCATGAACAAGCCTGTTCACGAGCTTGACCATGAGATGCTTGAAGCCGAGAAAAAGATTCACGAGCGCTATGAATGGCTTCACATTGCCAACGACTATATCTCGGCGATCCTGTTCCTGGTGGGCAGCATTTTGTTCCTCTGGGAGAAGTGGCAGACGGTGGCGACCTGGTTCTTCATCATTGGCAGTGTGTTCTTCCTGTTTGCGCCGTTGCTGCGCACCCTGAACAAGCGCTATGTGAAGAACCTGCGGAAAGGACCGATACATTGGTAAGGGGCGGCTTGGTGTAGAATGGCCGCCAACTTATTTTTGTGGATCGCCCCGATGCCACACCGAACAGGCCCGATACCCCGCTATGTCCGATTTCAGCACGCTCAAGCTTCGCACCGACCTGCTCGGTAACCTGGATTCCCTGGGTTACCGGTCCATGACGCCGATCCAGGCAGCCAGTCTTCCCATTGTCCTGGCCGGTCAGGATCTGATCGCGCAGGCCAAAACCGGCTCCGGCAAGACCGCGGCCTTCGGGTTGGGCGTACTGCACAAGCTGGACGTCTCACGATTTCGGATCCAGGCGCTAGTCCTGTGCCCAACGCGGGAGCTGGCGGACCAGGTGGCGCAGGAGCTGCGCAAGCTGGCCCGTGCCATCCATAACATCAAGATCCTGAGTTTGTGTGGCGGAACGCCGATCGGCCCGCAAATCGGTTCGCTGGAGCACGGTGCCCACATCATCGTAGGCACGCCGGGTCGTATTTCGGATCACCTCCGCAAGCGCACCCTGTCGCTGGCGGATGTGGAAACGCTGGTGCTGGATGAAGCCGATCGGATGCTGGATATGGGTTTCCAGGAGGTCCTGGACGAGATCATCGCCGAAATGCCGGCACAGCGTCAGACACTGCTGTTCAGTGCCACCTACCCGGATGAGATCCAGACGATCGCTGAACGCGTGATGCATCACCCTGAGCGGGTGGAGGTCGAGACCCATCAGAGCGACCAGACCATCCGTCAGCGCTTTTATCCCGTTCGCGACGACGCCCAGCGGCTGGAAGGGCTGCGACTGTTGCTGATGAAGCACCGTCCGGATTCCGCCATTGTCTTCTGCAACACCAAGCGGGAGACCGACGAGGTGGCGGATGCGCTGCGCAGCATGGGCTTCAGCGCACTGGCCCTGCACGGCGACCTGGAACAGAAGGCGCGGGACCTGATGCTGATCCGCTTCGCCAACAAGAGTGCAACGGTGTTGGTCGCCACCGACGTGGCCGCGCGAGGGCTGGACATCGACAACCTGGACGCGGTGTTCAACTTCCATGTGGCGCGGGATCTGGATGTCCACGTTCACCGCATCGGCCGGACCGGTCGCGCCGGCAGCCACGGCCTGGCGTTCACGTTCTTCTCGGAGAAGGAACGCTACAAACTTGAGAAACTTTCTGAGAAGACCGGCCAAACCATTGATGAGTCGAATCTTCCTTCCGGAAATCAGCGCCACCAGACGACGTACAAACCGCCCATGGTGACGCTGCAGATTGATGGGGGTAAAAAGCAGAAAGTGCGTCCCGGCGATATACTGGGCGCGTTGACGGGTGAATCCGGCGTACCGGGCAAGGCCGTCGGCAAGATTAACGTCACGGATAACAGTGCTTTCGTGGCCGTGACGCGGGATCATGCAAAACAGGCACTTGAGAAGCTTTCTTCAGGTAAGTTGAAGGGGCGGTCCTTCCGCGCCCGACGCATTTGACCTTTAACGGATCGCAGGCAGGGACGACGCCATGCGTAAAGAGATCGAAGCCATCTACGCCCGAGACTCACGGAAAGTCCTGGCGACACTCATTCGACTGCTGGGTGACTTCGAGCAGGCCGAGGAGGCGCTGCACGACGCCTTCACCTGCGCGCTGGCCCAGTGGCCGGAGGAGGGCATTCCGGCCAATCCCAGCGCCTGGCTGGTCTCCACCGGCCGCTTCCGCGCCATCGACCAGATTCGTCGCCGGGTGAAGTTCGAGGACATTACCCGCCAGCTCGACCAGCCAACGTCCACACCTCATGCCGTAGCAGACAGCGACGATGAGATGCTGGAAGACGACCAGCTGCGCCTGATCTTCACCTGCTGCCATCCCGGCCTTGCCCCCGAAGCCCAGATTGCCATGACGCTGCGGGAAGTCTGCGGGCTGACCACCGAAGAGATTGCCCGGGCCTTCCTGACCACGCCGGCCACGCTGGCCCAGCGGATCGTACGCGCCAAGAACAAGATCCGGGACGCCGGTATTCCCTATGAAGTGCCGGGACCGTCACAGATGTCGGCCCGGCTGGACGAGGTGCTCCGGGTCGTCTACCTGGTGTTTAACGAGGGCTACTCCGCCACCAGCGGTGAACAGGTGAGCCGTTACCAACTGGCCGACGAGGCCATCCGTCTCGGTCGCCTTCTGCTCGCGTTGTTGCCGGCCCCGGAGGTGAAAGGGTTGCTGGCGCTGATGCTGCTACAAAACGCCCGACGGTCGGCCCGTCAGACACCGGAAGGGAATCTGGTGCCTCTCGACCAGCAAGAGCGCAGCCTGTGGGATCGGGCGACCATCCAAGAGGGCGCTGCGCTGGTGACCGACGCCCTCGCCACCCGCCGCTTTGGACCCTATACCCTGCAGGCCGCCATTGCGGCAGTCCATGACGAAGCGCCGACGGCGGAAGCCACAGACTGGCCGCAGATCGTCGGTCTCTACGACGTGCTGATGCAGCAGTCTCCGACCCCGGTGGTCGCCCTGAACCGGGCGGTGGCTGTTGCCATGCGTGATGGCCCCCAGGCCGGGCTGACCCTGATTGACGAGCTGCTGGCGGGTAAGGCGCTGGACGCCTACCATCTGGCCCATGCCGCGCGGGCTGACCTGTTGCGACGCCTTGGGCGAATCGAGGAAGCCAGGACTGCCTATCAGCGGGCACTGGTTTTGGCCGGGCAGGAACCGGAGCGTCGCTTTCTTCAACATCGTATCGACGAAATGGGCGCCGGCGTTGCCTGACCGTGTCGATTCGAAGGCCGTCGGTTCGACAAGGAATAGAAAAACAACCACTTCAGGGAAAAGCCATGAAATACCTCGCATTGGTGTATTACGACGAAAACATCATCAAACAGATGACCGGCGACGAGTGGACCTCCCTCAACCGGGAATGCCTGGCCTGTGTGTACGGGCTTCAACAGCAGGGTCATTACCTCGATGGCAGTGCCTTGCAGCCCGTGGATACCGCAACCACGGTCCGGGTCCGGGACGGCCGCGCGACCGCCACGGACGGTCCCTTTGCCGAAACCAAGGAACAGCTCGCCGGGTTCTACATGCTGGAGGCCAGGGACCTGAACGATGCCATCCGCCTGGCTGAGAAAATTCCGCCGGCGCGGTTGGGCAGCATCGAGATCCGGCCACTGCGGGACATCACCCCGTTTGGCGACGACGCACCGCAGGACGACCGGCCCTGGGCCGATCGCAATCGATAAAGACTCGATCGCGCAAAGCCATGGCTGGGCTCGCACCGGCGTTGTGTTACACTCCGGCGTTATTTGCGAGTCGTGACGTCAACCATGCGGTTTCAAGCGCCAGAAAGCCTTTCCGAGCAGATCGCCCAGCACCTGGGGCAGCAGATTATTGTCGGCCAGCTACGCCCGGGCGACCGGATCCAGGAATTGCGGATCGCCGGTGAGCTGGACGTCAGTCGGGGATCGGTCCGGGAAGCGCTGCTCATTCTGGAGCGGCGCTACCTGATCGAGATTTTTCCCCGCAAAGGGGCCGTGGTTTCGCAGTTGACGCCACAGCTGGTCAACAGCCTCTACGACATCTACATCGAACTGCTGGGGATGCTGGCGCGGCGGTTGATCGAGACGACCGAAGGGGCGGATCTGGTGCCTCTGGTGGAGCAGGTTCGCAAGCTGGATGCGATGATCGAATCCGGCGAGCCGTCCCGGGAAAGCATTATCGATAATGGCTTCGAAGTCATGCGGCGGGCCTATCACATCGTCGACAACCCGTTCCTGGAAGAGACGCTGGAAAACTTCCGGCCGGCGATCAGTCGCACGTACTATCTGGCCATGGACCATTTCCGGGGCGAGGTGGCCGAAACCCGGCGCTTTTTCCGGTCGCTGGCAGCTGCGGCGGCTGAGCGGGACAGTACAGCGCTGGTACGCAGCATCCAGCAGTTTGGTGAGCACCAGCGTGCATTGGTGCTCAAGACCCTCGACATGGACAATGACGCTGCCCGTCAGGGATAAGCAGCAGGCAATGACAGAGCAGGTTAGCGGGCCGATATGCGTCTAAAATCGATCAAACTCGCCGGTTTCAAATCCTTCGTGGACCCCACCACGGTACCGTTTCCATCGAACATGACCGCGGTGGTGGGACCGAACGGCTGTGGCAAGTCCAACATCATCGACGCCGTCCGTTGGGTCATGGGGGAAAGCTCCGCCAAGTACCTGCGCGGTGAGTCCATGACCGACGTCATCTTCAACGGCTCCAGCGCCCGCAAGCCGGTCGGGCAGGCGTCCATCGAACTGGTCTTCGACAATTCCGACGGCTCCGCGCCGGGGCAGCATGCGGCGTTTACCGAAATTTCCGTCAAACGCCGGGTGACCCGGGAAGGACAGTCCGAGTATTTCCTCAATGGCACCAAGTGCCGCCGGCGCGACATTACCGACCTGTTCCTGGGCACCGGTCTGGGGCCACGCAGTTACGCCATCATCGAGCAGGGGATGATTTCCCGCCTGATTGAAGCGAAGCCTGAAGAGCTGCGGGTCTATATCGAGGAAGCGGCGGGTATTTCCAAATACAAGGAGCGCCGCCGGGAAACCGAGAACCGCATCCGTCGCACCACCGAAAACCTGGAACGCCTCACCGACTTGCGGGACGAGCTGGATCGTCAACTCCAGCACCTGCAGCGCCAGGCCCAGGCGGCGGAGCGCTACAAGGCCCTGAAGCAGGAAGAGCGACAGAAAAAGGCCGAGCTGACCGTGTTGCGCTGGCAGGCCCTCGATGCCGACCTGCAAACCGCCCGTGAAAAAATCCGCGAAACCGAGTTGGAACTGGAGCGACTGCTGACCGAACGCGTCAGTCTGGAAACCCGCCTGGAAGGCCTGCGGGAAGACCATCAGGATCGTACCGAACATTTTAATCGCGCCCAGGCCCGCTACTACGAGGCCGGCGCGGACATTGCCCGGATCGAGCAGAGCCTCGAACACCAGCGCGAACGCTCCCGCCAGATGGCGACCGAACTCGACCAGGCCCTGGCCAACCGGCGGGAACTGGCCGAGGAGCTGGGCGCTGATGAAGAAAAGCTGAACAGCGCGGCGGAAGAACTGGCCATGCTGGAGCCCGAGCGGGAAGAACTCGCCGCTAAGTCCGAAACATCGGCGGAATCCCTGCACGCGGCCGAGCAGGCCATGAGCGACTGGCAGCAGGAATGGGAAGGCTTCAGCAGCCGGTCCGCCGAAGCGCGCCAGCGGGCGGAGCTGGCCCAGTCCCGCATCCGTTCGACCGAGGACGCCATAGAAAGCCTGAAAACCCGGCTGCAACGTCTGCTGGATGAGCGCCAGCTGCTGGAAGGGCAGATCCAGCGGGACGAGTTGGACAGCCTCCGCGAACAGCGGGAGATCCTGCAGATGCGGCGTGAAGAGGCGCAGGAGCAGATCGAATCGGCCAACGCCGAACTCCAGGACGCCCGCGACCAGCAACTGGATGCTGAAAGCGCCAGCAATGAGCTGCGCGAGCAGCTCCAGACTGCCAAGGCCAACCTGACCTCACAGGAGGCTCTGCTGGCCGAACAATTGGGCAGCAATGACGATGCGCTCCAGGACTGGCTCCACACCCAGCAGTTGAGTGAGAAGCCGCGTTATGCCCAGCAGATCAAGGCCTCCGGCGATTGGGCGTTCGCCGTGGAACAGGTGCTGGGCAGCTTTACCCAGAGCGTTTGCGTCGATTCCGTCGATTTTCTCCGCGACACCCTGGGAGAGGCGCCCCGTGGGCTGTCCCTGATGGCCGCGACCGATCAGACCGTGGGCGGCAGCGCCGGCCGTTTGTCGGCGGAAGTGAACAACGCGGGTGGTCTCGGTGGATTCCTGGATACGATCCATGCAGCCGAGACACTGGATGACGCGTTGGCGCTGCGCGATCGCCTCGCCCCGCACGAATCCATTGTAACCCGCGACGGTGTCTGGCTGGGCCGCCACTGGCTCAAGACTCCGGAGTCCGCTGAGGGGCAGGTGGGTGTGATCGCCCGCCAGGAAAAGGTCGATACCCTTACGGCCGAGGTGGAAGAACTGACCGCCCGGTGGGATGAAGCCAGCGAACGTCTGGCCGAGCTCAAGGAGCGGACCCAGGATGCCGAGCTGCGTCGTGACGACGCCCAGCAGCAGCTTTCCGGCGCGGACCGGGAACTGAGCGATGTGGCCTCGAAGCTGAGCGGCCTTGAGGCTCGGGCCGAGCAGATTGAATCCCGTCTCGTACGTATCGACGACGATACCGCCGACGTGCGCGAACAGCAGGAAGAAGAGCTTGGCAAGCTCGAGGAAATCCGGGCCGTCTGGCAGGACGCGCTGAACGCCACCGAAGATCACGCCAACGAAAAGGAATCCCTGCTCAGTCGCCGGGATTCATTGCGCGAGAAACTGGACGGCATGCGCCATCAGGCCCGCCACGACCGGGATCATGCGCACCAGGTGGAATTGCAGATCCAGTCCCTGCAGAGTCAGCACGACGGCCTCAAGCAGACCCTGGACCGCATGCAGCTGCAGAAGGAGCGGCTGGAAGAGCGCATCATGGTGCTGCGTGAGAATCGGGAGGTCGCCGAGGAACCGATCGAAGACCTGTCTCTGCAGCTGGAAGGTTTGCTGGACCGCCGATTGGCCGAAGAAGAAAAGCTGGGTGGCGCACGGGATGCGCTGGAAGAGATCGACCGTGAAGTGCGGGAGCTGGAACAGAACCGCAGCCGCGTCGAACACCGGATCCAGGACGTCCGCGCCAGCCTGGAAAAGGTCAAGATGGAGTCCCAGGCCCTCGAGATTCGCGCCGGCAACCACGTGGAGCAGTTGCAGGAACTCAACGTCCGACTGGCGGAAGTGATCGAGACCCTGCCGGAGGATGCCACGGAGAAAGCCTGGGCCGAAGAACTGGAGAAAATCGGCAACCGGATCCAGCGGTTGGGCGCCATCAACCTGGCGGCCATCGACGAATACCAGGTCCAGAGTGAGCGCAAGACCTATCTGGACACCCAGCACACCGACCTCGTCGAGGCGCTGGAGACCCTGGAGTCTGCCATCCGCAAGATCGACCGGGAAACCCGTCAGCGCTTCAAGGAAACCTTCGACAAGGTCAACGGAGGCCTGCAGGCCCTGTTCCCGAAGGTCTTTGGCGGCGGCAGTGCCTACCTGGAGCTGACCGGCGAGGACCTGCTGGAAACCGGCGTCGCCATCATGGCCCGGCCGCCGGGCAAGAAGAACAGCACCATCCACCTGCTGTCGGGTGGCGAGAAGGCCCTGACGGCGATCGCGCTGGTGTTCTCGATCTTCCAGCTCAACCCGGCGCCGTTCTGTATGCTGGACGAGGTGGACGCGCCGCTGGACGACGCCAACGTGGGCCGGTATGCCAATATGGTGAAGGAGATGGCCTCGCAGGTGCAGTTCATCTACATCACCCACAACAAGATCGCTATGGAAATGGCCGACCAGTTGATGGGGGTCACCATGCACGAGCCGGGTTGTTCGCGTCTCGTCTCGGTGGATGTGGAAGAGGCAGCCGCTCTGGCGGAAGCCTGATCGCCGCGTTGTCGGTATCCGGGCGAGGGTGAAAGGGCCAGATTGTCAAAATTATGCCGCCTATGATGACAATCCGGCCATGTGGCCGGGCGGCGCGTTGTATTCCTGACGGTCATTGCTTAGAGTATTCGGGAGCCGAGAGCGCCGGCAGGGCACGATAGGACACTGTTTGCACACCTGTAATCCCTGTAACCCGTATTCCCGGAAAGACGTGACGCAACCAGACGGATTAAGAAGAAAGAACAGGACTGCATTTTTATGTCTCTGCGTGAATGGTTAATTGCCATTGGGGCCCTGATCATCCTGGGGATCGTGATCGACGGAGTACGTCGCATGCGTCGTGCCCGCCAGGAAGCGGCCGCGATCTCCTCAGGCATGGGCGCCGACGACATCGAATCGACCCCCATCGATGAAGAATTCAATCCGGAGCTGCCGAATGGCGGTTCCCGTCCGATCACCCGGGAGACGCTGGAAGAACGGGGCTATGTCCGCAGATCGGGGAAATCCCGCTTCGCGTCGCCGCCGCAAAAGCCGACCCGTCCGGTCGTAGCCGACCAACCGAATCGAACCTCTGAAGAAGAGTCTGAGGCGCCGTCGTCCTGGCAGCCATCCGATATGGGCAGCGAGCGGGCGGAAGAGCTGGAGGAGCCCGTCGAGCACATGAGTGCGTTCGATGAGTCCCAGGAACGTTTTGAGGAAGCCTGGAAAGGGGACAGCTGGGATACCGCCGAACCGGAGCCGGAGCGAGATCAGCAACCCGGGTTTGAGCCTGAGGCGGAACCCGAGCCAGAGCCGGAGCCTCCTGTCGCACGACACATTGAAGTGGAGGAAGCGCCCGACGTCGAGGATGAGGTGGCGGTCGAACCGGCAACCCGTCCAACTCAACGGGACGATGGGGCGCCCCTGGCCGGCGCCAACCGCCCGGATGCCCAGGAAGTGATCGTCATCAACGTGCTGGCCCGCCAACAGAAGGCGTTCGATGGCACGGCATTGCGCAAGTTATTCGAAGGGTGCGGTCTGGAGTTCGGTGATATGGAGATCTACCACCGTCACGAAGAGAGCGACACCCGCAGCCCGGTCCAGTTCAGCGTGGCCAATGCTGTTGAGCCCGGCACCTTCCGCGACCAGGATCTGGACGGCATGGAAACCCCGGGCATCAGCTTCTTCATGAGCATGCCGGGACCGTCGGACTCCCTGAAGGCGTTCGAGTTCATGGTGGAAACGGCCCAGTGCGTCGTGCACAACCTGGGCGGGGAGCTCAAGGACGAACGTCGCAGCGTGATGACGCCGCAGACCATCGAGCACTGTCGACAACGTATCCGCGAGTTTGAGCGCAAGCGCCGCTCCCAGCGGGTGGGATGACACCGACGTTGAGCACGAAAGAGTATGTCATAATGCCCGGTTTTCACCGGGCATTTTTGTAACAGGCGGAGACACATGGCAGACAAGGCGACCCAGCGCATCGAGCAGTTGCGGGAACAGATTAACGATCACAACTACCGTTACTACGTTCTGGACGAGCCGGCCGTTCCCGATGCCACCTACGACCGCCTGATGCGCGAACTCCAGCAGCTCGAAGCCGAGCATCCCGAACTCGTAACGGCGGATTCGCCCACCCAGCGTGTCGGCGCCATGCCGTCGAACACCTTTGCCGAAGTGACCCATCGGGTCCCCATGTTGTCGCTGGATAACGCGTTCAGTGCCGAGGAAATGAACGATTTCGATCGCCGGGTGCGGGATCGCCTGCAGCGGGAAGAGCCCGTGGAGTATGTGGCTGAGCCAAAGCTGGACGGTTTGGCGGTGAGCCTGCATTACCAGGATGGCGTCCTGGATCGAGCGGCGACCCGGGGTGACGGCTACACCGGTGAGGACATCACGGCCAATATCCGGACGATTCCGTCAGTGCCTCTCAAGTTGCGTGGGGCAGGTTATCCGGCTGAGCTGGAAGTGCGCGGCGAGGTCTACATGCCCAAGGCCGGCTTCGAGAAGCTGAACCGGGACCTGGCCGATCGCGGTGAGAAAACCTTCGTCAATCCCCGCAATGCCGCCGCTGGCAGCCTGCGTCAGAAGGATGCCCGGGTGACGGCGCGCCGTCCGCTGGAACTCTGCACCTACAGCGTCGCCGTCGAGGATGAAAGCCTGCTGCCCGACAACCACTGGGACGGCATGCAGAAGCTGAAAGAGTGGGGGTTCCGTATCAATCCTGAGATGCGCAAGGCGGTCGGCGTCGAGGCGTGTCAGGAGGCGTACGAAGACCTTATGGCGCGCCGCAACGATTTGGCCTACGAGATCGACGGCATTGTCTTCAAGGTGAACGATCTTGCCCTGCAACGGGAGCTTGGCTTCGTCTCCCGGGCGCCGCGCTGGGCCATTGCCCACAAGTTCCCGGCGCAGGAAGAAATGACTATCGTTGAGGCGGTGGAATTCCAGGTCGGGCGTACCGGTGCGGTGACCCCGGTCGCTCGGCTCAAGCCGGTTTTTGTCGGGGGCGTCACGGTGAGCAACGCCACCCTGCACAACATGGACGAAATCGAGCGTCTGGATCTGCATGTGGGCGACACCGTGTTTATCCGCCGGGCCGGCGATGTGATACCGCAAGTGGTCAAGGTGGTGGCCGAGGAACGCCCCGCCAACGCGGAAGCGGTGAAGCGGCCCGAGCATTGCCCCGTGTGCGGGTCCGAAGTGGTTCAGCTAGAGGGCGAGGTGGTTGCCCGCTGTACCGGCGGTCTCTACTGTGGCGCCCAGCAGCGCGAAGCCATTCGCCACTATGGTTCGCGCCGGGCCCTGGACATCGAAGGGCTGGGCGAGAAGTGGATCGATATCCTGGTGGAGCGGGGCATGGTGAAGACCGTGGCCGATCTCTATTCGCTGACGGTCGACGACCTCAAGACCCTCGACCGTATGGGTGAAAAGTCGGCGAGCAACCTCGTCAACGCCATCGCCGAGTCCAAGCACCCGGAGCTGTGGCGGTTTATCTACGCCTTGGGTATCCGTGAAGTCGGCGAGGCCACGGCCAAGGGGCTGGCGTCCCACTTTGGTGATTTGCCACCGATCATGGAAGCCGATGAAGAGGCCTTGCAGGACGTGCCGGACGTGGGCCCGGTCGTGGCCGGTCACATTCGTCTGTTTTTCGAGCAGCCGCATAACCAGGAAATTCTGGAGGCCCTGAAAGCGGCCGGCGTGCAGTGGCAGACGCTGGAGCCGTCAGCTTCTCCGAAACCCCTGAAAGGACAGACCTTCGTCCTGACCGGTACTCTCTCGGAGATGACCCGGGAAGACGCCAAGGAGCGACTGGAGGCGTTGGGTGCCAAGGTGTCCGGGAGTGTGTCCAAGAAAACCAGCCAGGTGGTCTTCGGTGAGGCGGCGGGATCCAAGCTGACCAAGGCGGAATCGCTGGGTGTTCCGGTCATGGACGAAGCCGCCTTCATTGCTTTCCTGAAGGAGCAGGAAGGGTAAGGCGAGTGAACGCTCCTCGAGGTCAAGAAATCCGTGGATTCGGGGTTGTGGCCTCCTGGACCCCTCCATTCTGAGAACTCGTGCAGATTGCGCGGATCGCATTTTCATTACCATGACGTTGGTGTGTAACGGCCTGTAACCCGTTCGGGTGTGTGGCCGTTGTCGCGCAAAGACAACAACAACGTCGGTAAATGGATTTCTGCATGCGAGCCAGCACGATCTTGCGGTCCGAACTTCCCAAAACCCCGCGATCCGTAACGAATACAACATCAAGACGCTCCCGATGGTCAGCGGTGGGCATCGTCCTGATCCCCGCCATCATGGCGCTGGCGGGCTGTAAGACCGAAAAATCCCCCGACAATCCCACGGTTTTGGGCACGCCCGCGAAAACGGCTTATCTGGGCGTGGAGTATTACTACAACTTCGGCGCCTATGGCGGCGATGCCATCCTCGATTACTCGCTGACCAACGCACCGCCCTGGCTGGCCATGGAAGACACCAGCAACAAGGCACGCGAGGGCATCATCATCCGCGGCGTGCCGGGGGTAACCGGCGGCAACCGTGGAGAAGCGGACCTGGGGACCACCAACGATATCAACCTGACCGCAACCGATGGTTCTCGGGTTGGCGTCCAACCGTTTGATATTGAGGTGAAGCAGAATCTGGTGACCGCCTCCGCGGAGAATTTTACCGAGGGGGAGCGATCCGACGATGTGGACGGTGCCGGTGAAGGTGAAACCTGCGCCATGCCACCCATGAAGGGTACCGGTCTGCACCAGATCACCTACGATACCTTCAATACGGACGGGACCGTGTCGGGGTCTGAATCGGCAACCTTGAAAACCTATCCGGTGATCGTGCGCGTGTTGCTGGACCAGCCCTCTGTACAGACCACCAAAATCGCGTTTGAACTCCAGTCGGACTACGATCCGACGGCCTGCGATGATGGCGCGACCTCCGGTCAGGACTGCGAGTTTTCGCTGCGTAACCGGGAAGAGGCCCAGCTTGGCAAGGACGTGGTGCTGGCCGGCAATCAGAACAACAGTGGTGGCGAAGAGCGCCTGCCACAGCCCGACTATATTGAGGTGATCGACGATACTTCCGGCGTGCTTACGATCGATCGGGGCATTACCGAGTGCTTTATCCGACTGGAAGTGGTTGACGACCAATTCGCCGAGCCGACCGAGCAGTTTGAGATTGCCTTGACCGAGGTACGCCAGGGACTGGTGGCGCTGGGCGGGGACAATGACGGCGTCTCGGAGTCGTTATCCATCGCCGACAATCAGCCGGCCGTGACTTTCCAGAGCTTGAAGGGCCACAGCGTCAGCGCCATCAACGAAGGCGATACCCAGAATTTCCAGGCCGTGCTCGATCGCAAGCAGGAGCCGGATGACACCGTATACAAGGTGCGGCTGATCAATGACAGCGACAACGCCACGGCCACCGATCCGGATTACGAATTCCTGGTGCCGGATGACGTGGGCTCGACCACCTATGTGGCCGGCAATGAGCTGACGTTCAGCCAGGGCGTCGATACGGTGGAATTCCAGGTGAGAGCCATCGACGACTCGTCAGCACCGCCCGCCTCGGAAAATCCCACAGGAGATGGTCCGGACAATAACGACGAATACGTCAGTGTGAGCGTCGATTCCGACTATCAGGATGGTCGCCCCAACTACGCGGCCAGTGAAAGCGACCTGAAAGTCTGGCTGAACGAGCTCGACAGTCCGCTGGAAGTCGGCGACGAATCGGCCGGCAAGACGCCGAGCGATGTGGTGGTCGGCGACAACGGGCGGATGTTTGTGGCCAGCGCTCTCAAGGATTCCGGCGATGGCCACTACGATGTGGTGGTCGACATCTACAATCGGTTTGGCGGCGCGCCGGAGAAAACGTTTACCTTGAGTGCGGAAAGCGGCGTAGATCCACAGCCCAGGTTGACCTTCCTGCGAACCACGATAGAAGCCGGTACGGAATCCCGTGTGCGCAATGCACTGGCGTTGACGTTTGCCACCGACGGTGCGATTAGCGGCGCCAGCAACCGGGGTGGCAAGGATGAGGCGGTCTATCTGTTCCGCCGTGACGCTGGCGACGCCGCATACTCCGAGCTCTGGCATGGCCAGTTTGGCTCCGGCGGTGACGACACACCCCTCAGGATTGGCATCAACGCCAGCAACCGGGTTTTCATTGCCGGTGAAACGACGGGCACCTGGTCTGGTGAAACCCGCGCTGGCGGTAAGGACGTTTATGCCCAGCGGATCGATACGGAGACCGAAGACGCCGTCCAGTCCCCGGTGATCGCCTGGACCAGCCAACAGGGTTCGTCATCGGATGACACGCTGGCGGGATTGGGCGTGTCCAGTTCCACCGCCTACCTGGCCGGTACGACGCTGGGCCAGATAGGTGATGAAACGCCCCTTGGCGGGCGGGATCTGTTTACGTCGAGCTATTCCGGTGGCACCGAGAGCTCGCCGAGCATCGTTCAGGTCGGTACGTCTTCGAACGACACGCTCAATACCGCCGTCGTGGCCTCGTCCAGCTACTGGATGCTGGGCGATGGCAACTTCGGGTATCGGCGCGATATCAATACGGACGAGTATGTTGCGGAACTGGTCACCGACGCATCGGACGCCTCCAAGCAGGGTTATCTGCTGTCTTACGATCTCTCAGGCAACTTCAGGACCGCCATTTCCCTCAACGATCCGGACGATGTGGCAAGTGACAGCTTCACCGCGCTGACCGCTTTCGATGGCGACATGATTGTTGGTGGGCACAGTGATGCGGCTTTCGTTGAGGGCAAGGGGGCCGGCATGATCCTGGCGCGCGTGCGAAGCGAAGACGAGGTGGTCGAGGAGCCGGCCGAAGATGAGGAAGACGACCCCATCGAGCATGAATTCACAAAGCTGGTTGAAGATGACCGGGAGCAGTATCCGTCGCTGGGCAGCAACGCCAGGCTGATCAAACTGGCGGCCTATGAGGATGCGGAGATTGTTGCCCTGGTTGCCAGCGGCTCGTCCGGAAGCCGGGTCTATCATCTGGTCCTGCTCAACGGCGATGGCCAGCTGCTGAACACCCCCTGATTGCGTAAGGGGTCAGACGTTGCCTTCCTGAACGCTGTTTTCCGCATACAGACGCAGGAAGTCCGTATTAGTCACGATGGCCAGCGGTAGACTCTGTGGGCCGATGACCAGCGCCGCGCTGAGCTGATGGGCAAGCATCAGGCGCGCCAGCTGATGGGCATCGGTTTCGGGAGTGGCCGTCAGGAATGAGGGCAACTCAATGCTCGCAAAGCGGACCAGGCGCTCATCGTCATGGTGCTGATGCAGCCAGTTGAGAATCCATCGGTCGTCGACCAGGCCGGCCACCGCGTCTTCTGACGTGATCAACAGGTGATGCACATCATGGCGCTGCATTTCCTTGAGACCATCGGCCAACGTGGCGCCGGCAGGCAGTGAGAAAAGGGTGTCAGAGGCCATGCGGGAGACCGGCAGGTAGCCGCCGGGCCCGTCCGAGTCAGACTGGGCCTGTTCGCCGTATTCGGAAATGGCTCGCTTGACGGCCGCCTCTTGCTGACGGCTCCGGGTGGGATCGACCGGTTCGTTGCGGCTTTCGTGGATCGGCTGACTCTCGTTGAGTTCATCGACCACCCCGATGGACTGTCCCCGGGCAGCCTCGGGCAGCCGGGTGGGCTGGGGCCTTCCCGGCTCGGTGACAAATATGGGCATTGGCCATCCTCGCAAACTGCTGGTAGACCCTATTTAATCACACCGGGCCCTCTAACAGGTTATCGGCCGATCGTTGCAAATGTGAATGACTTTATCGTAACAATGCGCAACTTGCCGGATGGCGGGGATTTTTCATTCGGGCGACAGGCAGCGCTCCAGAGACAGCCGGGCGCTCAGCGACTCGGGTAGACACATCGGTTGACCGGTGATCCGGTCCACCAGCCATTCCGCCAATAGCGGGGCAAACGCGAAGCCCTTGCTGCCGAGTCCGGTCAGCACGTACAGGCCATCCTGCTCGGCGTCGACAGAACCGACCACGGGCTGATAGTCGTGCGTCGTGCAGCGGAAACTGGTGCGCCCGGTCAGGGCGTCGACCGACGGAGGCGTGCCTTGGCGCCAGATGTTGGGCAGCCAGCTCCCCAGCTTTTCGATATTGTCCTGGTGGGACGAGGAGCGCACGCCGGGATCGCTGTCTTTCAGGTCAAACGTGGCTCCCGTCACCGCATATCCCCGATGAACAGGGTTGATGTAGCTTTGGCCGCAGAGGACCACGCCGGGGTTGTTCAGGAGGTCCGACGGCAACTGCGTTACCTGGCCGCGAATGGCGCGGAACCGGTACCGGGCGGGCCCGGGCAGCACATCGCCCACCTCATGCCCTCCAGTGACCACCACGTCTCGCGCCTGCCACTGACGGCCGCGTTGATCACTGAGGTGCCAGGCTCCGTTGCGGACGGTTATGTCGGTGACCTCGCATCCGAATTCACAGGTGATGCGTGGGTGCTCAAGCAGGGCGGTACACACGTTCACGGGCTCCAACCAACCGCTCGACGGAAACCAGAGGCCGTCATGGCGGATCGGGCAGCCGGCCAGCTCACTGGCTTCGGCCGCAGAGACCGGGCGCAGGATGTCCTCCGGAAAGTCATTGCGATCGAGAAACCGGGCTTGCCGGGATTTTTCCTGTTCGGTGGTGGCGAGCTGCAGAAGGCCGCCGGGATGCCAGAATGATGTTGGCGCATAGGGTTGAGCATAGCGGGCGTAGGTGCGCTGGGCGTGCAGCAGGGCATGCAGCGCCAGCTGGGTTTCCGGGCCATAATCGACGCCGAGTTTGACATAAAGGGCGGCCTGGGGGTTGCCGGAGGCGCCATCCGCCGGGCCTGGGCCTTTTGATAACACCCGTACAGTGCGGCCCCGATCGGCCAGGTTTCGGGCTACCAGCGACGCGGCGATGCCGGCGCCAATCACCAGGACTTCGCCATCGGCGCCTTCTGGATTGTTTAGCTTCGAAGTCTGCTTTCCGTCATCCGGCAGTTCGCCGGCCAGCATCTCCCGTTTGCGCCCGAATCCGGGCACCTTGCGCACGGTAAATCCCTCCGCCTGGAGCGCGCGACGAACGGCGCCGACGGCCGTGAAGGTGGCAAAGGTGGTGCCCGGCTGGCTGTGGTCGGCGACGGACCGGATCAGGCTTTCCGCCCAGAGGTCCGGGTTCAGGGACGGTGCGAAACCATCGAGAAACCAGGCGTCGGCCTGAAAGGAGAGCGCTTGCCAGGCGTCCTGCGCCTCCCCGAAATACAGGGTGAGCCGAACCCGGCCTTCGTCAAACACCAGGCGATGGACGCCGGTGACCAGGGGTGGATACTCGGCCAGCAGGTCGTTCGCCAGCGGCGTCAATACTGGCCACAGGGCCAACGCCTGCTGCAGGTCGGCCCGGGTAAGCGGGAAGCGTTCCACGGACACGAAGTGGAACTGCGCGTCGTCCGGCGCCTCCTCCCGCCACGCCTGCCAGGATGCGAGGAAATTGAGCCCGGTACCGAAGCCGGTCTCGGCAACGACGAACGTGGCGTCACCGGAAAGGGCGCGGAAACGCTCCTCCAGCCGGTTATGGCCCAAAAACACGTAACGGGTTTCCTCCAGGCCATTTTCCCGGCTGAAGTAAACGTCGCCAAAGCGCTTGGAGACCGGTTGCCCGTCGCGCCATTCCAGATCGGCCGACTCAATCGCCGGCGGGCGAAGGGTGGCTGACATCGACGGTGCCCCGGACATCAGGGCTTGGCGTCCTGGTCAGGCTCGATCACGGTGGCGGAGCGGATCACGACCGGCGTCTCGGGAACGTCGGCCATGCCGGACTGCCGTTCGGTCGGCACATTGCCGATGGCGTCGACGGCGCCCATCCCGTCGGTGACGGTGCCGAAGACGGTGTAGCCTGCGCCACGAACGCCCTTGTCGAGAAAGTGATTGTCGACCAGGTTGATAAAGAACTGCGAGGTGGCCGAGTCGGGATCGTTGGTTCGCGCCATGGCAACGGAGCCGCGCACATTACCGAACGTCTCGCTGGCTTCGTTGGGGACCGGAGCACGGGTGGTCTTACGGCTCAGGTCGACCGTGAAACCGCCGCCCTGGACCATAAAGCTGGGAATGACCCGATGAAAGACGGTGCCGTCGTAGTATCCGGCCTTCACGTATTCCAGGAAATTGGCCACGGTCTTCGGCGCCACGTCCGGTCGCAGGCGGATGGTCACAACGCCCTCGGTGGTATCGAGGCGGACCTGAGGAAATGAATTCTGATCGCTGGTCGCTGCCTGAACGCCTGTGACCAATCCTGTGGCCAGGATCAGTGCAATCAATCCTCGAAGGAAGATCACACCATAGGGATATTTAACGTTGTTTTTGAGGGTGAGACTCGTCAAGACAGGATCCTCATGCTTTGATCAGGGTGCCGGGCAGTTTATCAGATTTCCACGGCTGTTAAGGGAAATCAGCCGCTTGCAGGATGCTCGCGGATTGTCACGAAACGCGCGTGATGGGTTACCGACCCGGCGTTATAAAAACAATGACAACAAACAGGCGCGCTTTGCTCACCTGGCGTTACGTATCGATTCGATCAGTTTCTGTACAGGTGCGTAATCCCGATCCATGCTTTGCGTGGGCTGATACAGCGAACGCGAGAGTCGGCAGGCTGGCCTGAGACTTGCCGGCATCGCGAGCGGTTTCGCAGATCGTTGATGCGCGTCGAGCCACACGGAGGAAACAGGTGAAGAACACTCAGGGTTATCAGGAAAAGTCGCGACTTGGGCGACTCCTCGTCAATCGCGGTCACATCAGTGAAGCGCAACTGGAACAGGCGCTGGAACAGCAGCGTGCATCCGGCGCATTGCTCGGTGAGGTTCTGGTGGCCGCCGGTTGGGTCAGCGAACGGGATCTGTCCCGGGCCTTGCGCCAGCAGCGTCACTACCGGCGTGCCGCCGCTGTCGTGGCGATGGTGGCGTTACCGCTGCAGCCGGTGGTCACGCTGGCATCAGCGACACCGGAGAAGGCCGAAGGCGCCATCACGTCCGATGAAATGCTGCAAAGCAGCGGTTTCCGTCCATTGACCGATGCCGAGATGAGTGGTGTTGCCGGGCAGGGGACCGATGATCTGCTGGCGCGGATCGAACGGGTTGGCCAAATGCCGGATGACGCGGCCCGCGGCGATGAGCAGAAAGCGGATGCGATTGAAGGTCTGAAGCTGGTCACGCACACGTTTGTGCCGGTGCTGAATTTCCTGGACTCCGATCTGACCATCAGCGGCGTGCATTACCGGGACGATGAGCCGAGGCTGGAACTTCTGGCCGATGGCGGTTTGAGGCTGGCGCTGCCGGAGCGTATTGAGAGCGTGGAAATGAACGAGATCCGGGTGTCCGGCACCCAGGGGCCGTCCATGGGGAATGTCAGCCTGCACAACATTCGCTTCTCGCCAGAATCGCATATGACGATCTATACACGGCCATAAGCAGGGCCGTTCCCGGTGCTGAGTTTGTTGTCCAGCCCGGTCTTTCCCTTCCCGGAATGCTTGGCTTATCCCGTCAACGATGCGGTGGCTGACAGGTTGGCGTGTCAGGCGCTTGCCAATACCGTTTTGTGGCTAACGGCCGTGGATTGCCCTTTGGCGCCGTAGAGTTTGGCCTGGTCGGCACAGCCCCGGAAGATTTCCGTCAGACGGCCGAGGCGCTGTTGCAAATTGCCAATGATGCGGCCATTGACCTGATTGAGACGCTGGCAGGCCTTCAGGCGATTCTCGGCTTCGTTCCAGAGCTGGGTGAGCTCTTCAACGCCGGCTGCCCGGATGAAGGTGGAAGGTTGGCCATGCCGGGGATTGAAGCCCATCGCAACCAGCGCGTGGATCTTGCGCTTGGCTCGTTCGCGGACCTCGTTGAGCAGGTGGTTCTTTTCCCGTGTCAGGACTTCGAGGCCTGCCATGTCCGAGGTCTTGAGCAGTTGTTTCTCTGACGCCAGCAATCCGCCCAGTTGTTCGAGTTGCTGGATGTCTTTGTGGAGCAATGCTTTCAAATCATCGATGGCGGCCATGATCTACTCATCCAAAAATGCTTTTATCCATATCAAGCATTTTCTGGGCCACTTTCTCTGCATCCACCTTGTAGCTGCCATCGGCCAGCGCAGACTTGATCTGCTCGATGCGATCGTCATCCACTTCCGGATAGCTGCTCATCTGCTCTTCCAGTTTCTTCAGATCACGCGCCTGGTTGCTCAGGCTGACGTTATCCGGGCGTGAACCCTGGGTGCGAGCCTGTTCGGTCGGCGTCGGTGTCGACGGCGTTTGTGTGTTGGCCTTGCTGGTATTCGTGGAGGTGGTCTTGGAGTTGACCTGGCCGGGGCCAATTCCATTAAAGTCAACTGTCATAACGGTACCTGCGGATAAGTGAGTTAAACCGGTTACAGTTTGTATCGACCGGCTTTAGTGAATCTTTAGCGAATACGGCAATTATTTTTGCGGCAGGGCATTGCCGGACATCGGCAAGCCTCTTCCGCCCTGCCTACATCGGGACTTCAACGTGTCCCGGAGACGTGACCTGCGCACGCAACGTCTTCTCGGAACGCAGGTTCTGGACCATGATCTGTTCACCCACGCGCCCATCGCCCAGCGCCTTGCCTCGGGACTGCACGGCAATCGATCCACTGCGGGCGACGATAATAACATGGTCCCCCCGGGACACGGCATCGGGCTGGGTGACGACGTCCGGGGTGAAAATCGTGCCGGAATTCACGGAGCGCCGGACCTCCAGTCCAACCAGGTCCTCACGTCGCGTGATGGCCCCCCGGCGAACGGAGTTGATGACAACCGGCTGGGTCGCAATCATGCCTCCGGTAATGCGCTCGCCCCGGCTCAGCGGGCGGGCGGCGACCAGCCCCGGGCCCCGAATCTCCAGCGTCGCAGATAGGTAAAGGCGCCAGGGGCGCTGGCCGTCACAGGATACGGACAGGGTTGGCTGCGTGGTTTCTGTCGGATCGCTGGTGAAACTGACGGACGGCCCGTTGTCGCAAGCGGCCAGGTTCAGCCGCGAATCCAGTGACCCCAGGCTATAGGTGGCCGTCTGGCCGGCGTCCTTGCGTTCCGCGACGTATTGATCGAGAAACTGTTGCGCCGCTTGCCGGATCATGGCCGCCGTCGTTTTTTCGGCGGCGCTCAGGGGTGAGGAGATCACCATGCCAATGGACAAGAGGAAAATGACTATGCGCATTTTGGACTGTATGACCTATGCTTACGGTTGAATCCAGGGGCAGGATTGCGATCAACTAGCCCCATGGCCTATTGACGACTTTCCGTCACCGGCGGATGATGCCGGACACTTTTCGGTAAAAGTCGCAATAACTGTGCCGATTTGATCAGCATGGATGATAACGGCCATCTTCGGACGCGGAACTGAATAACAAGCAAGATAGGTAAGAGCGTTATGGCAGGCGTATTGGACAGTGTGAATCAGAGAACGCAGCTGGTCGGGCAGAATCGCCTGGAGTTGCTACTGTTTCGCTTGCGTGGCCGTCAGGTCTACGGCATCAATGTGTTCAAGGTGAAGGAAGTCCTTCAGTGCCCGAAGCTGTCATCCATCCCGCAAAGCCGTTCGGTGGTCCGGGGGGTGTCGCACATTCGGGGGGAGACCATTCCGATCATCGACATGAGTCTGGCGATCGGTTTGCCGGAGATTCCTGCGAGTAACCTCGCCGAAAGCTTCGTGATCATGTCGGAATACAACCGGCGCACCCAGGGTTTCCTGGTGGGCAGCGTGGACCGCATCGTCAACCTCAACTGGGAAGAGGTATCGCCGCCGCCGAAGGGTGCCGGACGCGAAGTCTACCTGACCGCCGTGGCCCGCATCGACGATCAACTGATCGAAATCATCGATGTTGAAAAGATCCTGGCCGAGGTGGCACCGTTGCGCGAGGATGTGGGCGAAGAGTTGGTGGGCCGCAGCTCCGAAACGGATCGGACATCCACCCGTCCCGTTCTGGTCGTTGACGATTCCAGCGTGGCGCGGCGCCAGGTCGAGCGCTGCCTGACCGCGATCGGACTGGCGGTGGTCACCCGTAACGACGGCAAACAGGCCCTGGACTACGTCAAAGAGCTGACGGCCGACGGCTCCGACATCAGCGATCACCTGTGCATGATGATTTCCGACGTGGAAATGCCGGAAATGGACGGCTACACATTGGTAACGCGGTGCAAGGAAAACACGCAGCTGAATTCGCTGTACATCATGCTGCATACGTCGTTGAGCGGTGTGTTTAACAAGGCCATGGTTCAGAAAGTGGGTGCTGACGACTTCATGGCGAAGTTCAGCCCAGACGAGCTCGCTGAGCGGGTGATGGAAGTGCTGGATCAACTATGATCCGCGCCGAGAAGGACCGGAATCGCTGCAAGGGCCCATGAAATCAGAGATTACTCCCCAGGAATACGACGCATTCAAAGGATTCCTGCAGGACGCCTGCGGGATTTTGTTGGGCGACAACAAGCAATACCTCGTCAAGAGCCGCCTCCGGAAAATCCTTGAGGAGAACGGCTTCGATACGCTCGGTGGCCTGATCAAGCAATTGCAGCGCCCCCGGGATCCATTGCGCGAGGTGGTAATCGATGCGATGACCACCAACGAGACACTGTGGTTCCGCGACACCCACCCCTTCCGCATCCTGAATGAGCGATTGCTGCCGGAACTGGCGGAGCAGAAGGGCAACCAGCCGTTACGGATCTGGTCGGCTGCCTGTTCCACTGGGCAGGAGCCTTATTCCATCGCGATGGCGATCGACGAGTTTCGCCGTCTGAAGCCGGGGCGTCTGCGGGGAGATGTACGGATCGTGGCGACCGATATCTCCCGCAGCGTCCTGGAAGTAGCCCGTCGGGGCGAGTACGAGATGCTCGCTATCGGCCGGGGCCTCTCGCCGGATCGTCAACGCAACTACTTCACGTCCTCGCCGTCCGGCGGCTGGCAGATCAAGCCTGCGATCAAGAACATGGTCGAGTTCAAGGAGCTGAACCTCCTGGACCGCTACATCATGGGCAAATTCGACCTGGTGTTCTGCCGCAACGTCCTGATCTATTTCTCCGCGGACCTCAAGAAAGACATCCTGACCCGCATGCACAGCGCCTTGGTGCCGGGTGGCTACCTGATCCTGGGGGCTTCGGAATCCCTGAATGGGCTACCGGAATATTATGAGATGGTTCAGTGTCAGCCGGGGATTATCTATCGGGCCAAGAAGCGGTAAGGGGTTCTGGTCGAACGCGAGTAATGCAGAATAAAAGCCCGGTCTCTCACCGGGCTTTTTAGGTTTGGCGGTGTGGGCATGATGGTTTGGCGCGTTGCGCCTCACCCCTCCGGGGCCGTCGTCGCTGTAGCCCCAACTCCAACGTTCCTCCGCAGGCATTCGCCTGCTCCGGTCGAACCCGCGAGGGTTCTTCTACCCACCCAATCAGCCAATAAAAAACCCGGCTCGAAAGCCGGGTTCTTTTATTGGCGGAGAGGGGCGAGCGAGGTTTTCATTGCGAACATCGTTCGCAACCTTGCGAGCGCTCCCGGCCTCTGGGCGGGAGCCGGACGGTCGCCGACCGATCCGCCATAAAAAAAGCCCGGCATTGCCGGGCTTCCTCAAATTTGGCGGAGAGGGAGGGATGATTCGGCGCTTTGCGCCTCACCCCTTCGGGGCCGTCGTCGCATACGCTCCGACGTTCCTCCGCAGGCGTTCGCCTGCTCCGGTCGAACCCGCGAGGGTTCTTCTACCCACCCAATCAGCCAATAAAAAACCCGGCTTGAAGCCGGGTTCTTTTATTGGCGGAGAGGGAGGGATTCGAACCCTCGATACGCTATTAACGTATACACACTTTCCAGGCGTGCGCCTTCAGCCACTCGGCCACCTCTCCAATAAACTGTTTCAGATGGGCTGTGCCGATCTGAGGGCGCAAACTCTAATGGTTTTGTTCAGATTTGGCAACTCTCTTTCGGTATTTTCGTGTAAAAACAACAAGGCGTGTGCTTTTTGATCAGTTTTTGGTGGCAGTCTGATGAACTAAGCGGCGGACCTTTCCCCGGGGCCGTCACGGCCAAATGAGGGCCTTGCCGTCGGTGTTCCACGTTGTCCTCGCAAAAAACGCCTCAAACACCACTCGCTCACACTGCACGTTGGCCAGCTCCGCAAACCGGAAACGGACTTCCGTATCCGGTCCGCGCTGACAGAGCCGGCTGCAATCCAATGCCGCCACTGTCCCGATCTTGGGATACCCACCCATGGTCTGCCGGTCGTTGAGCAGGACGATGGGCTGGCCGTCGGCAGGGACCTGGATGGAGCCCAGGGCAATGCCTTCGGAGAGCAGTGTCATTTCCGGGACGTCGATGGCGGTGCCCGATAACCGGTAACCCATGCGGTCAATTTGCTGGGTGATGGTGTAGGGCGTGGTCGTTAGCGTACGACGTGCATCGTGGCTGAACGCGGAGTGCTGGTAGCCCGGAATGACGTTCAGGATGAGCGGGGCGGTGTAATCCGGGAGGAAGGTCTGAGGCACCTGCCGGTGCGGGGCGATGTCCATGGACGCCGCTTCGATCAACTGGCCGGGCTCGACGGCGCTTAAGCCGGGCAAGCCTTCCCGGGGTGTCATGGCGCGGCTTTGGCAGAGGTCTTTGCCCAGCCAGCCGCCGCGCACCGCGATGTAGTTGAGCAAACCGCTGGTTGGCGATTCCAGGCTGATGGTGTCGCCCGCCTGCAGGGCGTGCGTGCACCAGAGCGACTGGCGGCGGCCGTTAATCGATAATCGGCCCGCGGCACCGGTGACGGCGATGCTCATGGGGCCGGTGGCTTCCGCACTGAACCCGCCCATCAGGACTTCCAGGCAGGCGCTCCCACGGGGATTATCCAGCAGCTTGTTGGCCCAGCGAAACGCGTGCAGATCGGCGGCGCCACCGACGGCCAACCCCAGATGTTGCCCGTGTCGTCGTCCCTCATCCTGCAGGGTGGTCCGCAAGCCAGTGCTTTGAATGCGCAAATCGCTCACAGCACGCCTCCTTGCGCAAGAAAGTCTTCACGGGATATCGACGTGAAGGAGACTCGATCGCCCGTCTGAAGCAGCGACAGGCTGTCCAGTGAGAACAGTCGGGTGGGGCAGCGGCCAATGATGTTCCAGCCGCCCGGTGAGACGGATGGGTACACGGCGGTTTGCTGGTTGGCGATGCCGACGCTGCCGGCAGGTACACGCTGGCGTGGTGTTTTCTTGCGAGGTGTGGCAATCGACGGGTCGACAGTGCCCATGAAGCCGAAACCGGGGGCAAAGCCCATGGCAAACACCCGATAGGTCGTTGCCGTGTGCCGCTGGATCACGTCGTCAATGGTCAGTCCGGCCTGTTCGGCCAGCGCTTCGAGGTCCAGCCCCACGTCCGGGTGATAATAGACGGGTAATTCAATCAGGCGGCCTGTTGTAGCGGGCTCTGAGGTGTCTTCACCCGTCGCCGTCAGGATGAGCTCGATCGCACGGATGACCCGCCGGAAATCCACCTTGTGCAGATCGTAAACCACAAGCAGCGTGGTGTAGGCGGGAACCTGATCGATGATCCAGTCGCCGAGTTGTTCGGCGATCGTTTGCTGCGCAGCCAGGATCCTCGGGGTCAACTGCTCATCCAGCGTATCGCCAAAGCGGATCAGGATACTGTCTTCGGAGACGGGCTCGATGATCACGCGGCTTTTCCCAGCGCCTCGCGTATCGCTTTCACGGCGGCCAGGGATTCGGGGTTGTCGCCGTGCACGCACAGGCTGTCGGCAGGCAGATCGAGCCACTGGCCTTCGATGCTTCGAACACCGCCCTGTTCGGCGAAGCTGCGGGCCTGGGCCACTATGGTGGCGGCCTCGTGATGGACCGCACCCGGTTGCCGGCGCGAGACCAGTTGACCGTCGTTATCGTAAGCCCGGTCAGCAAAGGCCTCGAGCCAGAGCGGGACGCCGTATTGCGCAGCCAGGGCCCGGTGGTCGCCGTGCATTCGGGTTGCGGGAATCATGAGCGTCAGGCTCGGGTTGTAATCGTGAACGGCTTTCAGGACGGCCTCAAGAACGGCCGGGTCCTTCATCATGTCGTTGTTCAGCGCCCCATGGGGTTTGACGTAGGCCACCTGTTGGCCCGCCGACCGACAGATGCCGTCCAGCGCGCCGACCTGGTACCAGATCAGGGCGTGGATCTGCTCCGCCGTGTGGGGCATCGAACGACGCCCAAATCCCTGAAGGTCGGCATAGGCCGGATGGGCACCCATCATCACACCGTGGCTGGCGGCCAACCGTACCGTTTTCACCATGATGTCGGGGTCGGACGCGTGGAAACCGCAGGCAATGTTGGCCATGTCGATCAGGGGCATGACCGCCTCGTCGTTGCCCATGGTCCAGGCGCCAAAGCTTTCGCCCAGGTCGCAATTCAGTTTCAAGGTGGTCTCCTTCGGGGTGATACAGCTTCAGGATAACAGGCCCTATGAAGGGGTAAAGCCATGTTGGCCGCAGGATTTTAACGGGCGGGGATCGTCGGGTGGGGGCAGCAAAGACGGAGATAGGAAGGAGAGTGTTGGGCGGAACACCCGCAGGTGCCCGCCCGTCTGACATCAAGCTTCCAGTTCGGCCAGGCTCTCCTCCATGATCGCCAGGCCCTCTTCGAGCACATCGTCCTCGATGGTGATGGGCATCAGCACTCGGATCGAGTTGCCCCAGAGGCCGCAGTTGAGCAGGATCAGTCCTTTTTCCTTGCACTTCTTGACCAGGGCGCCGGTCATCTCCGGCTCCGGGGTGCGCGAGGCTTTGTCCGTCACCAGCTCGAAAGCGGCCATGGGCCCGAGGTGGCGGACGTTGTCGACGTGTTTGAACTTGTCCTGCCATTGCAGGAAGCGTTTTTCCAGCTTGTTGCCCAGAACCACGCTTTTCTCGAGGATGTTTTCCTCTTCAAACACTTCCAACACGGCCAGCGCCGACGCACAGGCCAGCGGGCTGCCGCTGTAAGTGCCGCCCAGGCTGTTGGGGCCGGAGGCGTCCATCATGCGGGCGTTGCCGACCACGGCGGAAATGGGCATGCCGTCCGCCATGCTCTTGGCCATGGTCATGATGTCCGGCTTCACGTTGCTGTGCTCGATGGCGAACATCTTGCCGGTACGGCCGAAGCCGGACTGCACTTCGTCGACGATCAGGGCGATGCCGTGATCGTCACAGATCTTGCGTAGCGCCTGCAGGAAGCTGGGCGGTGCGATGTAGAAGCCGCCTTCACCCTGGACCGCCTCAACGACAATCGCTGCGACGTCCTTGGTCGGGATGTCCGTCTTGAACAGCATGTGAAGCGCATCCAGCGCGTCTTCCTCGGTGATGCCGTGGTAGGGAATCGGGAAGGGGGCGCGGAAAACCCCGCCGGGCATGGGGCCGAAGTCGTGTTTGTAGGGCAGAACCTTACCGGTCATGGCCAGGGTCATCAGGGTCCGGCCATGGTAGCCGCCGTCAAAGCAAATGACGCCGTGGCGTCCGGTGGCGCACCGGGCAATCTTGACGGCATTCTCCAACGCTTCGGCACCGGCGTTGAACATACAGGCCTTGGCCGCATCCCCGGTCACCGGTGAAACCTTGCACAGCTTTTCGGCCAGCTGGACGTAAGGGGCGTAGGGCATGACGGTCTGGCAGGTGTGCATCACCTTATCCAGCTGCGCCTTCACGGCGTCCACGATTTTCGGGTGTCGATGGCCGATGTTGAGAACGCCGATACCCCCGGCAAAGTCGATCATTCGCTTGCCGTCCGCATCCCAGACTTCTGCATTCTTCGCCCGGTCGGCGAACTGATCGTTCGGGCTGGCAGCTCCGGCCGCAACGTACTTTTCCTTGAGGGCTTGCAGTTCAGCGTTGTTCATAGGCGTTCTCCTGATTGGCATGCCGCGACATTCCGGCACGTTCATGGAAAATGGAATGGGACTCCCCATTCCTGGGCGACTGGTCTCTCTATGACAGCCTAATCCTGACCTTTCTTCATTACAGCTTATAACTTAGAGGCTAAACCCCCGGTCTTGCCACCCCCTGAGCCTAAATTTCTGTTCGTATCCGAGTGGAATCCGGACCACTCTGATCCGTGCGATCCGGCCATCAACCGGTCATATCCCGTCGAAGCGCTGTCATATCGGGCCATAGCGGCACTTTCGGCGTGAAGTCGACGCGGTTGCCCATATAGTGGGAAGGACAACAAAGCGTGATCAGGATGATCCGTGACAACAACGAGATGAGTTGGATTTCTTGTTGATACGAAGCCAAGAGGCTTCACGCAAAGGAGGCTCAACGATGAGCATGGCTATTAACCGGGTGATTGGTTTGACGGAAGAGCGTCAACTCGAGGCGCGTTACGGCGTGACCGACCTGCACATCAGCTGGCGGGACGATGTCGTCGGCCAGCGCCAGACCGATCCCAATGGTCAGGAGCACCTGGCCCCGCTGGTCACCTGGCGCTATCGTGGGCAGACCTACCGGTTTGTTCCCCGGCTGGCTTTCCGGATCGAATTTCGGACGCTGCCGGCTGTCCTGCGTCAATGCGGTTTGCAGGAAAGTCAGTACTTTGTTGTGGATGGGTTGGCCCTGTCGCGGGAGATCGGCGGGCAGTTGGCCACTCGCGGGCGACTGCCGGATGCCGTGTCGTAACGGCCAACACTGAGAGGGAAACGGAAGCCTGCGGGCTTCCGTTTCTTGTGGATGCCTAGCCGTTTATTCGGTGGCTCCCAAAGCTTTTGCCCGTTGGGCCCGGTCCCGCAGGGCTTTGGTGCCCGGGCTGCGCAGAGTCCAGCCTTTCAGGTTTTCTTCAATGAGTTGCTCCAGGGCATCGATGTGCACATCCTCGGCATTCAGCGCCGGAATGTATTGGAAGCGCTCGCCGCCGGCGTCCATGAAATAGCCTCGGTTTTCCTCATCGATCTCTTCAATCGTTTCCAGGCAGTCGGCGGAGAAGCCCGGGCAGAACACGTCGATGGATTTGATCCCCTGGTCGGGCAGTGCCTTGAGGGTTTCATCCGTATAAGGCCTGAGCCATTCCTCGCGTCCGAACCGGGACTGGAATGTCGTCATGCAATCGTGTTCGCCCAGTCCCAGTCGCTCGGCCAGTAAGCGGGAGGTTTTCAGGCACTCGCAGTGATACGGGTCGCCGTTGAGCAGGTAGCGCTTGGGAATGCCGTGATAGGACAGAATCAGCTTCTCGCCAGCGCCGTGTTGGGCGCGATGGGCCTCGATGTGACGGGCCATCGCCTCGATGTAGGGCGGATAGTCCGGATAGTGGCTGATAAAGCGGAAGTCCGGCAGCCAGCGGCGCTGACTGAAATCCGCGCTGATGGCGTCGAACGTGGACGCCGAAGTGGATGCCGAATACTGGGGGTAGAGTGGCAGAACCAGCAGCTGGCGGACACCGGCCTGTTGCAGCTGCTCCAAAACCGAAGAAACGGACGGCGAGCCATAGCGCATGGCGAAGGCCACCACCACGTTGTCGCCATAGCGCGCCTGCAGGCGCTCTCTGAGCATCTCGCACTGGTTGGCGGTATGAATCAGCAAGGGCGACCCCTCGGCGGTCCAGACCTTGCTGTAGGCTGCTGCTGACCGCTTTGGGCGAATCCGGAGAATGACCCCGTTGAGAATCAGCCACCACAGCAGGCGCGGAAATTCCACCACCCGGGGGTCCGACAGGAACTCCCTCAGGTATCGGCGCAGGGCTGGCGCCGTCGGCGCGTCCGGTGTGCCCAGGTTGGTGATCAGAATACCGGTTTTCTGGGGTTGCTGATGTTTGAATCCGGTTGGACCCTGGTAACGCATGGTGTGTTTCCGTCAACAATCACAAGTGGATGGCAGCTGCTGGACGCAATCCGGCGGCGGACGTTCCAGATACGTCAGTGTGCGCCGGAAGGATTAGCTTTTTCGCCGGACGAGTCAATGGCGTGCGTTGATAGCGGGTGTCTATCGCTCAGTGTTCGCCAGGCGTCGAAGGTGCTGAGGAACACCTCGCCGGACAGGTTTTGCAGAAACCGGGTTCGCCGCAGACGATCCATCACCGGTCCCTTGACCTCCGACAGGTGCAGTTGTATGCCGGCGCTTTGCAGTCGGGTGTTGATGGCTTCCAGCGTTTCCAGCGCCGACGCGTCGATGGTATTGATGCCGGTGCACATCAACACGAAATCCGTGGCTTCCGGGCGCTGGCTGACCAGTTCGCTGACGCAGTCATCCAGGTAGCGGGCGTTGGCAAAATAGAGGGTTTCATCCACCCTCAGGATCACAATCAGCGGGTGTGTTTCCACGGCGTAGCGTTGCTGGTTGCGAAAGTGTTCGGTGCCCGGGATACGGCCGACCACGGCCACGTGCGGCCGGCTGGTCCGATACAGGTACAGCATCAGTGACAGCGCGACACCGGCGAGAATGCCCGGAATGACGCCCGCCAGGAGCGTCAGCAGCAGCGTGGTCAGCAGGGCCAGGCCGTCCTGGCGGGAATAGCGCCAGGTGTCGGCAATAGCCCTGAAATCGACCAGCGTGGTCACCGCCACGATGATGATCGCGGCCAGTGTCGCCTTGGGCAGGTAGTGGAACAGATCGGTGAAGAAAACCGTGACCAGGGCAATGCCTATGGCGCTGAATACCCCGGCCAGCTGGGTTCGGGCGCCGGCTTCGATGTTAACGACCGAACGGGAGAAGCCGCCGGCCACGGCAAGCCCGCCCGATACGGCGGCGGCCAGGTTGGCCGCGCCCAGCCCCATCAGTTCCTGGTTGGCGTCCAGCCGCTCACCCCGGCGGGCGGCGATACGATGCGCAATGGATGTGGACTCCACAAAAATCACCAGGCTGATCAGGATGGCCGGCACCGCCAGGGCCTCCACCAGGGGCAGGTTAATCGCGGGCAGCGACAGCCCGGGCAACCCGGACGGCAGGTTGCCGATCACGCGGACGCCGGAGGTGTCGAGGTGCCGCCAGGCCGTCACGGCGGCGGTGGCGATCACCACCAGCATGGGGGCCAGGCGCGCCAGCGTTGATGCCACGCCGATAGGCAGGCCAATGGCACAGAACAGGCGCTGACTGAATCGGCGGGCCAGCAGCAGGAACAGGACGGAGCCGATGCCGAGGATGGCCGTCGGATCATTGAACCGGCCCACGTGTTCGCCGATTGAGCGGAGTAACGCGGGTAAGGTGCTGCCTTCGGTGGGAATGCCCAGCAGGGTTCCGACCTGACTGAGGATGATGATCAGTGCCGAACCGGAGATAAAACCGGAGATCACCGGGTGGCTGATAAAGTTGGCCATGAACCCGAGGCGTGCGACACCCATGACGAAGAGGATGACACCGCAGAGCAGGGCCAGTACCAGAGAGCAGGTGGCAAAGTCGGCCAGACCCGCGGCCTGGATATCACCGACGGTGGTGGCGCTCATCAAGGCGATCAGCGCCACCGGGCCAACCGCCAGGGCGCTGCTGCTGGCAAACAGGGCGTAACCAATGACCGGCAGGAGACTCGCGTATAGGCCCGCCTGGGCCGGCAGGCCGGCGAGCAGGGCATAGGCCAACGACTGGGGAATCACCAGCACGGTCATGATGCACGCGGCCAGCAGATCCTGGACCAGCGTGGTGCGGTGATAGTCGCGCAGCCAGCCCATAGGCGGCAGTACTGCGGAGAGGCGTTCTCTCATTACCGCCCGGATCCCGATCAGTCGTTGCGTTTGGCGGCGATGCGGAGCATCCGCTCACGCTGCGCGCCAAGGTCATACCCTTCCGATCGGGCGGTCTGCAGAAGCTGGTCGATGTTGTCCTGACGGGCTCGGGACAGGGCCCAGAGCGTTGAGCAGCGGGTGCCCGTGCGGCAGAAGGCGAGGATGGGCTTGGAGGCCGTTTCCAGAAGTGGCGCGAAACGAGCCACATCGTCATCGGTGATGTTGCCGGATTGCACCGGCAGGTAAACCCATTCCATGCCGTTTTCGCGGGCGGCCTGGGCGATGGCGTCCGTGGCCGGTTGGTCGTCACCTTCTTTATCCGGTCGATTTGAGACCAGTGTCTTGAATCCGGCGCGGGCTGCTTCCGCCACGTCGTCCACCGTAATCTGCGGAGCGACCGTCAGATCGTCGTCGAGTTTGTGCAATTCCATGGCAGTCTCCTGTTGAATGGTAATCGGGCGCAGCGTCCGGTTTTATGCCGCGAGAGTAACATGAGCGGGGCGATACTGTACGCCGCGATTTATGACCCCAAAGCCGTGTGCTGACGCTGCTCCCATGATTGGAAAACCTGAAACAGGATCATACCGGCCACCATGGCGGCGACGAAAATAACCGCCTTGGCCTGGCCGGCACCCAGAGCCACGATAGCCGGGCCCGGGCAGAAGCCGGCGAGTCCCCAACCGGCCCCGAACAACAGGGCGCCGATCACCAGCCGGCGGTCGATCACGGTGCTGTCCGGCAGTCGCATGGGGTGTCCCAGCAGACTGGTGGTGCGCCGACGGGCTGCGGTAAAACCGAACAGACCGACCAGGATCGCGCCGACCATGACCAGCGCCAGCGAGGGGTCCCAGACTCCGGCCAGATCCAGGAAACCAAAGACCTTGGCGGGATTCGCCATGCCCGAGACCAGCAGGCCAACACCGAAAATCAATCCCGAAATAAAGGCAAATAACAGGGTTCGCATCACACACCTCCCAGCACGTGGCGCACGATATAGACGGTGACAAAGCCCATGGCCATGAACAGCGCGGTGGCCACCAGCGAGCGAGGTGACAGGCGCGACAGGCCGCACACCCCATGGCCACTGGTGCAGCCGGATCCCATCCGGGTGCCGAAACCTACCAGCAGTCCTGCAATCACCAGCAGCGGCGTCGAGGTATCGATTTCGATGGCTGGCAGGGCTGCAACGACCACCCAGATCAGGGGTGCCGACACCATTCCGAGCAGGAAGGCGACTCGCCAGGTATTCTCACCTTTTGAGGGGGTGAGCAGTCCGCCCAATATGCCGCTGATGCCGGCTATGCGCCCGTTGACGAGAATGAGTATAACGGCCGCGAGGCCGATCATTATACCGCCTGTGAGGGCGGTCATCGGTGTGAAGTGTGTCCAGTCGATCGTCATCACACGGTCTCCTCTGTACAGAACAGATCATAGAGCTGCTGAACCATCACCAACACTTTGGGATCGTCGATCCGGTAGAACACCTGCTTGCCCAGCTTGCGGGGCGCAATCAGTCCCTCCCGCCGCAAAATGCCCAACTGCTGGGACAGGGAAGGCTGGCGAATGCCGGTGGCGGCCTCCAGATCGCTGACGCCCAGCTCACCCTGGCTGAGCTGGCACAGCAGCATCAGTCGGTCGGCATTGGCAATACTGCGCAGGAACTGGCTGGCGCGGTCGGCAGAAGCCCGCATTTCATGGATGTCGATGGCCGGCTCACTCATGACCCTGAAATCTCCGGTATCATTGGTTCGGAATTAAATAACATTTAAATATATTATATAATGATAGATTGACTTGGCAACGGTGAATTGAAAAAGGCAGATCCCGGGCATAAAAAAGCCCGGCACGGGAGGCCGGGCAGAGGCGTGCGAGTAGTATCCATGAAAGACTTCCAGACAAACCGGCATCAGCAGGGATACCGGTCCATTCAGTATTGTTTATATTTTGAACATCTCAAGTTTTTGAACGCTTCAGTTGAAACTATTTTCTTCTAACGAAATAACTCTTATAGCGTCCCGGAAGACCTTTGCTGGCGCGGCTTTCCAGAGGATCGTCTCATTGGGGAAGGGTTCTGGGGAGGGTCTTTTAATTCCGCTGATTTACCGGATTACGGGGCCTGATTCTGACCGGTGGATGTAATACAATGAGCTCAATATATAGGGTGCGGGAAGGGTATTGTCCCGATGATTTTCACAAACCGGCCCGCTGTTGGAGCAGGTATCTATGAGCAGTGACAACGACCAAGAGAAGGGCAACGACAACGATCAGGAACGTGATGCCCAGTTGGCGGATCGTATCAAGGGGTCGGCTCGCCAGATCTGGCTGGCGGGTCTGGGCGCCTACACCAAGGCGGAGGAAGACGCCGGCCGCTTTTTTGATCGTCTCGTCCACGAAGGTGAAGAGCTGGAAAACAAGACGCGGGGCGTCGTTGAGCGCCACGTGCGTAATGTGGAAGGTCATGTCGAGGGCGTGAAAGAGCGCGCAAGCGGCACCTGGGATCGTCTTGAAGGCCTGTTCGACCAGCGAGTCTCCGGGGCCCTGCGCCGCCTGGGCATTCATCGCCGGGAAGAGATTGAAGCGTTGGAAGCCCGCATTTCAGCGCTGGAAGCGGAGCTCAAGGCCGTGCGCAAGGACAAGGCGCGCAAGATGAACAGCGAAGAGGAGTAACGGCCGCTCACGGCAACCTCTCTTGTCATAGCGTTTACGTCAGCCTGGTGGCAACTAAAGGTAGTCCTCCGCCATCAGGCGCGCTTGCTCGGCGGTGTCTTCGGTCAGATAGGGGGTGATCAGGTTGATCATCTGGAAGACGCCGCGTCCCAGATCCACATTGTCCTTGTTGTTCAGGTGTGACAGCAGCTCGAAGCTGACCCAGTAACTCAGGGTGAGCGTCAGCTGCTCACACAAGGCGTCCAGTTCGTGATCGTCGATCGTCATGACGTCCTGCTGTCGCAGGCTGCCGCACAGCGTCAGGAAGGCGCGGCGCTTGAGTTTGAGGATCGCCCGGAAACGTTTTTGCAGGGCGTCATAGCGAGACAGTACGTTGACCAGGTCCTGGTACAGGAAGCGGTAACGGGCGATGGCCTCGAACGTCAGATGCAGAAAGATGCCCAGCTGCTCCAGACTGATATCCACATCCGATGGCACTTCCAACAGATCCAGCAACTCGGCTTCGTAGCGGCCGAACAGTTCGCCGACAATGTCGCCTTTGCTCTTGAAGTGGTAGTACAGATTGCCGGGGCTGATCTCCATTTCATCGGAGATCAGCAGGGTGGTCACGTTGGGCTCGCCCACCACGTTAAACAGAGTCAGGCTGGTGTCCAGAATCCTGTCGCGGGTCTTGACCTTCATGGCTGTTCCCTGGCCCGGCTGGCCAATCAGAGGTCGAATTCGGCCCAGATCGGGCAGTGATCCGAGGGACGCTCCATGCCACGGATGTCATAGGAAACGCCGGATGCCCGGGCCTTGGGCAGCAGCCCTTTGCTGGCCATGATCAGGTCGATGCGCAGGCCGCGGCGCGGGTCACGCTCGAACCCCTTGCTGCGATAGTCGAACCAGCTGAAGGTATCGGCTTCGTCCGGATGCAGGTGGCGGAAAACATCGGTCAGGCCCCAGCTTTCCAGCGTGCTCATCCACTCGCGCTCTTCCGGCAGGAAACTGCATTTGCCAGTGCGTAACCAGCGCTTGGCGTTATCGGCGCCGATGCCGATGTCCTCGTCCCGGGGCGAGATGTTCATGTCGCCCATCACAATCACCGGATCGTCCGGCTTGGCGATGTCGGCCAGGTAGCGGTTGAGGTCGGCGTAGAACTTTTCCTTGGCCGGGAATTTAACCGGATGATCCCGGCTTTCACCCTGCGGGAAGTAGCCGTTAATGACCGTCAGCTTCTGGCCGCCGATGTTGAAGCGACCGGCAATCAGGCGACGCTGCGCGTCCTCTTCGTCCCAGGGATAGCCCTTCTGGACACACTCGGGCTCGTGCCGCGTCAGCAGCGCAACGCCGTAATGGGTCTTCTGGCCGTGGAAAAACACGTCATAGCCCATGGCCCGAATATCGTCAGCCGGGAACTCCTCGTCGGTCACCTTGGTTTCCTGGAGACCGATGATATCGGGGTTATAGGCGTCGATAACGGCCTGGAGCTGATGCAGGCGGGTACGAATACTGTTGACGTTGAAAGAGACGACGATCATCGGCTGATTATCTGTCCTGTTCGGCGGGTGGATAGGCAATGACGCGAGTCTACCACAGCGTTCGGCAGGACAAAGGGTCGAACTGTCCGACCTGTGACGCCGCGCGGATCAATTCTCCCGGGGCAGGAGCGGACAGGGGATGGGCGTCTTGTCGTAGCGCAAACGCACGTTGTAGTTGCGGTCTTCGTTCTTGCGAATGTTGCCCAGCCCCAGGTAGTCGGTGAGGCGGCCCTGTTTGTCGAAGCCCAGAATAATCGGGTCGACCACCCAGCGCAGCAAGACGCCGGTCGGTCGCATATTGATCACCAGGTCGGCATCGAGCTCATCTTGGGTGGTCGGCTCGGCCACGAAACCGTAGGTTTCACCCCGGGTGGGCGCAAGAAAGCTGAATTCAATGGACTGCCCCTGTTTCAGGGCGCTCCAATGGTCACGGATAAAGTGCACGAAACCGGCATCGATGACCGTGTCCTTCTCAAGCGGGACCACGAACGTCTTTTTGTCGCCGGCGGGTGTCTGCCAGCGCAACCGGGCTTCCCGATCATCCACGTTGCGGATCATCAGGCGCTCATCGAAGGTGGGCTGGGAAAAGTCCACGGTCGGTCGCCAGGGGCTGTTCGTGTAGTCGATCTGTTTGCGGGCGAAGGAGTGGTTGAGCCGGCCCAGCGACTCGTCCAGCGCCACGTAGTCGACGGTGTGCGACTGGGGCACGAAGTGCTGGTCCCGGCAAACGCCGTTGACGTCGTGATGCTCCTCATAGAGCGGTGCATCGTCGTCGCCGTAGGCGGTTCCGGTGAATTGATATTCTGCCGGTTTATCCGCGCCCAGACACAGGAGCGGTGTCAGCAGCAGAAGCAGAGAAGCCATATATCTCATGCCAGTGCATCCTCCCGGACGGTGTGCTGTCGAATGAACATCAGGAGCGGAAACAGGACCAGCCAGCCCAACCCGATGGCGATCAGGCCGACGAGCGGGTTCGGCAGGGTAACGGCACCCAGTTGCGTTGCGCTCCAGTAAGCGAAAGGGCCTGCCAGGGGGGGCAGCGCCACCATCAGACCACGGTGCTCGCCGAGCCAGGCCAGCGAGTGGCACAGGGTCGTCATGAACAGTACCCACAACGCCACCAGCCAGAGAGGAACCCAAAGCGGCTGGCCGTCGGGACTGACGAGTACGCCGACTCGAAACCATAAACCATCGAGCAGGACGCCCAGCAGGGTGCCGATCAGGATAAAGCGGGCTTCTCTCAACGGCGACCTGCTGACGACACCCAGGTGAACCGCCAGCACCAGCGCCGCCGCAACCACAGCGATCGGCCCCGGGTAGGCCACACAAATCAGCCAGCCGGCCTGGAACATCACAAAGTTCAGGCCGTTGCGGAGCAGCCCCCGGTCAATCATGGCGTCAGCCGCGGGTCCAGCTTGTTGCCGGGTTTGGCAAACAGGATCTGGGAGACCCCGATGGCCCGCTCCGAGAAACCGGCTTCGCAGTAGCTGAAGTAGAAGTCCCAGAGCCGGATGAAAGCTTCGTCGTAGCCGAGTTCCCGAATCCGGCGACGGGCGTCCATAAAACGCTGGCGCCAGTCCTGCAGGGTGCGCGCGTAATGAAAGCCGAAGTCGTCACTCTGGACCATCACCAGATCGGTCTGGTGACGGACGGCCTCCAGGATGGCGCCGAACGACGGGATAAAGCTGCCCGGGAAGATATAGCGCTGGATAAAGTCCACATTGCGAAGCGCCCGGTCGTAACGTTGTTCCGGCATGTTGATCGCCTGGATCAGGGCCAGCCCGTCCGGTTTGAGCAGGTGGCTGATCTGGCTGAAATAGCTTTCCAGATACTGGGGACCAACCGCTTCGATCATCTCGATGGAGACGAGCTTGTCGTACTGGCCGGTAAGGTCCCGGTAGTCGTCGAACAGCAAGGTAATGCGGTCTTCCAGGCCTTCCTTCCGAATTCGTTCCTGCGCGAGATCGTGCTGTTCCCGGGAAATGGTCGTTGTGGTGACGTGGCAGCCATAGTGGCGGGCGGCGTGAAGGGCAAAGCCGCCCCAGCCCGTGCCGATCTCGATGACCCGGTCGTCTGCTCCCAGGTTCAGCTTGCGGCAGATCAGGTCCAGCTTGAACACCGCCGCTTCGTCGAGGTTGGTGGCCTCGTCGGGATAGACGGCAGACGAGTACATCATCGTCGGATCAAGGAAGATTTCGAACAGCGCGTTACCGAGATCGTAATGGGCCTCGATGTTCTTGCGGGAGCCTTCCCGGCTGTTGCGATTGAGCCAGTGCAACCCCTTGAGTGCCGGTTTCGTGATCCAGCTGAAGCGGTCTTCGAACGCGTTCATGCGATCAATGTTGCGGGTAAAGAACCGCAGCAGGGCGGTCAGGTCCGGTGACGTCCAATCGCCGGCCACGTAGGCCTCCGCCGCCCCGATGCCGCCGCCGGTCAGGATGTCGCGCCAGGCGGAAGCCTCATGGATGCGGATCTCTGCGGGCGGGAACCGGGTGTCTCCATCCCCGCAGAGGGTATCGGCCCGGCCCGCTTCCTTGACCGTCAAGACGCCAGCTTCGAGTTGCTGCAGTTGCTTGAGGACAAGTCGGCGGGCCCAGTCGCTGGTCAGCGAGGCGCGGCGGGCCTCGGTTGCGGTGCTGTTCAGGTTCTCCATGAGCTTACCTTTCCTGTTCCGGGTACGGCGTTATCAACCCGTTCGCCGTGATCGGCGTGGCCCAGCCGGTAGGCCGGGTCCTGGCGGTCGAGTTTGTCGGGGTGGGTCTGGAAAACGGCCCCCTTCAACTTCAGTTTCAGGGCGTGCCAGTAGATACCGGCGGCCACTTTGAGCGTTTCCACCGGGAAGCGGCGGATGTGACTCTGTACCGTTTTACGAGTGACCGGGGTGCGTTGGACTTCCAGCGTCGCATCAAAAACCTTGGCGCCGTCGCGGCGGACGTTCATGTGGATGCGCAACTCGGGGCCGCGGGCGCTGAAAACCCACTGGTACTCCTGGTCCATCGGGTTATACGGCGACACGTGGAAGCGTTTTTGAAAACGGTATTGCTGGGTGTGCCATCCCGCCCGGCTGACTTGCAGCGGCGCGCCTTCAAGGCAATAGACATGCCGCTCGTGCCACGGGGTGTTGGTGATCTGCGCGGCCACCACACGGGGCAGATCGCCGTTTTCCGGCCGGGCGTCTGCCGCATAGCAGCAGTAGAAGCTGACGGGGTTGAAGATGTAGCCGAGATAGCGGGGGTGGGTCACCAGTTCGATCCGCCCGTCAGGTCGCCAGCTCGTGGCGGCCTCCACCTGATCCTGCACGGCCTGCTTCAGGTCCGGTTGCTCCGGGGCCAGGTAATCGCTGCGATGCAAGGACAACCAGTTGAAACGACCGACGGAGAGCAGACGGCTGATCTCACCAATGCGGGGCCAGTCGTCCAGGTCCAGCGCCAACAGCCCGGTGCGGTACTGGAACTGGTGATTGACGGGCTGCATCCGACGGTGGCGAATGCGCCCGGCCAGCCAGGCACTGTGGAGCGGTCCGTCGGTCATCGTTATAACCCCACCCCGAAGGCGTCCGTCACCCGCAGGGCGCTGCGCACGCCGTCTTCATGGAAACCGTTGAGCCAGTAGGCGCCGCAGAAATGGGTGCGGTTGTGGCCTCCAATCTCGTCGTAACGCTGTTGGGCATTGACCGCATCCATGGTGAACACTGGATGGGCATATTTGTAGCGCTCGATGATGCGATCCGGATCGATGGCATCGGACCGGTTCAGCGTGACGCAGAAGGTTTCCGGTGCCTCGTCGAAATTCTGCAGGATGTTCATGTCGTAGGTGACCGAGACCGGTTCGGTCGGGTGCTCCGGAATCGTATAGTTCCAGGCGGCCCAGGCCCGTCGGCTGCGGGGCAGAAGACGGTCGTCGGTGTGCAAGACGACGTCGTTGTCCTGGTATTCGATGGCGCCCAGGATCTTGGTTTCCGCATCGGTGGGGTCGGCCAGCATCGCCAGTGCCTGGTCGCTGTGACAGCCCAGGATCACCTGGTCATAGGATTCGGTGTGGCCATTGACCGTCACCTCCACGCGATCATCGAACCGACGGATGGCTGAAACGGGACTGTTAAGCCGGGTGAGTGGGCCGAGTTTTTCCATCATACGGTCCACGTAACTCGCCGAGCCGCCTGAAATCACGCGCCAGGTGGGGCGATCGTCGACCGACAGCATGCCGTGGTTATTGAAGAACTGCAGGAAAAAGCGCACCGGGAACTGCTCCAGCACAATCTCCGGTGCCGACCAGATCGCGGCGCCCATGGGTACGATGTAGAAGTTGCGGAAATACCGGGAATAGCCGTTGCGGTTCAGGTATTCGCCCAGCGTTTCATCGTCATTGATCCCGCCGGAGGCCAACTCGGCGCGGGTCTGTTTGTTGAACCGCAAAATCTTCCGGATCATGTTCAGAAACGGCGGGTTGAGCAGGTTCCGCCGTTGTGCGAACAGTGTGTTGAGGCTGGTGCCGTTGTATTCCAGCCCGGTGCGCTCGCAGGCCACGCTGAAACTCATGTCACTTTCTTCCCAGGCCACGCCGAGCCGCTCCATCAGCTTGATGAAGTTCGGGTAGGTCCAGTCGTTGAACACGATAAAGCCGGTGTTGACCGGCCAGGAACGTCCGCCCAGCTCAACCGGCCGGGTGTTGGTATGGCCGCCGGCGTAATGGGCGGCCTCGAACAGGGTCACATCGTGATGATCGGCCAGCAGCCAGGCACTGGTCAGGCCGGCAACGCCTCCGCCGACGACGGCTATTTTCTGTCGGTCTGTCATTCAGGGTGTTCCTTGGATGATCGGGTCATTCTGGCGGCCAGCCTGTCGACCCAGCTCTGTGGTAACGCGCCCAGCAGTTTCAGCGTCAGGGTAAAACGCCGGGGAAAATGGATTTCGGAAGCCCCGCGTTGCAGCCCCTTCGCGATACGGTCGGCGGCCTCGGTGGCTTCGATCAGGCAGGGCATGGGGAAGTCGTTGCGATCGGTCAGCGGTGTTTTCACAAAGCCGGGCGAGACCAGTGTGACCCGGATGCCCTCGGCGGCAAGATCGGCCCGCAACGAATGGGCCAGATAGGCCAGGGCGGCCTTGGAGGCGCCATACCCTTCGGCGCGTCCAAATGGGAACCACCAGGCCGAGGAGCCCACAATCACCAGTTCCGCCGGCAGGCCCTGGCGGCGGGCTTCCCTCAGGGCCGGCAGGACTGCTTCCACACTCCGGGCGGTCCCGGTAACGTTGGTGTGCAGGTTATGCTCGATCACGTCGGCGTCGAAGTGCTTGATGTCCAGATACTCACAGGTGCCGGCGTTGAGAACCGCCATCTGCAGCGGCGCCTGCTCGGCGAATGTTGCAGTCAGGCCGTTGAGGGCCCCCCGATCGGTCGTGTCGGCGGGAGCCACCGTGACCCGGTCAGGGTAGGCCGCGGCCAGCGTTTCCAAAGGTTCGCGTCGCCGCCCGGTTGCGATCACGTGATGCCCCTGCGCCAGCATTGCCTGTGCCAGTGCCTCGCCGATGCCGGACGATGCGCCGGTCAGCCAGACCGTGATCGGTCGGTCCAGGGTTGACTGACTCATGCCGCGTATTTCCGGATCAGGCGCACCGCCGAGCCCAGCACCGGCAGATGCTCGTACAGGAGTTGGCCCGCGTCGAAATAGTCGCGGTGGGCGATGATGAGATCATCGGCGAGCTGCAGATGGCTGATGCCATCGACCTGGATCGGCGCACCCCGGCGAATACGGCGATGCTGCAGTGTCATGGTCCAGGGCAGGCAGATGGCGGGGTCCGCGCCGATCACATCGTCAAAGCGAAAGCTGCAGCTGATGACATTGGTGTAGGCGCTGGAGAAATATTCCGTCAGCGCGTCCAGACCTTCGACGGTGACAAACGGATCCGTAAACCGGACGTCCGGGCTGTAAACGGACTCCAGCGCCCCTAACTGGTCCGAAGACATCTGGTTGAAAAGCCGCTGGAAGCGATCCAGACAGGTTTCCGGCATGATAGTCATGCAACATCCCTCCGGTGTTGGCGGTCAATCTCGATGGCTTCCTGACGGATATGGTCGGGCAAACGGTTGAGGTCGTAGATGATGCCCAGCTTTTCCATCAGGCACAGCAGGTAGTAGGTCACGTCAATCTCGTACCACCGGAAACCCTGCCGGGCGGAGAGGGGCCAGCGGTGGTGATTGTTGTGCCAGCCTTCGCCCAGGGTCAGCAGGGCCAGCCACACATTGTTGCGGCTGTCGTCCGTGGTTTCGAACCGCCGCCGACCCCAGACGTGGGCCAGGGAGTTGATCGACACCGTCGCGTGGAACAGGGCCACGGTCGAGATAAAGAAGCCCCAGACCACCAGTTGCAACCCGTTGGTACCTAGGCTCGGCGCCCAGCGAGCGAGGGCTTCGCCCAGCAGGTAGATCAGGGCAATGCATACGGCGGGCATCAGGGCGTCGAATCGGTTGATGAACCGCAGCTCCGGGAATTTAAGCCAGTCGCGGACCCGTTTGTCGTCCATCGCGAAGCCGGCGTCGCAGGTGAACCAGCCAATATGGGACCACCAGAAACCGCCGTGTTGCGGCGAGTGAAGGTCTTCCGGCGCGTCGGAATGCTGATGGTGGTGTCGATGGTGGGCGGCCCACCAGAGCGGCCCCCGCTGGGCGGCGCTGGCCCCGACCAGCGCAAAGACAAACTGCCAGCCCCGGCTGGTCTTGAACGTCTTGTGTGAGAAATAGCGGTGGTAGAAGCCGGTGATGGCAAACATTCTCAGGGCGAAGAAGGCGATGGCAAACCCCACCGCGAACGTACTGAAGCCGGTAAAAAGGGCACCGAAACAGGCCAGATGCAGCGCGAGGAAGGGCATTACCCGAACCCAGTTGAAAGAGCGGGACTGCCGGTCAAGCTGATCTGAATGCGCTTCGGAGTCGAACCATCTTTGAATGCTGTAGCGCCAATGCTGTACTCGGGTCATGAAAGTGAATGCCTTCCCATTGCACGGTCTGGATAACTCGAATATCCGGGCCCGGAACGTGCCCGGAACCCGACGACGGTGACTATACGTTTAAAACCAACACTTTGGATGCACTGCCTTGCAAATAGATAATGATTCACCCGTCAGAGATGTCATACGGACCGTTGCGATCGTTGGTTCAGGGCTGAGTGGGCTAACCGCGGCGATTTTTCTGGAAGAGGCCGGGCTTTCCGTTACGCTGTTTGAGAAGAGTCGGGGACCGGGCGGTCGCCTGGCCGCAAAGCGGGTCCCGGATGGCGCGGTCGATATCGGCGCGCAGTACTTCACGATCCGCGATCCGGCGTTTCGCCGGTTTCTGGAATCCAGGGCCGGTAACGACACGTTTGAAGAATGGCGCGGTCAGCTCCGCTTCCAGCAGGAAGACGGGCGTTGGACCGATTTTGTCGCGGGCCCGCGATACGTGGGCGTTCCTCGAATGACTGCCATTTTCCGGGCTCTGGCCACGGACTTGTCGGTGGTTTACGAGACTCGCATTGCACGCATCGAGCGGGCTACCGGGGGCTGGGCGCTGATTGATACCAACGGTGCAGTGCAGGGTGATTTCGATGCCGTGCTGATCACGGCGCCTCCGGTACAGGCCCGGGACCTCTTGTTGGCATCCGATACCGGTCTGGACACCTCGGCGCACGAGCTGACGGACTTTCCTCTGGATGCCTGTTGGACCGTCATGGCCAAGTTTCGTGAGAATCCGTGCCCGGGAACCGACGGCTTCAGTTGTCGTCACCCTGTGCTCCAGTGGGCGGCCAATAACAGCAGCAAGCCTGGCCGGGAGAGCGACGGCAGCTGGTGGGTTCTGCACGCACGGGCGGACTGGTCGGAAGCGCATCAGGAGGCCGAGGCGGACTGGGTGGCCCGCCAACTGCTGGCGGCTTTCGGCACCTGCACGAACCCGTCATCGCTCCCGGAAACGGTCATGACCCATCGCTGGCTCTATGCGAAAACCCGGGAATCGGGTGAGCACCCTGGCCATCTGTGGTATCCGCAACAACGCATTGGCCTGTGTGGCGACTGGCTGGCCGGCGGTCGCGTCGAAGGAGCCTTCCAGAGTGGGCGGGCCCTGGCCGAGGCGATCCTTACCGCGCGCGAAGCCGCTCCGGACGACGGTAGAAGTGGGTGATGGTGCCGTCCCCGAATTTGGAGAAGAAGGCGCTGACGTCGGTAATCCGCTTGAGATGACGCCGGCGGGTGACCGGTTCGCGCATCAGCACCTTGATGCCGTTGAAATTGTCCTGAATGTTGGAGAAGCGGGCCCGCATGGTGCAGGTGACCACCTCGGACGGTGACGTACCGAGCATGCCGGCCAGTTCTTCAATATGGGCCTGTTGTTGCTCGGGGGTGAGGTTCTCCCGGGTGTCGAGGTGGTCGAGCTTGATCCGGTCCACGATGCACTTGGAGTAGCTGTTTGGCGTCTGGCGCGCCTTGCGCCGGAAAGCTTCCCAGAAGAAGTTGTCCGTCAGTTCGGCAAAATAGTCCATGCGGCTCAGGCAGACATCGACCCAGTCGAAGGTCTCCGGATCCTCCAGCACCTCGTTGATGGCCTCACGCAGCAACCAGTCAAAGCCCAGGGCTGTCTTGTGGGCGTAGACCTTGCGGTACATCTGGTAACGGCTGTAGACAAAGTCCTCCAATGCGCCCAGCCCCTTGTGCGTGATGGCCAGACCCAGCCACGGCTCCTCCACGTTCCAGCCAAAACGCAGGTTGCTCAGCAGGTGATCCAGATTAAATCCGCCAATGGTGACGGACGAGTGGAAACCATCCCGCAGCATGTAGTCGGCCCGATCCGCATCAATCTCGCCGGATACGATCGAAGACAACAGGTCCATGACCAGGCGTGGCGTGGAGGTATCCTGCAGCACGCCGGCGTGGGCGTCCGGACCGGCGATAAACGACCAGAAGGTTTCCGCATGCCGGCAGAAAACCTCGGAGGGTGTGACGCGGGTCGTTTCCATAATTCCAAGCACATCGTTACGATGCAGTCCGGCAGGCTCCAGGTCGGTGTTTTCGAGCACGTCGTAGGCGACCCGCACGGAATAATGCTCGTGCTCCAGTTCTTCCGGCGGCTCATCGTAGATGTCACTGATGTCGATGCCGGCCCAGAGATCCCGGAAGCGGCTCGGGCGACTCATCAGTTCCTTGATCCGGCGCGCCTGGGTGAACTGGTGTGAAAAACTGGAATGCCCGCTGTCGTGCAACAGGCAGGCGAGGCGGATGATCTTGGACAGGTAGTCGATGGCTTCGAGCTGCGTCAGCGTCAGGTCGACGTCCCGACTGAGCTGCTGTTCCCGCAGGTAGGCGTTGATCATCGAGCGGAACATGCGCGTGCCCACGTGCATCACGCCAATGCTGTGGAGAAACCGTGAATGGGTCGCGCCCGGAAAAACGAGGCTCAGGATGTCGTTCTGGCAGATATTGCGCAGACGCTGGTACAGCGGGTGGTCGATCACCTGAATCTCGTGGCGATACAACGGGATACCGCCGTGGACCGGGTCCATGATGAGCTTGTCGTAGGCGCCCAGCAGGTCATCTATCGCTCGTGGCATGCGGGAAAGGCCTCCTCAGGCTTGTTATATGTCGCCGCCGTGCCAGAATAGCGGATAAGGCAAGCCCCTGAAATGGCCATGTGATATCCCGTTGATACAGCGGGTGTTCTCGGAGGAAGTTTAAATGGGATCGCGCACTGAGCGCATTCTGATTGTTGATCCGGACCCCGCGGCGGCAAAGGAATTGGACCGCTTCCTGGAATCCCGGGGCTTTTATGTCAGTACGTACGCCAGCATCGGCAAGGCCGAAGCCGCCTTCGAAGACAAGATGCCGGATGCGATCTTCGCCGACGTCTCCGCCGACTTGATCCGCAAGCTGGTGGACCGCATGGACGATGAGGACGCGTTTGTGCCCATCATTGCCTGCCACGCCTCGGAAAGCGCCGAGGAAGTGGTGTCCGCCCTGCGGGCCGGTGCCGCCGACTTTGTGATCAAACCCTACCACGACAAGGATCTACTGGACGACGTGCTGGCCAAGATGTTCGACCGGGTGCGGGTGTCGAGGCTGAACCAGGTTTACCGGCAGGAGCTGGAGGCCGCCAACCGTGATTTGCGGGCCGGGATTTCCGAGTTGCGCGCCGACCAGCGGGCCGGGCGCAAGGTCCAGCTCAAGATGCTGCCGGATCGGCACTTTGAGTCAACGGCGGTGTCTATTGATCATATGATCAAGCCGTCCCTCTATCTGAGTGGCGATTTTCTCGATTATTTCCCGTTGGATGAGAACCGGACGCTGGTCTACATTGCCGACGTCTCCGGTCATGGTGCCAGTTCGGCCTTTGTGACCGTATTACTGAAGAATCTGACGAACCGGTTGCAACGTAATGTAAGAAGGGGCTCCAGCGATGATATCCTGTACCCCGACCGGTTCCTGCAGCGGATCAACTCGGAACTGCTGGACACCGGGCTTGGCAAGCACCTGACGGTGTTTGCCGGCATTATCTATCATCAGGAGCGCAAGCTGGCTTATGCCGTCGGGGCGCATTTCCCGATGCCGATGGTGGGTAACGCCCAAGGCGAGTGGCATTTTCTGGAAGGTAACGGCCTGCCGGTCGGGCTGTTTGAAAGTCCCACATGGGACGTCTACGAAATGCCGCTGGAGGAAGGATTCCGCCTGATCCTGTTTTCCGACGGAATCCTGGAAGTCATCAAGGCCCGAAGCCTCGATGAAAAGGAGCGACAACTACTTGAAGTCGTTTCCGGAGGTCGTCACACTATCGCATCCTTGAGTGATGCCCTGAACCTCGATGCAATCACAGAATTGCCGGACGATATCGCTATTGTGACAGTGACGGACGTAGTGGCGAACTAAGATGTCTAGCTACAAGATACTGCAAGCTGAGCAACAAGGGATTTATCTCCTGAAGTTTATCGGCGAAATCCGGCTGAACCTGTGTTCAACGCTGGACAATCTGGTTGAGTCCATCACGAACAACCCTGAATTCCGCACGGTTGTCATTGATCTCTCCGAAACCGAGATTATCGACAGCACCACGCTGGGGCTGTTGGCGAAGATCGCCATGGCTGCCGAGAAGCGCAGTCATTTCCTGCCGACACTGATCTCCACCAATCCCGATGTGACCCGCATCATTACGTCCATGGGGTTCGACAAGATTTTCATCATCGTGCGCGAACCAGCCTCCCGGATTGAAGAACTGGAAGAGATTCCCGTGCTCCGGGCCAGCGAACAGCAGGTCCGTGACAAGGTACTGGATGCACACCGGGTCCTGATGGGCATGAACAGCCGCAACCGCGAAGAGTTCAAGAACCTGGTAAGGGCGCTGGAGTGCGAAGAACCCTGATCGGGGAATCGCCTTCTTCCGCTTTGCCATGCTGATCCGCTTCGCCCGAACGCCGTCGCCCGCTGCCCCGCATCCCTGATTCATACACCACGGTATTTTCATGTCTGACAACAAAACAGCGACATCCGCCCGTCCATCCGCTCCAACCGGCCGGCAGGTTGCCGTACTCGGCGGTGGCAGCTTTGGAACGGCGATGGCCAAGGTGCTGGCGGAAAATGGCCACACCGTCCGCTTCTGGATGCGCAGCGAGGCCCAGGTCGAAGAAGTGAAGACCGCTGGCACCAACCGCCGGTATATGCCGGATGTGGTCCTGAGCGGTGATATCCGGGCCACCACCGATTTCCGCGAAGCGGTGCATGAGGCCGAGGCCATTTTCGTCGCGATTCCCAGCAAAGCTTTCCGCACGGTGATCCGCGAGCATGCCACGGAATTTGAAGACGGGCAGGTGGTGGTCAGCCTGACCAAGGGCATCGAGAAGGAAGGGTTCCGCCTGATGAGCGAAATCCTTCAGGAAGAAATTCCACGCACCCGAATCGGCGTGCTGAGTGGCCCCAATCTGGCGCAGGAGATCGCCGGGCGAGACCTGACAGCGACCGTTATCGCCGCCAAGGATCCTGACGTCCGCAATCGTGTCCAGGAATTGCTGGGGTGCGATTATTTCCGGGTCTACGCCAACGTGGACGTGTACGGTGTAGAGCTGGCCGGGGCCCTGAAAAATATCTATGCGATTGTGGCGGGCATGGCCTCAGCGCTGTCGCTGGGCGAAAATGCCCGGGCCATGCTGATTACCCGCAGTCTGGCGGAGATGAGCCGGTTCGCCGTCAGCCTGGGGGCGAACCCCATGACGTTTATGGGGCTGGCCGGCGTAGGCGATCTGATCGTCACCTGTACCTCATCCAAGAGCCGTAATTTCCGGATCGGTTATGCGGTGGGTCAAGGTCAGGAACTGGACGACGCCGTAGCCGAGCTGGGGCAGGTGGCGGAAGGGATCCGCACGCTGCAGCTGGTCAAGGACAAGGCGGAGGACATGGGCGTGCCCATGCCGCTGGTCGGCGGGCTGCACAAGATCCTCTACAGTGACGCCACCATATACGACGTGATCAACGGACTGATGACGGCGGTGCAGAATTCAGACGTGGAGTTCATTCTCCCGCGCACCCTGTCATCCTGAAGCGGAAAGGGCGGTTGTGAAACTGATCATCATGCGCCACGGCGAGGCCGGCTGGCACAGTATCGACCAGATGCGGGAGTTGACCGAAGCCGGGCGCTTTGCCAGTGGCCGGGTGGCCAGCGAGATTGCCTCGTCCCGCTGGCGGCCGGAGCTGATCTGGTGTTCGACGCTGACCCGGGCCCAGCAGACGGCATCGATTGTTGGCGAGGTAATGAATTTGCCGATCATCGAGCGGCCCTTCCTGACGCCGGACAATGATCCCGGTGAGTGCCTGGATGTGCTGCTCACCGAAGATAATCTCCCGCAGACACTGATGATCGTCTCGCACATGCCGCTGGTGGGGTCACTGGCCACCTTGCTGGTGGACGGCCACCGCCGTGGCATTCCCTTCATGACCAGCCAGGCGGTGGTGCTTGACCTGCCTATCGTCGGACCCGGTTGTGGCGATCTGAAGGCTCAGTTCCTGGCCTGATTTTAGTGTCTCATCGGGTTAACGACCTAACCCGATGGGTCACTAAGCGCCGATCAGCTTTCGCAAGCGATTCACCGCCTGATCCATCGCGCGTTCAGTGGTGTAGAAGTGCGGCGAGAAGCGAACGCCGCCGCCCCGGTTGGCGCAGACCACTTGCTCAGCCATCAGGGCCTTGTAAAGCTCCTGGGAATGTTGCCCTTCAACCCGGAAAGTCAGGATGCCTGAACGTCGGCGTTCATCCAGCGCACTCAGGATAGCGACGCCGGGCACGTTTCGCAGGGCATCCGCCAGATAATCCACTTTGGCAAACAGGTGATCCCGGACGTTATCCATGCCGTGCTCCAGGAGCAGGCCGGTGCTGGCTTCCAGGGCGTGAGCGGCCACGCTGTTGGGGCTGCCACACTCGAATCTGACCGCTGACGGCGCGACGCGCCAGCTGTGCTGATCAAAATCCCCGCGTTTATCCACCATGTGCCAGCCGTACTCGTTCAGCTTGAGCTGATCCCGCAACCCCGCACGTACATAGAAGACGCCCAGGCCTTCGGGGCCCAGCAACCACTTGTGTCCGTCGGCCATGGTGAAGTCGATCTGTGCCCGTTGGACGTCCATGGGCAGGGCGCCGAGGCTCTGAATCGCATCGACGCAAAACAGGATGTCCGCTTCTTTGCACGCTTTGCCGAGTCTTTCGAGATCTACACGCAGGCCGGTTCCGTACTGCACGGAGCTGATGGCCAGCAGGCGCGTGTTCTCTGTGAAGGCGGCGATGATATCCGCCTCGCAATCGTCTCCGTCGAGACTGACTTTGCGGACCGTAACGCCTTGGTCGGCGAGGGATTCCCACACAATGCTGTTGGATGGGAATTCCTGGTCGGAGATAATGATCTCATCGCCCGGCGACCAGCTCAGCCCGTAGGCCACGAATGACAGCGCCTCGGAGGTGTTTTTGACCAGTGCGATATCGTCCGCCGAAGGTGCATTCAATAGTTGGGCGAGGTTCGTTCGCAACTGGCTTTCGACGTCCATCCAGCGGGGATAGTGCTGCGCACCCCGTTCGGCATTCTCGCGGGCAAATCGGGCGACGGCGTCAGCAGCGCGAGTTGGCCAGGGCGCCACGGCCGCGTGATTGAGATAACTGATCTGAGGATCGAGTTTAAATTCGTTATCCAGGTCCATGATAAGATTGGATATCCTTTTTGGAGTCGGCGTCTGATTGAATCCGGGCCAGGCCCTGTGTACCGACACTACCATACAGCGGATACGAGACGGAGTTTTGAAGACCTATGTGGTCATTTCCCATCGACTATATTGAGCCGGTATTCCGGCCGCCGAGTGAGGCGCGTTCCCTGATACTGCCGCTGACCAACGGCTGTTCCTGGAACAAGTGCAGTTTCTGCGAGATGTACACCCAGCCCCAGAAGAAGTTCCGGGCGCGCAAGGACGACGAGGTGCTGGCCGACATCGAGCGGGCAGCCTCCGCCTTCGACGGTCAGGTGCGCCGGGTATTCCTGGCGGATGGCGACGCCATGGTGCTGCCCACCCGGCGTCTGCTCTGGGTGCTGGAAACGCTCTACGATCGTTTTCCGGCGCTGGAGCGGGTGACCAGCTATTGTCTGCCGCGCAACCTGGCGAAGAAGTCGGTGGAGGACATGACGGCGCTGAAAGCCGCTGGTCTGCAGATGCTCTATGTGGGGATGGAATCGGGAGACGACGAGGTTCTGGCGCGGGTCAACAAGGGCGAAACGGCGGAGTCGACTCGCAGTGCGCTGCTCAAGATGCGCGAAGCGGGCATCAAAAGCTCCGTGATGGTTCTGAATGGCCTGGGCGGGAAACAACTTTCGGAGCAGCACGCCATCAACACCGCTAAGCTGTGCAATGACACCCAGCCGGATTTCCTGTCCACTCTGGTCGTCAGCTTCCCGCAGGGCGAGGAGCGTTTCCGTGCAGGGTTTGGGGACGGTTTCGAGCCGCTGGACCAGTCGGCCCTGTTCTCGGAGATCGAGCAATTCCTGTCCCATCTGGAGCTGGATAATACGGTATTCCGCAGCGACCACGCCTCCAACTACCTGGTTCTGAAAGGCCGTCTGGGACGGGATAAACAACGCCTGCTCGGCGAAGTCCGGCTGGCGATCGAGCAGCCTGGCGCCATGCCGCTGCGACAGGAGTGGCAGCGCGGCCTTTAACCTTTGGGCCTTGCAGATGGGCCGGTTACGCCTGAATGGGATCAACGGGAGACAGCATGACAGACGAGACGAAGCGTATCGAAGAGCAGATCAGGGAAGCCCGCGAGGCGTTCGAGGGCCGGCCACCTTTGGATAAATGGCACCCCGATCTCTCAGGGGATATCGACATGCGCATCCTGCGGGACGGGACCTGGCTGTTCCAGGGCAAGCCGCTGCAGCGGGAGGCGATCGTGAGACTGTTCGCCACCATCCTGCGTCGCGAAGACGACGGTGAATATTATCTGGTGACGCCAGTCGAAAAATGGCGGTTGCAGGTCGAGGACACGCCGCTGCTGGCCCATGGTCTGGATGTGAGTGGCGAAGGGCGCGACCAGGTGCTGACTCTGACGCTGAATACCGGCGAGTCACTGGTCGTCGGTGCCGAGCATCCGCTGCGTATGGACAGCTATGACAGCGGCGAGCCACGACCACTCGTTGGGGTGGTGCAGGGGCTGGAAGCCCGCCTGGTCACAGCGGCTTACTATGAGTTGGCCGAATACGCCGTTGCCAGTCCGGACAACGAGCAGGTGCTGGGTGTTTGGAGCGACGGTCAGTTTTTTGAGTTGGGCCAGGGGTAGGGGAAACGAGCGTTTCTTGAGGTGATCCATACGCTTTCTCCAATTAATCGGTCCGGTCCCCTTGAAAAAACGGGGTGCGGTCTCAACCTCAGGTAGCGTACGCAGCAAGACGTTTGTTAAGCTGTTGCATTAAACATCTTGTTTTTTGTAGAGCCTGGCTCTCGAACGAGGATGGTTGTCGTTAGTCCCTCTGTGCAGTCCGCCTGTTCACGAACACTTTCGATTACCGAGTTACACACACTGCTTATTTTTGCGGCACGCAAGGAGATCACATGGCCCAACCTCGTGTTGTTACCATTCACTACACGCTTACCAATGAACAGGGCGAGCAGCTCGATTCTTCCCGCGAGGAAGGTCGCGAGCCGCTGACCTATCTGGAAGGCGCGCAGAACATCATCAGCGGACTGGAATCAGCGCTGAACGAAAAAGAAGCTGGCGAGAAGCTTCAGGTCTCCGTCGAGCCGGCAGAGGGCTACGGTGAGAAGAACGAAGAGCTGGTTCAGCCGGTTCCGCGTTCCGCCTTTGAAGGCGTTGACACCATTGAGCCGGGCATGCAGTTCCAGGCACAGACTCCGGGCGGTCCGCAGATCGTTCGCGTCGTGGAAGTTGAGGAAGAAACCGTCACCATCGATGCCAACCATCCGCTGGCCGGTGAGACCCTGAACTTCGATGTGGAAGTCATCGAAACCCGCGAGCCGACCGAAGAAGAGGTAGAGCACGGCCACGTGCACTAAGCCTCAGGTAGGTTATCGAAAAGGCGGCTCATTGAGCCGCTTTTTTTGTGCCCGAAGAAAAGCGGGGCGCGAGTCCGGCTGTGTGACGATGCTTGCAATAAAAAAGGCGACCCGAAGGTCGCCTTTTTGTTCCGGCCGAACGTTATTACATGTTCGGATAGTTCGGACCACCACCGCCTTCCGGCGTGACCCAGGTGATGTTCTGGGCCGGGTCCTTGATGTCACAGGTCTTACAGTGGACACAGTTCTGGGCGTTGATCTGGAACTTCTTGCCACTGCCGTCGTCCGCTTCCACCACCTCGTACACGCCCGCCGGGCAGTAACGCTGCGCCGGCTCGTTGTACTTCGGCAGGTTTTCCTGGATCGGAATCTCCGAGTTGCTCAGCTTCAGGTGAATCGGCTGATCTTCCTCGTGGTTGGTGTTGGAAATGAACACCGAGGACAGACGGTCGAAGGTCAGCGTGTTGTCCGGCTTCGGATAGTCGATTTTCTTCGACTGGTCGGCCGGCTTCATCGTCGCGTAATCCGGTGTGGTGTCCCGGAAGGTGATCGGCAGGCTGCGGTGCAGGATGTTCTGCTCCAGGTAGGCGATGCCGCCGCCGATGATGTTGCCGAACTTGTGCATGGCCGGGCCGAAGTTGCGCTCGTCGTACAGCTCTTTATACAGCCAGCTGTTCTCGAAACGCTCGGCGAAGCTGGTGATTTCCTCACCGGACTTGCCTTCCTTCAGAGCCTCGAAGACCGCTTCAGCGCCCAGCAGGCCGGACTTCATGGCGGTGTGGGAGCCCTTGATCTTGGAGCTGTTCAGCGTACCGGCGTCACAGCCCAGCAGCAGGCCGCCCGGGAAGCTCATCTTAGGCAGCGCGTTGTAGCCGCCCTTAGTGATGGCTCGTGCACCATAAGCCACCCGCTTGCCGCCTTCCAGGTACTTGCGAATCTCGGGATGGAGCTTCAGGCGCTGGAATTCCTCGAACGGGCTCATGTGCGGGTTGCTGTAGGACAGGTCGGTGATCAGACCGACATACACCTGACCGCCTTCCAGGTGATACAGGAAGGAACCGCCGGTGGAACCGGACTCGGTCAGCGGCCAGCCGGTGGTGTGCACGACCAGACCCGGCTCGTGCTTGTCCGGATCGATGTCCCACAGTTCCTTGATGCCGATACCGTAGTGCTGCGGATCCTTGCCTTCATCCAGGTTGAAATCCTTGATCAGGCGCTTGCCCAGATGACCGCGGCAGCCTTCGGAGAACAGGGTGTACTTGGCGCGCAGTTCCATACCCGGCATGTAGCCGTCTTTATGGCTGCCGTCACGGGCCACGCCCATATCGCCGGTGATGATGCCCTTGACCTGGCCGTCCTCGATGATGGTCTCGGAAGCCGCGAAGCCCGGATACACTTCAACGCCCAGGCCCTCGGCCTGTTCGGCCAGCCAGCGGCACAGGTTGCCCAGGCTGATGATGTAGTTGCCGTGGTTGTGCATGTTGCGCGGCACAAACGCGTTGGGGACCTTGGTGGCCGAGTCCTGGCCGCGCAGGACGAAGATGTCGTCGCGGGTGACCGGGGTGTTCAGCGGTGCGCCTTTCTCTTTCCAGTCCGGGAAGAGCTCGTTGAGGGCAGTCGGTTCGAAGACGGTGCCCGCCATGATATGGGCGCCCACTTCCGAGCCTTTTTCGACGACGCATACGGTGAGTTCTTCGCCGGATTCCTGTGCCATCTGCATGATGCGGCAGGCCGCGGACAGCCCTGCAGGGCCCGCACCGACGATCAGAACATCAAATTCCATCGATTCGCGTTCCACGTTGGTCTCCTCAAACTTCATTGTGGATATTGGGATTTCGACGCGCATCTGAGAAGCAGCGAAGAAGAATCCGGTTCTCTCTAGTTTTTAGGGCATCCAGGCGGCCAAGGTCGTTTGTGACTCGCATGGTCCGCACAGCGGTATTGGTAAATCGCTCTGCGGAGTATATAGTACCCAAAGCCTGGGCGACAAACGAACGTGTTACCGCCCAAAGGCTTGTGTCACAGGCGCAAAGGATACAATATAATAAAAATCAAACAAACGTTTGTTTGAAAATCGCCGTGCCCCGTGGCACTGTGGCGAACCATTGGCCCCAAATGCAATCGAGCAGGAGAGGTCACTGGCTGCCGGCGGCTGTATAGTGACATCGCCAACGCGACGGCTATGACATGCCTTACCGGGCGCCATTGTAATACCGATGACGGTGCTGTGTAATGCCTGCACGACTATTGACCCCCCTGGGCTTTGTCGTCAGTATTATGGCGCTTTTAACAAGGGGCTAAATGATAAGGCTGGCCCGTTGTTCAACGTGCATTTGTGCGAATGCCGCACGCACCGTTGGTGAGAGGCCCGTTTAATAAAGAGCTGGAAAAGCCGGAACGGATGGCCTCGACGAAACCGTACGATTGGTCCCAGGACGAATCGATGCGACAGGAATCATTGGTATGGACGTGGCCTGGCCCGTCAGATACTGCATGATTGCAAGTCTTAAACCCATCGTAGAAGAACGAGGAATCTATGAAGGTTCTGGTCGCTGTTAAACGTGTAATCGACTACAACGTAAAGGTTCGCGTCAAGCCGGATAACACCGGCGTCGATCTTGCCAACGTCAAGATGGCGATGAACCCTTTCTGCGAAATCGCTGTGGAAGAAGCGGTTCGCCTTAAAGAGAAAGGGGTTGCCACTGAAATCGTTGTGGTTTCCATTGGTCCCAAGGCTGCCCAGGAGCAGATCCGTACCGCTCTGGCCCTCGGTGCCGACCGCGGTATCCACGTCGAGACCGACGAGGAAGTCCAGTCCCTGGAAGCCGCCAAGCTGCTGAAGGCCGTTGTCGAGAAGGAAGAGCCCAAGCTGGTTATCCTGGGCAAACAGTCCATCGACACCGACAACAACCAGACGGGCCAGATGCTGGCCGCGCTGACCGGTATGGGTCAGGGCACTTTCGCGTCGGAAGTGGTTGTTGAAGGCGAGAAGGTCAACGTGACCCGTGAAGTGGACGGCGGTCTGGTGACGGTATCCCTGAACCTGCCGGCTGTGGTGACCACGGACCTGCGTCTGAACGAACCGCGTTACGCTTCGCTGCCCAACATCATGAAAGCCAAGAAGAAGCCGCTTGACAGCATGAGCCCGGCCGATCTGGGCGTTGATGTGGCTCCGCGCCTGTCCACCCTGAAGGTTGAGGCTCCGGCTTCCCGTCAGGCCGGTGTGAAGGTTGCCGATGTGGCAGAACTCGTCGACAAACTGAAGAACGAAGCGAAGGTGATCTAAATGAGCATCCTTGTAATTGCTGAACATGACAACAGCAGCCTGAAGCAGGCGACCCTGAATGTCGTCGCGGCGGCCAAGGCTGTAGGTGGTGACATCGACGTTCTGGTTGCCGGCGAGAACTGCGGCGCCGTAGGCGAAGCAGCGGCCAAGATCGAAGGCGTCAACAAGGTTCTGGTTGCGGACAACGCGGCTTACGGCCATTTCCTGGCGGAAAACCTGTCCCTGCTGGTGTCCGACCTGGGCAAGAACTACGGCCACATCTTCGCAGCTGCCGGCACCACCGGTAAGGACTTCATGCCGCGCGTTGCCGCGCTGCTGGATGTTGCTCAGATCTCCGACATCGTTCGTGTCGAGTCCGAAGACACCTTCGTGCGTCCGATCTACGCGGGTAATGCCATTGCAACCGTGAAGAGCAGCGACGGCATCAAGGTTGTGACCGTTCGTCCGACCGCGTTTGATCCCGTGGCAGGTGAAGGCGGTTCTGCATCCGTTGAGACCGTTGACGGTGCTCAGGACGCCGGCGTGTCTTCCTTCGTCAGCGAGCAGCTGGCCGAGTCCGATCGTCCGGACCTGGGCAGTGCCGGTATCGTGATCTCCGGTGGTCGCGGCATGCAGAACGGCGAAAACTTCCAGATGCTGGAAAAAGTCGCGGATCTGCTGGGTGCCGCTGTGGGTGCATCCCGTGCCGCGGTTGACGCCGGTTTCGTACCGAACGACATGCAGGTCGGTCAAACCGGTAAGATCGTGGCGCCGCAGCTGTACGTGGCCGTCGGTATCTCTGGCGCGATCCAGCACCTGGCGGGCATGTCCGACTCCAAGGTGATCGTTGCGATCAACAAGGACGAAGAAGCCCCGATCTTCCAGGTCGCGGACTATGGCCTGGTTGCGGACCTGTTCGAAGCGGTTCCGCAGCTCGAGGAAGAACTGAAGAAAGTTCTGTAAAGAACGGATTCAGTTATAAAAAAGGGCGCCACTACGGCGCCCTTTTTATTTGCGTGGAAGGAAACTCTTTCGTCAAAGCGTGTACAGACGCCGGTCGGTGACATGGAGTCGGCTGGAGATGGCTGGACGGAAATCCATGTAGGCCAGGATGTCGCGATCCAGATCCAGCCCCGGCGCTATCTCGATCAACTCCAGGCCGTTTTCGGTGAGCTGGAATACGCATCGCTCAGTGATGTAGAACACCCGCTGCCCGCGCTCCAGGGCATAGCGACCATTGAAGGTCAGGTGCTCGACATCCGACACAAACTTGCGTCCGCTTCCACTCTCTTCAATCCTCAGGCCGTCCTCGTCGATGGCGATGGATTGCTTGCCTGCCTCGAATGTGCCCATGAAGAAAACCTCACGGGCATTCTGGCTGATGTTGATAAAGCCCCCGGCACCGGACAGACGCGACCCGAAGCGGCTCACGTTGACGTTGCCGTGCCGATCCACCTGTGCCATACCGAGATACGCCTGCTCCAGACCGCCCCCGTCGTAGAAGTCGAATTGGGCCGGTTGGTCGATCACCGCCTCGGCATTGGCGGCGGCCCCGAAGCTTAGACCGCCGGCCGGGCGACCGCCGATGGCGCCGGGTTCGATGGTCAGGGTGATCCGATCCAGCAAACCTTTCTCTGCTGCCACCTCAGCCACCTGTTCCGGCATGCCGATACCGAGATTGACGACAGCGCCCGGTTCCAGATGCTCGGCCGCCCGGCGGCCAATCAGCTTGCGGATACTGAGCGGGTCGCCCCCCTCCAGGGCCGGCAGCCGGATCTCGCTGGTGTAGGCCGGGTTGTAGGGCTCGGCAAACGTTTGTAGATGTTCTTCCGGCTTCGCCAGGATGATGTGATCCACGAGTATGCCGGGTATCTTCACGCGTTCGGGATGAAGCTGGTGCCGCTCCGTCAGACGCTCCACCTGCACGAACACCTTGCCGCCGGAATTGTGGACTGCCTGGGCGATGGCCAGGCTTTCCAGGGGCAGGGCCTCCTTCTCGGTGGTGATGTTGCCGCGGGCATCCGCCGTGGTGCCTCGCAGGAACGCCACATGGATCGGGAAGGTGGGATAGAACAGGTAGTCGCGACCCTTGAGGTTCATCACCTCCACCAGATCCTCCTCGGTGCGCTCGTTCATCCGCCCCCCGCCGTGGCGGGGGTCGACAAACGAATGCAGGCCCACGTGGGTCAGCATGCCGGGCTTGCCGGCGGCGATGTCCCGGTAGAGCTGCGCAATCACGCCCTGGGGCAGGTTGTAGGCCTCGATGCGGTTGTTGCAGGCCAGGGCGCCCAGCTTGGGAACCAGGCCCCAGTGGCCACCGATCACCCGTTTGACGAGACCCTCGTGGGCCAGGTGGTTCAGCCCCCGGTCGCCGCCATCCCCCTGACCGGCCGCGTAGACCAGGGTCAGGTTGTGGGGTGCCTGTTCGGCCACAAAACGGTGTTCGAGGGCTCGGGCCAGGGCTTCCGGAAAGCCGATTCCAACAAACCCGCCTGTGGCCAGTGTCGCGCCTTCCGGGACGAGGGCGGCCGCCTGCTCTGCGGAAATCAGTTTGGGATGTGACATCGAAACCTCCTACTGTCCGCTGTAGGCCTGGGCCGGTAGCCAGGTCACCAGATCAGGCCACAGGAAGATGATCGCCAGGACCGATGCCTGCAGCAGGATGAAGGGGGTCACGCCCTTGTAGAGCGTTTTCACGCCAATCGATGGCGGCGCCACACCCTTGCAGTAGAACAGCGAGAAACCGACGGGCGGCGTCAGGAATGACGTCTGCAGACAGACCGCAAACAGCACGGTGAACCAGACAATGTCGAAGCCCAGCGTGTGGATGACCGGCGCCACCAGCGGCAGGATGATCAGTGTGATCTCGATCCAGTCCAGCACGAAACCGAGCAGGAAGGTCAGCAGCAGGATGCAGATCACCACGCCATGAGGGCCAAATGGCAGCCCGTGGAGGGCATCAGCGATCATCTCGTCACCACCCAGCCCGCGCAGGACCAGCGAAAAGGCCGTGGCGCCGATCAACAGGGCAAAGATGAACGCAGTGGTTTGGCTGGTCTCCCGGCACACTTCGCGCATCACCTGGCTGTTCAGCCGCTTGTTGGCCAGGGCCAGCAGGGTGGCGCCGAAGGCACCGACGCCCGAGGCCTCGGTCGGAGTCGCAATCCCGGCAAAGATGCTGCCCAGTACCGCGAGGATCAGGAAGGCCGGCGGCAGGATGGACTTCAGGGCGTCCAGAATGATGCCAAAGTTGACCGGCTCGGCATCATCGCCTGCTGGCGCCACATCCGGCCGCATCCAGCCGCGAATCACGATATAGAGCACGAAGACAACGCCCAGCAAGGCGCTCGGGAACACCGCGCCCATAAACAGGTCGCCGACCGACATGGCCAATTGATCGGCCATCATCACCAGCATGATCGACGGCGGCATCAGGATGCCCAGCGTGCCGACGGCGCAGACCGTCCCGACCGCCAGTTCCGGCTGATACTCCCGCTTGAGCATGACCGGTACGGCCAGCAGAGTGAGAAGGGCGACGGACGCGCCGACGATGCCGGTGGATGCCGCCAGAAGCAGGCCGATGATCACCACGGCGATAGCGGTACCGCCGTTGAGTCGCCCGAACAGCCGGGAGACATTGAGCATTAGCTTTTCAGCCATGCCGGAGCGGTCCAGCATCTGACCCATGAATACGAACATCGGGATCGCAACCAGCACCCAGCTGCTCATGGTGCCCCAGATCCGGTCGATGGCCAGTGAGGTGTAACTCCAGTCAATGGCGATAAACGTATCGAGATAGTTATCCGACAGCATGGCAAGGCCGGTAAAGGCGATCGCGACGCCACCCAGGGCCCAGGCAATCGGGAAACCGGTAAAGATCAGCAGGATGAACGAGGCGAACATCCCGATCGCGAGCATTTCATTAATCGGCATGGCGCACCTCCGATCCGGCCAGGAAAGCGACCAAACGTGTAAACCGGGAAAACGCAGCAAGCAGCACCAGCCCCAGTCCAAGTGGCAACGCACTCTTGATGATCCAGCGGTGGCCGAGCCCGCCCGGCGCGCTGGAGGCTTCGTTCATGTGCCAGGAGTCGATAACGTAGGGCACCGAGTAATACAGCAACAAGCCGATGAACGGCCCCAGCAACAGGAGCATACCGCCAAGTTCGATCCAGGCCTGAGTGCGGAAACTGAAGCGTTCGCGGAACAGGTCAACACGGACGTGATTGTCCCGCAGCAGTGCATAGGACAGGGCGATCAGGAAGCCGGCAGAATAGATGTGCCATTGCAGTTCCTCTAGCTCGATAAAGCCCTGGGAGAAAACATAGCGGGACACCACGTTGACGATGATGACCAGCATCAGCACCGGCCACAGCCAGGCGCTGAATTCGCCGATGTGCCGGATCAGACCGTCCAGCACCCGGGAAATCGGGGTGTGAGGCAGCACCTCACCAGACAGCCCCTGAGGCGCCGGCTCAAGCTCGGGGGCAGTGGCCTCGATGGAAGCGTTCATGTGAAACTCCGGAAGACGGTAGGGGCCACCCGGGAACCCGGATGACAGAGACCGCTTATAAGTCGCCTGTCATGCCGCTGTTCACCAGGGTGACAATCGTTCCATGACGCGACCGACGGTCGCGCCATTCGGGTGGGTACCGGGATCAGAAGTCCCGCGGCAGGTAGCCGAGGTCTTGCCACTCCTGGTACTGCGCCTGGAACGCCTTCTGGCTCTTCAGGACACGGGCAAAGTCTGCGTCCTTGTCCGCTTCCTGCTTGAGTACTTTTTCGGTGACGTCTTCCAGTTCGTGCAGGACCGGGTCCGGCAGCTTGCGGGTTTCGGCACCCTTGCTCTTCATGAACTCGATGGCCTTGCCCTGGTACGCTTCAGCGCTGGCCAGGTTGCGGGTGACACTGGCCTGGCAGGTCAGGTTGATCAGCTTCTTGTCGGCGTCGCTGATGGCGTCCCATTTGTCTTTATTGACGATCAGGTGGAACGCGGCGAACGGCTGGTGCCAGCCGGGGAAGTAGTTGTACTTGGCCACTTCGTAGAAGCCGAGCTTCTCGTCGACGGTGGGCAGGGAGAATTCGGAGGCGTCGATGGCGCCTTTTTCCAGGGCCTGGAAGATCTCACCGCCCGGCAGAACGGTCACGGACGCGCCCAGCTCCTGCAGGATGCGTCCGCCGATGCCGGCGTAGCGGATCTTGAGGCCGTCGATGTCGTCCAGACTGTTGATTTCCTTGTTGAACCAGCCGCCGGTTTCCGGGCCGGTCAGGCCGCACAGAACCGGGTGGACGTTGTTCTTCTCGTAGATCTCCTCAGCCAGTTTCTGGCCGTCGCCGTCGTACCACCAGGCCATGTATTCCCAGGGTTCCATACCGAATGGCACGGCGGAGAACAGGGTGGAGGATGGAATCTTGCCCTGGTCATAGCCGATCCAGGTGTAGCCGGCTTCCAGTTTACCGGTGCGCACGGCGTCGGTGATGTTCAGGGTCGGCACCAGCTTGTTGGGCTCGAAATGCTTGATGATGATGCGGTTATCGGTGACTTCCCGGAGGTCGTCCAGAACTCCCGGAATGGTATCGCCCAGAGCCGGGAGATTGCTGCCGTAGGCGGCCTGCATCTTCCAGCGGATTTTCTCAGCCCCCAGGGCGGGAGTGGTGGCAATGGCTGCAGCCAGGCCACAGACGGACAGGAACGCGAGGGATTTGCTCGTCTTTATCATTGTGACTTCCTTCTATTGTTGTTGTGTGCAGGGACTTATCTGCCGTAGGGGCTTATAACAATCCTTGTGCCAACGATAGAAAGTACTTAAAAAACAATAATATGTCGTTTTTAGAGTAAGGGTTTCCTGCTACGCAAAAGCCGAAGTGTCTGGAAATCCGGACATAAAATAGGGGTGACGTTACGGACTCGGTGATTCGAGGGTCCGAAGGGAGTGTCTGCTAATTCGGACACTGTCTGAAAATATGGACACCCTGGCCGAATGGCCGCGATTCGGGTGACCTCGTCAGATCAAAGCCCGTATCGGGCCATCTTCTCGTAGAGGCTCGCGCGGGAGATCCCCAAGATGCGTGCAGCGCGGGAACGGTTGTTGCCGGTCGCGTCCAGCGCTTTGCGAATGCCGTCCCGCTCGGCGCGGGCGACGGTTTCCTGTAGCGTCTCGATGCCGGCAGCGCCGGCGGACTCGTGCAGCCGGTCCGGCGCCGGTGGCAGGAAGTCTTCGGCCTGGAGGATCGGGCTCTGGGCGAAGATGAAGGTGCGCTCAAGGGTGTTCTGCAATTCGCGAACGTTGCCGGGCCAGGCGTGATCGCGCAGGTAGTCCAGGGCTGCGGCGCTGAGCCACTTGGGGGACATGCCCAGATTGTGGGCAATGCGATCGATCATGGTGTTGGCGAGCAGTTCGATGTCTTCCATCCGGTCGCGCAACGGGGGCACCTCGATGGGCAGGACATTGAGCCGATAGTAGAGATCCGCCCGGAAATCACCGGCATCCACCATGGCTTTGAGATCCTTGCTGGTGGCGGCGATGATGCGGACGTCGACCCGGATCACCTCGTTGGAACCCAGCGGTTCGAACTCCTGCTCCTGCAGGACCCGCAGCAGCTTGCTCTGCAGGCTTTGGGGCAGGTCGCCCACCTCATCCAGGAACAGCGTACCCTTGTCGGCCAGCTGGATCTTGCCTTTGCGTCCCTTACGGTCGGCGCCGGTATAGGCGCCGGGCGCCACCCCGAAGAATTCCGCCTCCATCAGGTTGTCCGGCACCGCCGCCATGTTGATGCTGACGAACGGCCGTTCGGCCCGAACGGAAGCATGATGGATAGCATGGGCCAGGACCTCCTTGCCGGTACCCGTTTCCCCAAGCAGGAGGACGGTGGTGTCCAGCTCGGCCGCCCGCCGGGCTCGTTGCAGCAGCTGCTCTACCGGTGCGCTCTGGCCGATGAAATCGGCAAAGGTGTACTTGGTGTCCCGCATATTGGCGAGTTGGCGTTCAGCGGTGCTGGGGACACCGCGCAGGCGGCCGTATTTCTCAACGAACGCCTTCAGGTAGTCCATGTCCTTGTAGAACACGAAGCCAATGCCGCCGATCACCCGGTCGGCCTGATCGCGGATGGGGATGCGTGTGACCACCATCCAGGTTTCCCGGCTGCGCAGCAGGTCCAGCAGGATGGGCTGACCACTGCGCACCACCTGGCGCATCATACTGTTGGGGATCAGCTCTTCGACGGGCTGTCCGCGGACGGCGAGATCCCGGTCGATGCCGAGGACGTCGCGATACTTGTCGCTGATCCAGAGCACGTGGGCGTGGTCGTCAACGATCAGGCTGCCTTCGCAGATGTGGTCGAGAAGCGTGAGCAGGGGGCTCTCAGAGAGGTCTGAAAGATCCTCCAGGGTGAATCCGGATGCGCGTGTCATAACGGTCCCTGTCGGCCGCCCGGGGACGGACGGCCGTTAGCCGGTATTATTGTTTGAGTTCGGGAAGATTTTCAAAATACCGGAGCGCTTCGGGATTCGCCAGTGCATCCTTGTTTTTCACCGGCTCGCCGTGGACCACGTTGCGGACCGCCAATTCGACGATCTTGCCGCTAATGGTGCGGGGTATGTCGGCAACCTGCACGATCCGTGCGGGAACGTGCCGGGGTGTGGTGTTGGCGCGAATGGTTTGTCGAATCGTCTGGGCCAGATCGTCATCCAGTGTCACACCGTCGCGCAGCCGGACGAACAGCACCACACGGACATCGTCGTCCCACTGCTGGCCGATGGCGAGCGCTTCCAGAACGGCATCGACTTTTTCTACCTGCCGATAGATTTCAGCCGTGCCGATGCGCACGCCGCCGGGATTGAGCGTGGCGTCGGAACGGCCATGAATCAGCACGCCGGTTTGCGCGGGGGTGGTGGCGGTCGCCGGATGAACGCTCAGCTCCCCGTAGTCGCCGTGGGCCCAGACGCCCGGGAAGCGGCTGAAGTACGCGTCCTCGAAGCGGGCGTTCTCTGGATCGTTCCAGAAGCCGACCGGCATGGACGGGAAGGCGTTGCGGCAGATCAGCTCGCCTTTGCCCTCGGCCAATGGATTGCCGTCGTCGTCAACGAACGCCACGTCCATGCCCAGACTGATGCATTGCAGCTCGCCGCGATAGACCGGCAGGTTCGGGTTGCCCAATGCGAAGCAGGCGACAATGTCGGTGCCACCGGAAATACTGGAGACGCAGACGTCCGGTTTCACGTCCCGGTAAAGGTAATCGAAACTTTCGTGAGAAAGCGGGCTACCGGTGGAGAGCAGGGCGTCCAGCGCTTCCAGGTTGTGGCTTTCCCGCGGTTTCAGGCCGGCTTTTTCACAGGCGGCGTAGTATTTGGCGCTGGCGCCGAACACGCGGATCTGTTCCTTCTCGGCGATGTTCCAGAGCACTTCCGGCTCGGGCGAGAACGGGGAGCCGTCAAACAGCACCAGGGTGGCTCCCAGGCTCAGGCTGCTGACCAGCCAGTTCCACATCATCCAGCCGCAGGTGGTGTAGTAGAACACCCGGTCGCCGGCGTGGACGTCGGTGTGCAGAGCGTGTTCCTTGACGTGCTGGAGCAGGGTGCCGCCAATGCCGTGAACGATGCACTTGGGAACGCCGGTGGTGCCGGACGAATAGAGAATATAGAGCGGTGCATTGAACGGCAGGCGGGTGTAGTGACATTCCCGGTCGGCTCGAAGAGCCTCGTCCCAGGTCATGCCGACGATATCGTCCGGCCAGGGACAGTCGTCGCAGTTGTCGATGCGGATCAGCCGGGCAAGGGAGGGCAGTGAATCGACAATGTCCCGGACCCGGTTGCGGGTATCGATCACCTTGCCGTTGTAGTGGTAGCCGTTGATGGCGATCAGCACCTTGGGCTCGATCTGACCGAATCGATCGATCACGCCGTTGAGTCCGAAATCCGGGGAGCAGGAGGACCACACGGCGCCCAGTTGGCTGGCGGCGAGCATGCCCACAACCGCCTCGATGCCATTGGGGACGAATCCGGCGACCCGGTCGCCTTCGCCCACACCGGCCGATTTCAGGGCCCCGGCCAGGGCCTGGGACTTGTGGCGCAGGTCGTCGAAAGTGACGATCCGCCGGCGGCCATCCTCACGGTGCTCAATGATGGCCACGCCGTCCGGATTGCCCCGGGCCAGCAGGTTTTCTGCGAAGTTGAGTCGGCTCTGGGGGAAAAAGCGCCGGCCCACGACCGGAAAACCGTCCTCCGATACCGGACCGTCCCAATCCCCGAGAACGCCGAATTCATCCACCAGGTTCTCCCAGAACCGGTCGGCGTGTTCGACACTCCAGGCGTGAAGTCCTTCGTAACCCGGCGCCATGCCCGGGTATTGCCGGCGCAATCGGTCTTCAAACTGCGTCAGGCGGGTGTGTGCGATGCGATCGTCACTGGGTTGCCAGAGCGGCGTTTTGGTCATGAATTCTACCCCGTGGTCAAATCGTCTTCGGTCAGGTGCGTTGTCAGAGCTTTGCCGGTGCGCGATGGGTTGGGGCGGCCCAGCATTTCGCAGATTTCCTGGCCCACCCGGGCGACGGCATGAAGATCGACGCCGGATTCGAAGCCCTCTCCCTGCAGCAAGTAAAGCACATCTTCGGTGGCGACATTGCCGGTGGCGCCTTTGGCGTAAGGACAACCGCCGAGACCGGCCACGGCGCTGTCGAAGATGCGGATGCCCCGCTCCAGGCCGGCGTAGATGTTGGCGATGGCCTGGCCGCGGGTATCGTGACAATGCAGGGCCAGGTTCTCGGTGGGCATCAGCGGCAGGGTGGCATCCAGCAGGGCGTGGATTTCACGGGGACGGGCCACGCCGATGGTGTCACCCAGGGAGACTTCGTCCGCGCCCAGTTCCAGGAGCTTCTGGACCACATCGGCCACCTGACCCGGTGCGATCGGGCCTTCATAAGGACACCACACGACGCAGGAAACATAGGCCCGCACCCGCTTGCCCGCAGATTTGGCGCCGCTGACCACCGGTTCGAAGCGCGCGACGCTCTCCTCGATGGAGCAGTTGATGTTCTTGCGGTTGAAGCTTTCGGATGCCGCGGTGAATACGGCGATCACATCGGCATCGGCAGCCAGCGCCGCTTCCAGCCCCTTGCTGTTGGGCACCAGGACCTCCGCCGAGACGTCGTCCCGGCGGCGGATGGCCTGCATGACCGCATCGGTATTGGCCATCTGCGGGACCCACTTGGGGGAAACGAAGCTGCCGGCCTCGATTCGCGACAGCCCCGTATCGGCCAGCGCGTTGAACCAGCGGGCCCGGTCCTCATGGGAAACCGCCGTTGACTCGTTCTGCAGCCCGTCCCGCAGGCCCACTTCCACCAGCGTTACTTTCTCGCCCGTCATGCGTCTTCCTCCGCTTCAAAGTCCACCAGGACCTGGCCGGCACCCACACTGTCGCCCTCGGCGCAGTGCAGCGCGACGACGCGGCCCTGTGCCGGAGCTTTCAGGCTGTGCTCCATTTTCATGGCTTCCATGACGACCAGGGTCTTACCCGGTTCGACCGTCTCTCCCTCGGTGCAGTTCACCGCAATCACCCGGCCGTGCATCGGCGCGGTCAGGTGAGCGTCGCTGTCGGCGTCCTGGACCTGCTCCTCGGGGTGGTTGACCAAGGCCGTCCAGGACATGTTGCCGGCGAAGAGTCCGAGCTTTTCGCCGTGACTGGCCCAGGACAGACGGACCTGGCGACCATTCAGCTGAACGACCAGGGCCGCGTGATCGGCCGGATGCCAGGAGAGCGTCAGCTCCGGTGAATCGCCTTCGGAATGGAGTCGGGCCTGTCGATCACTGATCATCTCATAGCCCAGCGTGCTGTCCTGATCGCCAATGCGCAACTCACAGCGTTGTTGGCGGGGCCCGCCGAGGCGGAAGCTGTCCTGCATCGACCATGGGCCGGGGGCACTTTCTGACCGGGCGTCCTGCTGCCAGGCGAGCCAGCTCAGGGCCTGCTGTTCCTCCGGTGTGAATTCCGGGGTGCGCAAGGCGTCAGCGTGGGTCTCGATGAAGTGGGTCGTCAATTCGCCGTTGGCGAAATCGGGTTCGCGCAGGACGCGGGCAACGAAATCGGTGTTGAGCGTCACACCCATGACCTCGTATCGGGCCAGCGCGTCGATCAGACGCAGGCGAGCCGTGTCCCGATCCTCGCCCCAGGTGATCACCTTGGCCAACATGGGATCGTACCAGGGGGTGATGTCCTGACCTTCGGCGACGCCGGAATCGATCCGGACATACGGCAAATCGACAGGTTCTCGTAGATGGTGAAGCCGACCGGTAACGGGCAGGAAATCGTTATCCGGGTCCTCCGCATAGACGCGCGCTTCCAAGGCATGGCCACGGCAGGTCAGTTCGTCCTGGGCCCAGGGCAGGGCTTCGCCTTTGGCGACACGGATCTGCCATTCCACCAGGTCCAGTCCGGTGATCAGCTCGGTGACCGGGTGCTCCACCTGCAGCCGCGTGTTCATCTCCATGAAATAGAAATAGCCGCCAGGCTCGTAAAGGAACTCCACTGTCCCTGCGCCCACATAGCCAATGGCTTCGCCGCAGCGCACCGCGGCCTCGCCCATGGCCTTGCGCACGGCCTCGGGAATGCCCGGTGCCGGGGCTTCCTCGATGATCTTCTGGTGGCGACGCTGGACGGAGCAGTCCCGGTCGAACAGGTACAGCCCCTTGCCGTGGCTGTCGAACATCACCTGGACTTCCACGTGGCGCGGGTTTTCCAGGTAACGCTCCATCAACAAGTGATCGTCGCCGAAGCTGGAACTGGCCTCCCGCTGGGCGGCGGCGATGGCTTCTTCCAGTTCATCCATCCCGCGAACGACCCGCATGCCTTTGCCACCGCCCCCGGCGCTGGCCTTGATGAGCATGGGGAAGCCGGTGTTCTCCGCTTCTTCACGGAAGCGGGCCAGGCTCTGGCCGTCGCCGTGATAGCCCGGCACCAGTGGCACGCCGGCTTCGGCGATCAGCGCCTTGGCCGCGCTCTTGGAGCCCATGGCGGCGATGGCCGACGCCGGAGGCCCGATAAAGCGGATGCCTTCCGCCTGGCATTGCTCGGCCAGCGAGGTGTTTTCCGACAGGAAACCGTAGCCGGGATGGATGGCGTCTGCCCCGTGTTCTTTGGCGGCCGCGAGGATGCGGTCGACTTTCAGATAGCTCTCGGCGGCGGCGGCCGGGCCGATGGCGACGGCCACATCGGCCTGGCGCACGAACGGCGCGTTGCGATCGGCTTCCGAGTAGACCGCAATACAGCGAATGCCCATGGTCTGCGCCGTGCGCATCACGCGCAGGGCGATCTCGCCCCGGTTGGCAACCAGGAGGGTGCGAATGGCGTGTTCAGTCATCGGGTTACTCCTGGATCCAGGCAGGTTGGCGTTTTTCCAGGAAGGCCCGCAGACCCTCCTGACCCTCGTCACCGGTCCGCAGTCCGGCGATCAGTTCGGCGGTATAGCGGATCAGCGCCTCGTCCGGCCCGTCCATCTGGGTGCGGGCCACCAGCGACTTGCAGGCCTCGAGGGCGACCGGACCATTGCGCAGCAGACGTTCCACGAGGGTGTTGATGGTCTCGTCGATGTCCTCGGCGGCGACGACTTCATGAACGATCCCCAGTTGTACGGCGTCGTTTGCCGGAATTTCCTCGGTGGTGAGGAAGTACCTGCGCGCCTGACGCGGACCGATGGCGCGGACCACGTAGGGACCGATAGCCGCCGGCGCCAGACCCAGGCGTGCTTCGCTCAGGCAGAAGCGGGCATTGTCGGTGGCGATGGCGATATCGCAGGCGCAGATCAGTCCCAGGGCACCGCCGAAGGCCGCGCCCTGGACGCGGGCAATGGTCGGCTTGGGTAACTGGTCCAGCGTCTGCATCAAGCCGGCGAGGGCCAGGGCATCGTCCACATTGGCGTCGCGGCTCAGTTCGGCAGTCTGTTGCATGTAGTTCAGGTCGGCGCCGGCGGAGAAGTGCTTGCCGTCGCCCTGCAGGACCACGACCCGGCAGGCGGGATCGTCGCCGGCCGCGATCAGCGCATCCCGCAAGTCGCGCATCACGCTGTCGTTAAAAGCATTGCGCTTGCCCGGCCGCGCCAGGGTAATCCGGGTGACCCCGCGACCGTCGGTTTCGGTGCGTACAGCCTGTTCAGTCATGGTGATCTCCTGGTTACATCCGGAAGAGGCCGAAGCGGGTGTCTTCGGGCGGCGCATTGAGGGCGGCCGACAAGCTCAGCCCCAGCACCCGGCGGGTGTCGGCCGGGTCGATGACGCCGTCGTCCCACAGGCGCGCGCTGGCGTAGTAGGGGCTCGACTGGTGCTCGAACTGGTCGATGATCGGCTGCTTGAACGCCTGTTCTTCGTCGTCACTCCAGCTTTCGCCGCGACGCTCCTTGCCGGCGCGCTTGACGTCGGCCAGCACGCCAGCGGCCTGTTCGCCGCCCATGACCGCGATACGGGCGTTGGGCCACATCCACAGGAAACGGGGTTTGTAGGCCCGGCCGCACATGCCGTAGTTACCGGCCCCGAAGCTGCCTCCGATGATGACCGTCAGCTTCGGCACCCGGGCGCAGGCGACGGCGGTGACCAACTTGGCGCCGTGCTTGGCGATGCCGTCGTGTTCGGCCTGCTTGCCTACCATGAACCCGGTGATGTTCTGCAGGAAAATCAGCGGAATACCGCGCTGGCAGCACAGTTCCACGAAGTGGGCGCCTTTCTGGGCGGATTCGGAGAACAGGATGCCGTTGTTGGCGATGATGCCCACCGGCATGCCGTAGAGGTGGGCAAAGCCACAGACCAGGGTCGATCCGTAGCGGGCCTTGAACTCATCGAATTCGGAACCGTCGACGAGTCGCGCGATGACTTCATGTACGTCGTAGGGGGTTTTCAGGTCGCTCGGGACGACGCCGTACAACTCATCCGGCGAATACAGCGGTTCGGCCGGCTCGCGCAGGCGAACCGTCTCCGGGCGCCGGAAATTGAGGTTGGCAATACACTGGCGGGCCCGTTCCAGAGCCTCCGCCTCGGTGTTGGCGTAGTGATCCGCCACGCCGGAAATGCCGGTATGCACATCCGCGCCACCGAGTTCCTCCGCGCTGACGGTCTCGCCCGTAGCGGCTTTGACCAGCGGCGGGCCCGCGAGGAAGATCGAACTCTGTTCGCGCACCATGATGCTCTCATCCGCCATGGCCGGCACATAGGCGCCGCCGGCGGTGCACAGGCCCATCACCACGGCAATCTGCGCGATGCCCTTGGCGGACATGTTGGCCTGGCGATAGAAAATGTGGCCGAAGTCCTCCTGGTCCGGGAACACTTCGTCCTGGCGCGGCAGGTTGGCGCCGCCGGAATCCACCAGGTAGATGCAGGGCAGGTGGTTTTCCTCGGCGATGGTCTGTGCGCGGATGTGCTTCTTGACCGTCAGCGGATAGTAGGTGCCGCCTTTCACGGTGGAATCGTTGGCGACGATCATGCACTCGATGCCGTGGACCTGCCCGATGCCGGCGATCACGCCCGCAGCCGGAACATCCTCTCCATAGACGTCGTCCGCGGCAAACGCGCCGATCTCCAGGAACGGCGAGCCCGGGTCCAGCAGCCGGTGGATGCGCTCCCGAGGCAGCATTTTGCCGCGGTCGGTGTGGCGCTTTTGGGCCTGTTCGCCGCCGCCTTTGGCGATGGTGTCATGACGGTCCCGGCGTTCGTCGCAGAGCGCCTGCATCGCGGCCTGACGCTCGCTGAACTCCGGCGATTCGGTCTGGATCTTGGAATGGAGGATAGCCATGGGACCCCTTACCGTGATTCGTTGAACAGTTCGCGACCAATCAGCATGCGGCGGACTTCCTGGGTGCCGGCACCGATCTCATAGAGCTTGGCATCCCGCAGCAGGCGACCGGTGGGGAACTCGTTGATGTAGCCGTTGCCGCCGAGGATCTGGATGGCTTCCAGCGCCATTTTGGTAGCCCGCTCTGAAGTGTAGAGGATCACGCCGGCGGCATCCTTGCGGGTGGTCTCGCCGCGGTCGCAGGCCTGGGCCACGGAATAGAGATACGCCCGGCAGGCAGCCAGCTCGGTATACATGTCCGCCAGTTTGCCCTGGATCAGCTGGAACTCGCCGATGGGCTGGTCGAACTGCTTGCGCTCGTGGACATAGGGCACCACGTTGTCCAGGCAAGCCTGCATGATGCCGATGGGGCCGCCGGAGAGAACGACACGCTCGTAGTCCAGGCCGGACATCAGCACGCGCACGCCGCCGTTTTCCTGGCCGAGGATGTTTTCTTCCGGGACTTCCACGTCCTCGAAGATCAGCTCACAGGTGTTGGAACCGCGCATGCCCAGCTTGTCCAGCTTCTGGCCGCGGGAGAAGCCTTTCCAGTCCCGCTCGACGATAAAGGCCGTGATACCATGGGGGCCTTTGCTGGTGTCGGTCTTGGCATAGATCACATAGGTGTTCGCGTCGGGCCCGTTGGTGATCCACATCTTGTTGCCGTTGAGGATATAGCGGTCGCCTTTCTTGTCGGCGCGCAGCTTCATGCTGACCACGTCGGAACCGGCGTTGGGTTCGCTCATGGCGAGGGCGCCGATGTGCTCACCGCTGACCAGCTTGGGCAGGTATTTGGCTTTCTGCTCGTCGTTACCGTTGCGGAAAATCTGGTTCACGCACAGGTTGGAGTGGGCGCCGTAGCTCAGTCCGATACTGGCGGAGGCCCGGCTGATTTCTTCCATGGCCACCGTGTGGGCGAGGTAGCCCATGCCGCTGCCGCCGTACTCTTCGCTGACGGTCATGCCGAGCAGGCCCATCTCGCCAAGCTGTGGCCAGAGTTCGTTGGGGAACAGGTTGTCCCGGTCCACGTCGGCGGCCCGGGGCGCGATGCGGTCGGTGGAAAACTGGTTGACCTGGTCCCGAAGCATGTCGACGGTCTCGCCGAGTCCGAAGTTGAGGGAGGTGTACTGGCTTTTCATGGTGGTTCTGACTCCTGCCGGTAAAATCTGTCGTTTACGTTAACGTCAACCTTGGGGCGAAGGCGATCGCAATGACCGCCCGGCATCAACCGCCGAGGTTCAATTCATCGATGCTGATTTCCCGCATCCGGAACTTCTGGATCTTGCCGGTGACGGTCATGGGGAACTCGTCCACCAGCTTGATGTATCGGGGGACTTTGTAGTGGGCGATCTTGCCCTTACAGAATTCGCGGATCTCGTCTTCCGTGGCCTGTTTGCCTTCGGCCAGCTTGATCCAAGCCATCACTTCCTCGCCGAATTTTTCGTCGGGAATGCCGATCACCTGGGCGTCGGAAATGGCGTCGTGGGTGTAGAGGAATTCTTCAATCTCGCGGGGGTAGATGTTCTCACCGCCGCGAATGATCAGATCCTTGATGCGGCCGGTAATCGCAACGTAGCCGTCCTCGTCCATCGTGGCCAGGTCGCCGGTGTGCATCCAGCGGGTCACGTCGATGGACTTGCGGGTGGCTTCGTCGTTGTTCCAGTAACCCAACACCACGCTGTAGCCGCGGGTACAGAGTTCCCCTTTCTCGCCGCGGGGCACCAGGTCGCCGGTTGCCGGATCGACGATCTTGATCTCCAGGTGCGGGTGGATGGTGCCCACGGTGGTCACGCGTTTGTCCAGCGGCGCGTCCGGCTCGGTCTGCAGACTGACCGGACTGGTCTCGGTCATGCCGTAGCAGATGGTCACGTCGGTCATGTGCATCTGGTCGATCACCTTGCGCATGATCTCGGCCGGGCAGTTGGAGCCGGCCATGATGCCGGTGCGCAGCGTCGACAGGTCGAAGCTCGCGAAATCCGGGTGTTCCAGCTCGGCGATGAACATCGTGGGTACGCCGTAAAGGGCCGTGGCTTTCTCCCTCTGCACCGCGGTGAGGGCGGCCACCGGTTCAAAGCCTTCGCTGGGGTAGATCATGGTGGCGCCGTGGGTAATGCAACCCAGGTTGCCCATGACCATGCCGAAGCAGTGATAGAGCGGTACCGGAATGACCAGCCGGTCCTTCTCGGTGAGGTTCATCCGGCGAGCAACGAACAACCCGTTGTTGAGAATGTTGTGGTGAGAAAGCGTGGCGCCCTTGGGCGCGCCGGTGGTGCCGGAGGTGTACTGGATGTTGATCGGGTCGTCGAACTGAAGTTTGGCCTGGCGGGCACGGTAGTCGGCATCTGACGTTTGCGGCGCCAGGGCGATCACCTCATCCCAGTGCCACATGCCCGGCGCCTTGTGGCTGGCGTCGAGGCAGATCACCTGCTTCAGGTCGGGCAGGGTGTCACTGTGGATGCGCTCCTGGCGGGCGTCATTCAGGGCCGGAACCAGTTCGGTCATCATGCCCACGTAATCCGACGTCTTGAACTGACCCTGCAGGATGAGCACGGAGGCGCCCGAATGCCTGAGCGCGTACTGCACTTCATGCACCCGGTAGCTGGGATTGATGTTGACCAGGATGGCGCCAATCTGGGCGGTGGCAAACTGGGTGATGCACCATTCGGCGTTGTTGGGGGACCAGATGCCCACCCGGTCGCCTTTCTCGATGCCCATGGCCATCATGGCCCGGGCGCATTCATCCACGGCAGCCTGCAGTTCACGGTAGCTGTAACGGCGATCCTGATGATGGACGATCAGCGCGTCCGTGTCCGGGAAGCGACGGGCTGTGTCGTCAAATTTCTCACCGATGGTCATACCCAGCAGGGGCGTTTCGCTGACCCCGCTGACATAGCTCTTCTGCATCGTCATAACCCACCTGAAATCTTGTCTTTGTTGTGGTGTGTCTGGCTCGGGACGCGATACGGTTCAGTTGTTCAGGGCGGCCATGGCGGCCTGGCACCGTGTTTCGGCGTCGTCGAGTTCCTTCTGCATGATCTCGATGTCTGCAAGCTGCTGCTTCAAGGCGTCACGTCGCTCGTTGATTTTTTGTTGTAGGGCATTGAGCTGATGAGCATTGTCGGAAGAAGGATCGTACATCTCGATCAGCTCACGGGATTCCGCCAGGCTGAAACCGAGGCGTTTACCGCGCAGGATCAGCTTCAGTTTCACCCGGTCCTGATCAGTATAGATCCGAGTCTGGCCATCGCGCTCCGGCGTAATCATGCCGGCTTCTTCATAGAAACGAATGGTCCGGGTGGTGATGTCGAATTCCCGGGCCAGATCGCTGATGGAGTGGGTTCGCTTGACGTTCAGGTCACTCATATCGACTTGCTCACGTTGACGTTAACGTAAAGGTAATTCCGGCGACAGAGATGTGTCAACCGTTTCGATGGGGTTTCCTACCGGAGGGAGTCGATGAGGCGGTTGTTCAGGTCGGTCCAGTTTTTGAGTTTGTCGGCATTGCCGATGCGTTCGGCGTCCGCACCGCCTCCTTTTTGTTGCAGCCACAAGCCTTCGCCGTTGAAGCTGTAGACCGGCTCCAGGTCGTCGCGCTCAGAGGCCGGGCGGATTTCGTTGATGAGGTTGTCGAGGATCAGCGGATCGGCATTCGGCGTCTTGTACCAGGCCAGCACCATATGGGCCTGGTTGAGCTCCAGGGCTTTGACGTAGGTGATGCGCAGTTGGTCGTCGGGCACGCCCAGCGCGCGCAGGGTGAGGTATTTTGCGATGGAGAAGTCCTCGCAGTCACCGCCGTCGGTGGCGAGCATCTCGACCGGCGTGGCCCAGTAATCCTCCATTCCCCAGTGTTCGATGTCGTTGACGAATTTGACCTGGTTGAAGAAGGAATTCACCAGCCGCAGTTGGCGTCGGACCGGGGCATGGCTGGCCAGCTTCTGCAGTTGCTGCCACTGAACCAAACGTTCCCGGGCGGCGTCGCCGAACTCATTCTGGACATAATCAAGCAGACGCGAGCTCAGCTCGATGCCAATAACGGCGGTGACCGTCAATGACAGGGCCAGGGCACAGATTTGAAATCCCTGCCTGATGCGCGTCGGACTCATCCATGGCCTCAGTTACTGTTCTGGCGCAATCGCTCCCGGAGAGCCTCCAGTCGGCGACGAATCTCTTCCCGTCTGTCGCTGGTTACCGCCGGCGCAGAACCGGGAGGTTGGACGGCGCGAGGCTGGGGCCGGGGTTCCGCCGGGGTGCTTTCCGCGCCCTGGGCCTCGTTGCCGTTACTCAGATCGATACCGCTGGTGTCTGCGGTTTCAGGAAAATAGAGGTTTTCGAGCTTGCCACTGCGTTCGATAATGACCCGGTTGGGATAGACCGAGCGCAGGGTGGCGTTGCCGGGCAATTCGTCGCCAATCAGGTAGGCTTCGGTATCGTTGTTGGCGTCTTCGATCAGGGCGCTGGCGACACTTTTTTCACCGCCGGCCATCACGCCGCGCAAATAGAGGCGCAGGTTGGTCTCGGGCAGATTCTCGGTGGACTGGGGCTGTTGTGCGGCCTGGGCGCCGGCTTTGCCGAAGAGATCAATGGCGGACAGGTTGATGTCCTGCGCACCGGCGTTGCCCGTTGGGGCCTGCCGGGTGACCACGGCCCCACCGCCGGCCTGTCGTGCCTGTTCGGCCTGGTAAAACTGCCACCCCTGCCAGCCCAGCGATGCCAGCATGGCCACCACCAGTAATAGGGCGGTAATCTGGGGTAGTCGGGAATAGATGCCGGTCATGGGTAGCCCTGATCTCCTGATAGATAGCGTAGCGGAATTACCGTCCCTGGATACGGTCTAATCTTGAGCGCTTCCGGTTCATCGGGGTTAGGCGATGCACCTGGTTTCCGGAAGGACGCTACGGTGGCCGACCGCACTGTAACAGTTTAGACAAACACCCGGTAAATACTCAGCGGTCTTCGCAGACGGTGGATTATAAGGGCGGGAATTGTCATATTCGACCAAAAATGATGCAAAAATAAGCGATTAGCACCGTGACGTGCTTGACGAATGTCCCAATTTTCCCGATAACTCGTCAGAGACCACATACTCCCGGACGAGCTATGATAGCCTTTGCCTTCTTCGGTGACAGGAACAGGTGAGAACCAGCGTGGAACAAGACCTCGACATGCAGGCTCAGGACGCCCCGATCGGGCGCCTGCCTTTTACCTTCGCCAAACGTCACGGCGTCATCCTGACCCGCGGCGACAGCGGCGCCGTGAAGGTTCTCGTACGACCCGGAGCCACGCCCATGGCGCTGGCGGAAGCCAACCGTGTCAGTGGCGGGCGGGCCAAGTTCGAGCCCATCGCACCGGAAGATTTCGACGAAGCCCTCAATGCCGCTTACCAGAACGATTCCACCGAAGCCATGCAGATGGTTGAAGGCATCGGTGACGACATGGACCTGGCCAGCCTGGCGGAATCCGTACCGGAAACCGAGGACCTGCTCGAACAGGAAGACGATGCGCCGATTATCCGGCTGATCAACGCCATCCTCACCGAAGCCGTCAACACCAACGCTTCCGACGTTCACATCGAAACCTACGAGAAGCGGCTGGTTGTGCGGTTCCGGGTCGACGGCATCCTGCGTGAGGTGGTTGAGCCCAAACGGGCGCTGGCGCCGCTGCTGGTGTCTAGGATCAAGGTGATGTCCAGGCTTGATATCGCCGAGAAGCGGGTGCCCCAGGACGGCCGGATTTCACTGCGCGTGGCCGGTCGGGAAGTGGATCTGCGGGTGTCCACCATGCCGTCTTCCAACGGCGAGCGAATCGTGCTGCGTCTGCTGGACAAGCAGGCCGGCCGTTTGCGTCTCGCCTCGTTAGGGATGGCGGAGCGTGATTTCAAAGTATTGCGGGAGCTGATATTCCGGCCTTACGGCATCATCCTGGTCACCGGTCCCACCGGTTCCGGTAAGTCCACCACGCTTTACGGCGCGCTGCAGGAAATCAACGATCGCAGCCGCAACATCCTGACGGTTGAAGATCCGATCGAGTACAACCTGTCCGGCATCGGCCAGACCCAGGTTAACCCCAAGGTCGACATGACCTTTGCCCGGGGCTTGCGTGCCATCCTGCGTCAGGATCCGGACGTGGTCATGATCGGTGAGATCCGGGACCTGGAAACCGCCGAGATCGCGGTCCAGGCGAGTTTGACCGGTCACCTGGTGCTGTCCACGCTGCACACCAACACGGCCGTCGGCGCCATAGCGCGTCTGATCGATATGGGCATCGAGCCTTTCCTGATTGCCTCCAGTCTGATCGGCATCGTGGCCCAGCGGCTGGTACGTGTGCTGTGTCCCCATTGCAAGGAATCCTATTCACCCTCGGTCGAGCATTGCGAATTCCTGCAGCTCGATCCCGAGAACCCGCCGGACATCTACCGCGCTGTTGGCTGCAACGAGTGCAATAATCTGGGTTATCGTGGACGTATGGGGATCTACGAGGTGGTGCGCGTCGATGAGGATCTGAGCACCCTGATTCACCGCCAGGCCGGCGAGCTGGAGCTGGAGAAGGTGGCCCGGCAGCATGGTCCCAGCATCCATGCCGACGGCGTGGCCAAGGTGCTGGCCGGCCGGACGACGGTTGAAGAAGTCCTGCGCGTGACGCACCGGAGCTAAGGGGCGTATGCCAGCATTCAACTACAAGGCGCTGGACGCGCGGGGCAAACAGAAGCAGGGCGTTGTCGAAGCGGATAGCGCCAGGGCAGTGCGGCAACAGCTGCGGGAACGCAAGCTGACGCCATTGTCGGTGGACACCGCGTCAGAGCGGGAAACCAAGGGTGGCGGGACGAGCCGAAAAGGTCGCGGTCTCAGCGCCTCGGACCTGGCGCTGGTGACCCGGCAGATCGCGACCCTGATCCAGTCGGGGATCCCGGTGGAGCAGGCGCTGGGGGCAGCGGCGCAACAGTCCGAGAAGCCACGCATCAAGAGCATGATGATTGCCATCCGCTCGAAGGTCATGGAAGGTCATTCGCTGGCGGACAGCCTGGGAGAGTTTCCGCGGGCTTTTCCCCGGCTGTTCCGTTCCACGGTCGCCGCGGGTGAACACGCCGGTCACCTCGACCTGGTGCTGAACCGGTTGGCAGACTACACCGAGACCCGTCAGGAATCGCGCCAGAAAATCCAGCTGGCGGCCATTTACCCGATCATCCTGACCGTCGTGGCGCTGTCTATCGTGGTGTTCCTGTTGACCTACGTGGTGCCGGACATCATCGAGGTCTTCGTCAAACAGGGTCAGGAGCTGCCGGTGCTGACCCGCGGGCTGCTGGTGATGTCCGACTTCCTGATGCAGTACGGGATTTTCCTCGCCATTATCCTGGCGGCCATCTTCTTTGCGTTCCGGATGGCGTTGCGCAAGGAAGCCAACCGCTTGCGCTTTCACCGTTCGCTGCTGCACATGCCGGGGATCTCCGGCATGACGCGGGGCGTGAATACCGCGCGCTATGCCAGCACGCTGTCGATATTGACCACCAGTGGCGTACCGTTGGTGGAAGCCATGCGGATCGCTGGCGAAGTGCTGTCCAATGACTACCTGCGATTGCGGCTCAAAGAGGCGGCGCAATCAGTGAGCGAGGGGGCCAGCCTACACAAATCGCTGGATGCGACGGGCTATTTTCCCCCGATGATGTTGCATATGATTGCCAGCGGCGAAGCCAGCGGTGAGTTGGACAGCATGCTGGAACGCACCGCCACCATGCAGGAGAACACCTTGCAGGCCAAGATCCAGACCATGGTGGGGCTGTTTGAACCGCTGATGTTGCTGGTCATGGGCGGCGTGGTGCTGATCATCGTGATGGCGATCATGCTGCCGATCCTCAACATGAGTAACCTGGTGGGCTGAACAAGTCGGTCTTAAGAAACCGGAAGCTTACCCACAATCTGGAAACAGGGACGTCCCTGAGACAATAACCGACGACGATGCAAACGAGACGGATGACGATGAAACAACTGAACAGGAATGCCGGTTTTACACTGATCGAGATCATGGTCGTGATGGTCATTCTGGGTTTGCTGGTCGCCATCGTGGCGCCCAACATCCTGGGCCGGAGCGACCAGGCCCGGGTGACCGTAGCCCAGACCCAGATGAGTAACATCGCCAATGCGCTGGATCTGTACCGGCTCGACAACGGCTCCTATCCCTCAACCCAGCAGGGTCTACAGGCCCTGGTCAGCAAGCCCAGTGGCAGCCCCGAGCCCAAGAACTGGAACCCGGACGGCTACCTGAAGAACGTGCCCCAGGATCCGTGGGATAACGACTACCAGTACATCAGCCCAGGCGTGAATGGGCCTTACGATCTGTTCTCTTACGGCTCCGACGGCCGCGAAGGGGGCGAGGGCGACGCAGCGGACATCAGTGTTCAGGACAATCCTGACCAATAAGCGGGTGGTTCAATGAGCCGCTCGCGCGGGTTTACCCTGATCGAGATTATGGTGGTGCTGGTCCTGGTGGGCCTGCTTGCCGTCATTGCCGTGGTGAACCTGGGCGGCGGCGCCCAGCAGCGGGAGCTGGAAAATAACGCCCGCGAATTGTTCCTGTTGATGCAGACCGCCTCTGAGCAGGCGGTTCTGAATAACCAGGAACTGGGCTTGCTGATCGACGACAACGCCTACCGCTTTTTGGTGTATGACGACGTCGAACAGACCTGGGAGCGCCAGAAAGAGCGTCTGTTTGCGCCGCGGCAGCTCCCGGATTGGCTGGCGGTTGCGTACCACACCGAAGACGACCTGCCCAAATTACCCGGAACGGAAGACGACGAAGACAAGCCGCGACCGGATATTGTGTTCTATTCCTCTGGAGAAACCACACCGTTCGATATGGAACTGGCCGTCGGCAGCGACGAGGAGCCGGTCTATCGCATCGATACCGATGGACTGAACGGCCTCAAATGGCATCCGCCGGGTGAGGAGGAGCCGCTGTGACGGTGTGTTCTCCGCGCCTCCGGCAACGAGGCTTTACCCTGATCGAAGTTCTGGTTGCCGTGCTGGTCTTCGGCCTGATCGCCACGGCGGCGTCTGAAGTAGCCAGCAATTATATCGGCACCTTTGAACGGGTCCGTGACCGCACCATGGCCACCTGGATTGCCGAGAACGAGGTGGCCCAGTTGCGCCTGCAATCCGATCTCCCGCAAGTGTCCGAGGAAACCGATGACCTGGACTACGCCAACCGCCACTGGCAGGTGGAAACGGTGGTTAGCGGCACCCAGGATGAAAACGTGCGTCGGGTTGAAGTCACCATCTTTCTCGCTCCGGAAGACGGGGAGAAGCGGCAACTATCCAGCTTGACGGGGTTCATTGGTGATTATTGATCGCACGCCCGTCCGGTCGCAGCAGTGCGGCTTTACCTTGCTGGAAGTGCTGATTGCTGTCGGCATCACGGCCCTGATCGGTGTCGGTGTCTGGCAGATGATCAGCGGCGTGATCCAGGCCCGGGATCGAGTCAATGCCGCCGCCGAGCAATTCGAGCAAATCCAGCGGGCTATGCTGGTCATTGAACGCGACCTGGACCAGGTGGTTAACCGGCCGATTCGCGATATCTACGGCGACGCCCGCTACGCCATGACCAGCCGTGAGGACGGGGTCGAGCTGGCGTTGACCCGCCAGGGCTGGCGTAACCCCATCGGCGCCCGGCGCAGCGACCTGCAGCGGGTGAGCTACGAGTTCACGGGTGACGAACTGCATCGTCGCTACTGGGGCACGCTGGATCTGGCGGAGGATGCCAAGGGTCGTGATCAGCTGCTGCTTTCCAATGTCGAAGATGTCAACGTGCGTTTTCTGGACGACCAGGGCACCTGGCAGGACGAGTGGCCGACTACCGACCAGGCGGCGGCTCAAACCAGTGATTCGCCGTCAGCGCTGGCATCCGTACCCCTGCCGAAGGGCGTGGCGATCGTGATCAAACAGTCGGATTATGGTGAGTTGCAGCGCGTTTTCGTCCTGCCCGATTTCGATCCGGAATCCGCCCAGACCACGATGACCAACTCAACGGAGTCGAGCAGCGAGTCGGACAGCGAAGAAGAGGGCAGTCAGTCCGATTCCGGCTCGGGTACGTCGGAGGACTCGGGGTCATGAGGCGACCGAACGCATGGGGCAGGCAGCAAGGCGTGGCCCTGATCATGGTACTGCTGGCCATGGCGTTGGTGGTAACGCTGGTCGCCGGCATGACCCAGTTGCAGCAACTGCGTATCTACAAGGCGAGCCACTACCTGGCCCAGAGTCAGGGCAAGAGTATCGCCTTCGGCGCGGAAGCCTTCGCGGAGCAGATCCTGTCCAAGGATTTTGAAGACGACGAGGAGGACGGCGCCCACGTCGACAGCCCCGATGAAGTCTGGGCCAAATACTCGGCCGTGCTGCCGTATGAAGAAAACGGCGTGGTCGAAGTGCAGATCAACGATCTGGGCGGGCGCATCAACCTCAATAATCTGGTGGATGCCACCGGCGCGGTCAATGAGTTGACCCGGGACCGGTTGGCTAGACTGCTTTTGGTTCTCGATATTTCTTCGGTACACGTGGAAGCCCTGATCGACTGGATCGACGATAATGATGAAACGGTCAATGCCTACGGTGCCGAGGACGGCGTTTATCTTGGCATGGACCCACCCTACCGGGCTGCCAACCAGCCGTTCGCCAGTGTTTCGGAATTGCGACTGATCAACGGCATGACCGAAGAGGCCTATCGTAAACTGTTGCCGTATGTGGCGGCTTTGCCGGTATCGGGCACGACAATCAATGTTAATATGGCACCAGCGCCCGTATTACAGGCGCTGAACGAAAATCTTACGGCCGCGCAGGTGGAAACGGTGGTCGAACAGCGCGAGGACGAGCCGTTTGAGACCGTCCAGGATTTCCTGGCGCTGCCGGCGTTTGCCGGACTGGGGCTGAACAGCAATGGGCTGGGGGTCAGTACGAATTTTTTTGATGTCGCCTCGCGCATCACGTTCAATGATCGGGTGTTCCGGTTGGTGACGACCATTTACCGGAACCCCCAGGGCGAGATGTTCACGGTCCGTCGGGACGAAAGCCAGACGCAGCTGATTACCAAGGAGCGCTATCAGGTTTCGGGCGACAGCCAGAGTCAGGAGGCCAGGGACGCCGCCGACGCGCTCGGCCTATCTGACTGAGTCAGGCGTCTACGGCCAGCCGCTTCCGGAAAACAACAAGGAACTACGGATTCATGTCATATCGACTCTACGTTCAACCGGCTGCGCCCTTCAGTGCGTTGCATGGCGATATGGACGGCCAGCGCTTCGACTGGGCGCTGATCGATGCCAGCGGCGTGTTCCAGGCCAGCGGCCAGGATGACGACCGATCGGTGATCGAGCAGACCCTGACCCAGAATGATCTTGAGCATGTGCTGCTGGTGGGCCTGCTGCCCGGGGACGACGTGCTGTTCTGCTTTGCCGAGATACCGGCCAAACAGGCCCGTTATGTCCGTCAGGCGTTGCCGTTCGCCGTGGAAGAGCAGATCGCCCAGGACATCGATTCGGTCCATCTGGCCCTGGGCAAGCGCAGCGAAGAGGGCTTCCGCGTCGCGGCTATCGACCAGCAGCGCATGGCGATCTGGCACGAACTGTTCGATGCCTTCCAGGGTGCGGATCTGGAGGCACTGTATCCGGATGCAGCACTGCTGCCGGTGAGCGAATCCCGCTGGTGTATCTGCCTTGCGGGCGAGGACACATTGGTGGCTGGCTCCCGGGGCGAATGGTTCCGCATGAAGACCGAGAACCTGAGTATCTTCTCCTATACCCTGGCTCAGCCAGACAAGGATGAGGTGGTCGCGGAAATCCCGGTGACCCTCTATGGCCGTGAAGAAGACTTCGCGCGATACGCCGACAACATCCGGCCGATCGAAACGGAAGATCGGCTGCGCGTCACCCGTGAAGTGCTGCAGATGACGCCGCTGGAGTTACTGGCCCATGCCCAGCACAACGCGCTTTGCGAGCCCATCAACCTGTGTCAGGGCACCTTCGAGAACGCCGATAAGAGCGGTGGCGTCTGGCGCGTCTGGCGTCCGGCGGCCATCGTGGCCGGGCTATGGTTGGCGCTGCAGGTGGGCGTCGAACTGGGGCTGGGCTATTACCATCACCAGCAGGCCGCCGATCTCGAGAACCAGGCCATGTCGCTCTACCATGAGGTGTTTCCGCAGGACACCCGCGCGACTGCCGCCAATGTGCGTCGCGTATTGGAAGGTCGCCTTCGGGTGGCGCGTCAGCAGGGCCCGCAGGCGGATTTCCTGTCATTGATGGCGCAGGCGGGCGCCGAATACGACAAGCTGGGCGGCGGCCAGAACCTGCAGTTCGATTCCGTCAATTACAGCCGTCAGCGGGGCGAGCTGGTGGTCGAGCTGCGTGCCGACAATTACGACCGCCTGAGCGCGTTGCGCAGTGCGATTGGCGACCGGGGGCTGGAAGCCCGGATCGGCTCGGTGGTGAACGACAGCAGCGGCGCCCGCGCGCGCCTGACCGTCAGTGGAGGGTCCTGACATGTTGAATCAGCTCAAGAAAAGTCCCTCCGTGCAGAAATTGATTACCCAGTACGATCATCTGCCCAGGCGTGATCAGTTGGCTCTCCAGATCCTGATGGTTGCAGTTGCGCTGTTTCTGATCTATTTCCTTATCTGGCGGCCGGTGGCGGCCTATCACGATGACGCACTGTCCGAGCGCCAGTCCGCGGCGGATCTGCTGGCCTGGATGCAACAGAATGAAGATGAGGTCCGGGGCATGGCGGCGGCCGGTGAACGGCCAGCCGGAGCCACTCAGATCACGGACGTGCGCTCTTTGATGTCGACCGTGACGGCCAGCGCGGGAAAAGCCGGCCTCTCCCTGCAGCGCTTTGAGCCCAGTGGTGAGGATGGCATGCGGGTCTGGCTGGAAGACGCGCCGTTCAACCAGGTCTCGAACTGGCTTGAACAATTGACCCGTGAGCACGGCATCGTCATCGACCAGGCAGCGATCGACCGGGAGGACAAGCCGGGTATTGTCAGCGTCCGGCTTTCGTTCGAAATCTGATCCGGGTGATCGCGTCGCCCGGTGTGAAGCACCACACAGGGGCGAGGTGAACCATGGAGACAGCCACCGCAAGCGAAATGGATCCGCGGGCCGAGCCGACCGTCGTGCGGCTGGACCGGACCGCGGTTAATGAAGCCCGATCCATTCTCTACAAGGCTTACCGGAACGAACCCACGTTTCACTATCTGTTCGACGAACGCAAACCGGGCTATGACCGGCGGGTCAGGGCCACGGTGCGCGAGCTTATCGACCTTTACTTCGAAATGGATCAGGACGCCATCGGCCTGATGACGGACGACACCCTGGTGGCGGTGGCTTTCCTGGGCGACCCGGAAATGCGCCTGGACCTGACCCGCCAGTTGTCCTGGCGCCTGCGGATGATGCTGACCGCAGGCTTCGCCTCAACCCGCCGCTACATCGATTACCATGAGCAGATTCGTGCCTGCCTGCCCGGCGAGCAGATACATCAGTTGCCGCTGATGGGCGTGCATCCCCAGTATCAGAATCGTGGTTATGGACGTCTTCTATTGGAGGCGGTAGAACGATTGTGTGAGGATAACCCCCGCGGGCAGGGGCTGGTGCTCGACACGGGCAATAGCCGATATCTGCCGTTCTACGAGTCCCTGGGTTTCCGCAACCTGGGCGAAGTCCGGATGGGCGACCTGACGGAGTACGTCCTCTACCGGGACGTCAGCCTGAAAGCATACTGAACATCGACAGTCGAGGAGTCATTGTGTCGGAGCATTATGAGTTTGATCTGGTGGTCATCGGGGCCGGGTCCGGCGGTGTCCGTCTGGCCCGCATGTCCGCCCAGCGCGGCGCTCGTGTCGCCATCGTCGAATCCCGCTATCTGGGAGGGACCTGCGTCAATGTGGGCTGTGTTCCCAAGAAACTCTTCGTCTACGGCTCCCACGTCGGTGAAGACATGGCCGACGCGGCCGGTTACGGCTGGACCATTCCCGAAGATCAGGTCAAATTCGACTGGCCAACCCTGGTGGCCAACAAGAATGCCGAGATTCACCGGCTGAACGGCATCTACCAGCGGCTGCTGGAAAATGCCGGTGTCACCATCATCAACGGCAGTGCGCGTTTTGAGGATGCCCATACCCTGTCGGTCGGCGATCGCCGCATCAGCGCCAGGCACATCACCGTTGCGACGGGAAGCTGGCCGGTGGTGCCGGAGATTCCCGGCAAGGAACACGTGGTGACTTCCAATGACATGTTCTACCTGCCGCAGTTGCCCGGCGAGGCGGTGATCTGGGGCGGCGGCTACATCGCCGTCGAGTTCGCCGGCATTCTCGCTGGATTGGGTGTCAGGACCACGCTGCTGTATCGGGGCAGCCTGTTCCTGCGCGGGTTTGATGACGACATTCGCGAATTCACCGCAGCCGAATTGCGCAAGAAAGGCATCGATGTGCGTTTCGGCGTCAACATCGATGCGGTGAAACCGGAAGGGGTCCACTATCGTCTGGACCTGAGTGACGGCTCCCGCCTGAATACCGGCCTGGTCATGGCCGCGACCGGGCGCCGGGCGCTGGTCGATGGTCTGGGGCTGGACACACTGGGTGTGCAGCTGACCGACTCCGGACACATTGACGTGGACGAGCATTTCCAGACCGCCGTGCCGTCCATCACGGCACTGGGCGACGTCATCGGAACGCCGCAGCTGACGCCGGTGGCCATCGGCCAGGGCATGGTACTGTCCCGTCGGCTGTTTGGAGACGGCGAGGGCACCATGGACTATTCGGCCATCCCGACGGCGGTTTTCTGCCAGCCTAATATCGGCACGGTGGGCCCCACCGAAGCCGAAGCCCGGGAGCAGTACGGTCGCCTGCGAATCTACCGCACAGAATTCCGGCCCATGAAGCACACGTTGTCCGGTCGCGATGAGCGTTGCCTGATGAAGCTGATCGTCGACGATGCGTCGGACCGGGTCGTTGCAGCCCATATGGTCGGCCCCGAGGCGGGTGAAATGCTGCAGGGGATTGCGGTGGCGATCAAGGCCGGAGCGACCAAGGCGGTGTTCGACAGTACTGTGGGCATTCACCCCACGTCGGCGGAAGAGTTCGTCACCATGCGCGAGCCGGAACGCATCGTCGGATAGAGCGTTTTTAGAGACCCGGTGCCGGCCAGCTTATGGCAGATCGGCACCGGTTTCCGGCAACCGGATCCAGCGATTGATCACGTTGCGCAGTTTCTCCTTTCGGACCGGTTTGGCGAGGTAGTCGTTCATACCGGCCGTATGGCAGGCCCGGTCGGTTCCAGGCAGGGCATCCGCTGTCAGGGCGATGATCGGCAACGGATCGTGCCCGTGGGCCGTCTCCCAGGCCCGGATGCAGCGGGTCGCTTCATAACCGTCCATCACCGGCATCTGGCAATCCATCAGGATGATGTCGTAGGTGTGGTTGCTCTCGGTGACCAGCTTGACTGCCACCTCGCCGTTTTCCGCACTGATGGTTTCGAAACCGAAGCGACGGAGAAGGGCGCAGGCCACCCGCTGGTTGACCTCGTTGTCTTCCACCACCAACGCCAGCGGCGCGTTCTGACCCGCGCGAGCCGGTTCGGCCGGCGTTTCTGGCGGAGTTGCGGTGATGGTCCGGTTGGCGGCCGGATAGTCTGTCGAACTCTCCAGCTCCGCGGCTCCGGCGCACTCGAACGGCAGCTCGAAATAGAACGCCGAGCCTGATCCGAGGCTCGAATCCACCCGGATGTGCCCGCCCATCAGTTCAATCAGGCGTTGTATCAGCGCCAGCCCCATCCCGGTGCCGCCATAGCGGCGGGACGCGGAACTGTCCACCTGCTCGAAACTGTTGAAAATACCGGTCAGATACTCGGAAGGAATACCGGAGCCGGAGTCCCGCACCTCACAGCTCAGGTAGATGGAGTTGCCCTCCATGGCCAGCCATTCGCTGCGCACGCCCACGTGTCCTTGTTCGGTGAACTTGATGGCGTTTTCCAGCAAGCCGGCGAGAACCTGGCGCAGTCGCCCGGAATCGCCGCGCACGCGAGGGTGGTCCGACCAGTTGCCGATAAACCGCAAGTCCAGCTCCAGGCCTTTGCTTTCGCAGTCATGGCGGTGAGTGGCGACGCAGTTCTCGATCAGCTGGCGCAGGTCAAAGCTGCGGTGCTCGAGCGTCAGCGTGCCGCGTTCCACCCGGGAATAATCCAGGATATCGCTGATAACGGTCAGCAGATCTTCCGTGGCTCGTCGCGCGGTCTGCATGTAGTCCTTCTGGCGGGCCGTCATGGGCTCCTCGGCCACCAGTTCCAGCATGCCCAGAACCCCGTTCAGCGGTGTGCGCAACTCGTGGCTCATCATCGCCAGGAATTCGGACTTGGCGTGGCTTGCCGACTCCGCCCGCTCACGGGCCTGCTCGGAGGCTTTCAGTGTCTTTTCCCGGGACGAGCGCAGATGTTCCAGATGATAGGCCAGGGCACTGAGATTCTGCTCCAGGTCCTGTATCTCGCGGGCGGCGTGAGAGGAACGGTCGGGCTGTTCATAGTGCCCGTCCATTAACTTTTTGACGTTGCCGCTGAGGTTCTGGATCGGCCGGGAAATCCGATGGGCGATCTGGTTGATGATCAGTAGTGTGACGATCAGGACCGAGACCGCCACGGCGAAGGACGTGAATATGATTTCCTGGCGCTGGGCCGTCAGTCGCGAGCCGGAAACGGCGACGGACACCGACCCCACCCGCAGCGCGCCGGAATTGCTGGAGAGCCCCGGTTCGAACCAGTCCAGGTCACTTTCGCTGTCCATTTCCAGCGGCTGTTGCAGGATATCGGCATTGAAGACAAAGAAGTCACCGGTGTCGGGGAATACGCCTTTACCGGTCTCCAGGCCGACAACCGTGTCACCGATATCCTTCACTCGGATCCAGGCGACGTCACTGCGGCGCAGCGTCCGTTCCAGAATTTGCTGCAACGCTTTGTGGTTGCCGGAGACGACGGCGTATTCAACCGCCGGCGCCAGGTTATCGGCGATGACCTGGGTCGAGCGGAACAGATCCCGACGCACATCTTCCAGGCGTACCGAAGTGAAGAATATCAGCAGCACAAGGAACATGAGTATTGCCGGTACGGTGCCCAGCAACAGTAATTGGCGATTCAGCGGGCGTTGCCGGTTACTCATTACCCACTCCTGTCGATGATGACTCGAGACGCTTCAGCGCCTGCAGAACCGAATCCCGGTCGGGAAGAGGAATATTCAGGGAGCGCGCGACCTGTTCATTGAACAGCACCGCAAAATCGTCCGGATAATGGGCCCGGGGGAGCTGTCCTGAACGCACGTACTCCAAAATAATCTGCGCCGTATCTGTGACAATCGTATCGGTGGGGGCATAGGTCGACGCCAGGGCGCCGGCTTGCACGAAGGCCCGTTCCGGACCGATCAGGATTCGATTATGGCGATAGGTGGTCAGCAGGATGTGTTTGATGGTCTGCCGGTTATAGATCTCGGGGTCGGGCGTGCCCAGCAGGAAGTCACCAAAATTGAGCGCCCGGCTCAGCGTCGATACCAGGCTTTGCGGGTTATCCACCGTAAAGACACGCAGCTCCAGTCCGTAACGGGCCAGTTCTTCGGCCAGTTCCCGGAATTGTTGCTCGTCGCCGGCCCTGGCCAACAGGGCCACCTGAGTGGCCTGAGGCAGGATCTGTTGCCCCAGCAGGGCCTGCCGTTTGAGGGGCGGATTCAGGTAGAGCGCGGTGATGGTTTGCTCTTCAATCGTCTGATACTGAGCGAACTGGCTTTCCGTCACCATCAGCGCCAGGACCGGCGAGCGGGGGTTCTGCTGGACAACGTCGTTGAGGCTGGAGGCCCCGAGGGTGATGATCAGCGAGTCCGGGCTCTTGATGGCTGCGTCGGTGGTATAGCGGGCGAGCTTGATGCCTTTGGGCAGGGCGTCCTCAAGACGCTTGCGAAACACCAGGTTGAAAGAAATATTCTCGGAGCCGGCCAGGAACACGACATGGGATGGGCTGTCGCTGGCCGCGTAAAGCGGCCCCTGGGCCCAGACAGGCGAGAGCCACAGCACGGCCAGCAGCGGGCACAGTACCCGCTGGGCCACGTTCCGGAGGCGCCGGACGATGGACAGCCGTCGTCTGAAAAACATCCGATTAACTGCCGCCCCTGCGGACGGCATCCATCCCTGGTGCCATAGGCCTTTACCTGAACTGCACGGCGTCAGAATTTAACGGACGCCTCGAAAAAGAACTGGGTCTGATTCTCATACTGGTTGTCGGGATACATGATTGGGTCGTCATGCGGATAATAGTGCATGATGGCCGCTAACTCGACCGTCGAGTGCGGTAAATAGAAGGATTTGGCGACCCTTGCATCGATCCGGTCATAGAGATACTCGCCCAGATCGGAGGCGATGTAGTATGCCGCGGATGTGGTCACGGATCGAGGAAAGCGCTGGATCCAGGCAAAGCTGCCCGAATTTTCCGCTGTTAGCCGGTTTTGCAGACGGATGTAGCGTTTTTCCTGGTTTTCACCCAGGGGAGGGGGCGGCCCGCGGTATTCCGAGTTCTGGTCCATGTAGGCGTAAGTCAGCCGGAACTGGCTTTGCTGGTATTCCAGCGAGCTTTCGATCTCGATCCCCTGTTGGTCGAGGGCAACGCAGTTGCACAGATCCCAGCTGCCATCGGCGGAGATGACGCCGCTGATGATGTCCCGGAGGCTGTCGTGGAAGAACTTCACCTCCGTGGAGAAGAGTCCCATTCCCATCCGATGCTGGATGAAGTAACTGATTTCGCGGGAAATGATGGTTTCTTCGTGGAGATCGCCCGGGGCCTGGAAGTCGAGCAGGCGCTGGCCCTCAAGGAATCCGTAAGCGGCCTCGGGAGTGACGTCGGTTGCGCGGTAGCCCCAATCGGCGCCCTGTTCAAAGGCATCCGGCGTTCGAACGGCCTTGGAGAAGACAAATCGCAGCGTCTGGTTTTCGGTCAACTGGAAGTTGATGGCAAACCGGGGTGAGATGAAGTCGTCATCCAGCGCGGTTGTCTGTTCCCAACTGGCGCCGGCGTTGAAGGTCACCCAGTGGATGGGGGTGTATTCGATGTTGGAGAACAGCAGCGTCTGGTAGTTGCTGCCTTCGCCATTGAAATAGGTGTCCGAATCGAACCGGTCTTCCCGGTAGCCACCACCGTTGACGAAACGCAGGTTGTCGTTCAGGGCGAAGGTGTCCTGAATCTCGAATTCAAGCCGGTTCTCGTCGATGTCCTGGTTTGAATTGGCACAGAGCTCCAGCGGCAGCACGGTCCCGCCAACGTTGGTTCCGGCCGGGATACAACTGCGCCAGCGCTGGCGACGATTATAATCCTGGTAGCTGGCCTGGACGTGGAAGAAATGCCGATCGCTCAGGGTGTGGGTCCACTTGGCCTGCAGGTAGTAGTCGTCACCGGTCTCGGCCGGGATGCCCTGGATGCCGAATTCCTCACCGTACTGCTGGGCGTCTTCCTCGTCATAGACGTCGCTGTAACCCAGCCGGATATCGAGGGCATTGTCGGGATCGATATTCAGGATCGAATCGTAGTTGAGTGTGTTGAACCGGTAGCTGTCGTTGAAGGTCTTGCGTTCACCTTCCTTTACCGACGTATCGTCCGGATTGTAGAAACGGTAGTCGAAGCCTTCCGACTCGCGACGGCTGTAGGACAGTCGCCAGTCATAATGGCCGACCTGGTCGCCAACCGAACCATAGGCCTGCTTGTAACCGTGGTCACCGGCACGCACTCGCAGATTGACCCCGTGCGTATCCTGGGGCGATTTGGTGATGATATTGATCGTCGCCAGGAAGGCATTGATGCCGTAGGCAGCGGCATTCGGACCACGGGTCACTTCGATCCGCTCAATGTTTTCCAGGGGCACGGGCATGGCATGCCAGTCCACATCCGCCAGGTTGGGCTGGTAGGCCGTCCGGCCATCGATCTGGACCTGCAGGCGCCGCTGTTCATCGGCGACGGTGCCGTGGTAACTGACCACCGGACGGTTACTTTGCACAAAGCCTACGGTCATACCCGGGACCAGGCGGAAAACTTCCCAGATGTTGAGAATGCCCAGGTCGCGAATCAGCTCGCCCTGGATCACCGTGGTGGTGCCGGGGACCCGGGATTTCGGCTGGCGCAGCTTGGTGGTGGAAAGCACCTCCGGAATAGGCTGTTCAAGGACGAAATCGTAGCCCTGGTCGAACCCGCCGGACATACTGCTGTCTGTGGATCCGGACGGGATGGTGGAGTAGGTCGTGTTATCCTGTGCGTAGACGTTGACGGCCACGCTGGCCAAAAGGACCAGCAGGCCCTGATGCCATCTGAGTAAGGTAGATTTTGTCATCGTTAGAAATACTTTGCCGAGCGCTTGATGCTGCAGTAGGTTTCGCAGCTTTATTCTGTTTTAGATTACAAGTATTTCATGATAGTGAAGTCGGCGGCGGCTGTCTCTCGACTTCGACCAAATTTTGCCGGAGTTTGAATTTATGACGTGTTGGGAAGTCCTGGGTATTTCACCGACCAACAACCGCGAACGCATCGAAAAGGCCTACGCGTCGCAGCGAAAATTCGCCAGCGGGGAATCGCTTTCCGATCTGGACGAAGCCTATCGCCAGGCCCTTCGTGAGGGTGGCTTCGCCGTGGCAGAGCCTACACCGGAACCGGAGCACCAGGCGGCGCACACCGCACCGGCATCCGGCCCCACGCCTGCACTCAGCGCAAGGGACCAGCAGGTGGTGCGCGAGATCGTGATCCAGGTCGAAGCCATGCTCAACGACAGCTATCGGCGCTCGGACGCCAACATCTGGCGGGCTATCCTGACCGAGCCGCCGGCTGATCGGGACGGCATACGCGAGGCGGCCAGTGAGGCGCTGTATCCCCGCCTCAAGCCCTACCTGGACGATGGCTCCCTGCCTCAGCCGGTCAGGGCGTTCCTGTCCCAGTGGTTCGGGTGGAGCGAGCTTGATGAGTCGACCTCGAATGAGATCCAGACGACCAACGATCCATTCGATGACCCTCTGCATCGCGGACCGGGTGCCACACCCTCCGAAGACACGGAAGGCCGGGAGCACCACCAGTCGACGACCAGTTTCTGGCCGGCGGCGATTGGCTGGATCGCCGGGCTGATCATCCTGACCAGCCTGTTCAGTCATATCCTGGGTTCCTGAAGCCCCATCCCGTCATGACATGCGGCAGCGCAAGGCTTCAGCAGAATCAGGCAACCAGCCTGCCGCTGCCGCAGGTTAACCTCATGGTCAGTCGGTAGAGCCGGCGCTGTATCCATTGATCAATAGGAGTGTACATGCGCGCATTCTCCGTGCTCGATCTTTCGCCCATCGCTCAAGGCAGCGATGCCGGCCGTGCCTTGCGAAATTCCCGCGATCTCGCACAGCATGCCGAACGGCAGGGCTATAAACGCTTCTGGATGGCCGAGCACCACAACATGACCGGTATTGCCAGCGCGGCGACCGCCGTGGCACTGGGGTTCGTCGCCGAGGGCACCCGGACGATCCGTGTCGCTGCCGGCGGGGTGATGTTGCCCAACCACGCGCCGCTGGTGATTGCCGAGCAATTCGGCACATTGGCTTCCCTGTACCCGGATCGGGTGGATCTCGGGCTCGGCCGGGCGCCCGGCACGGATGGAGCCACCATGATGGCACTGCGCCGGGACCAGATTGACGGCGCCAATCAGTTCCCACGGGATGTCCAGGAGCTCCTGCACTATTTCCAACCCGAGCAACCCGGTCAGAAGGTAAGGGCGGTTCCCGGTATGGGGCTGAACGTACCCGTCTGGCTGCTTGGTTCCAGTCTCTACAGCGCTCAGTTGGCGGCGGCGCTGGGGCTGCCGTTTGCTTTCGCCTCCCATTTCGCCCCGGATATGCTGGGGGATGCGCTGCGAGTCTATCGTGAGCGATTCGAGCCGTCGCAATATCTGGACGCGCCATACGCCGCCGCCGGTTTCAACGTGTTTGCCGCCGACACCGACGACGAGGGCCGTCGCCTGATGACGTCCATGGAGCAGCAATTTATCGCGCTGCGGCGAGGCACGCCCGGGCCGCTGAAGCCACCGGTGGACGATCCGGAGCAGGTGGGCAGCGTATTCGAGCGCAAACAGGTCGAGAACGCGCTGGCGGAGTCCGCGGCTGGTTCACCGGCCACCGTGGCGGCCGGTCTGGAAGCGTTTGTGGCCAGGACCGGCGTCGACGAGGTGATTGTGACCGGGCAGATCTACGATCATGCCGCCCGGGTGAAATCGTTCTCCATCGCCGCCGATGCGTTGCGGTCCCTTTGCGATCAGGAGAGATCCTGACGCGCCAGCCGGGTGAGATCCTCCGCCGCCTGCTGCTGGGGCATATCCTGCTTCAGTAGCAGGCGGATCCTGCCTTTTCCATCGAAGACGTAGATTGCGCTGCTGTGGGACACGGCGTAGTTGCCGTCGTTGTCAGCGTCCCCATAGCCGAATGTGGTGCGGTAGCGCTTGGCCAGCTTGCGCAACGTGTCTTCCGAGCCGGTCAGGCCGACAATGTGGCTGTCAAAATACGACACATAGCTCCCCAGGCGTTCCGGAGTGTCCCGCTTGGGATCCACGCTGATGAACAGGGCCGTGACATCGTCCCGGGCTTCGGCCGGCATTTTCTCCAGCACCTGATGCAGATAGGCCAGTGTGGTCGGGCAGACGTCGGGGCAGGAGGTGTAGCCAAAGAACAGGATTCGGACCTGGCCGGCTGAATCGCCCGGGGTGACGGTGTCACCCTGCACGCTACGGAGCTCGAACTCGAGGTCCGGCATCACGCCGCTGATGTCCTTGCCGTTCCAGTGGGGCTTTTCGCCGGAGCATCCGGATAACAGCATTGCCAGGCCTAGCAGGAAAGCGGCGAGCGTTGTTGTATGCCGGGATTCGCTCATGATGCCATGCCTCCGTTGGACGAGTGTGCCAGGTCGGCCTGTTTTTGTTGTGGGCGACCGTCATTCATGATCCGTTGCAACATCAACAGAATGCCGATAATGCTCATCATGGCGGGCGGGATCCAGGTCAGCAAGCCGCCCAGCAGCTGATCCGTGCGTGGGGCAATGGGCCAGGCGCGACCGCACACGTCGTAGATGTCGTAAAGCGATTCGTGGGCGAAGACGATCACGGCTCCCAGCACCAGCTGCGGCAGGGCCACCAGGGCCATCATCAGGATGCGGGTGCCGTGACCCAGCGTGCGGCCCCGGGCCGGCGGGCGAGGGTCGAGCATCAGCCACCAGAACAGCAAACCGTCAAGCAGCATGCTCCAGTTCATGGTCCAGTAGAGCTGGCGATTGAGCATGGCATCGAAGTGGACGGCCGGCCATAACCAGAAGTAGATGAGACCGACGAACAACACGGTGGCGACGGCCGGTTGCTGGAGCGCGCGATAGATCCAGGCCAGGGGCACAGCGAGGCGCGATTGTCCTGCGGGAAGACGGTGCCGCCAGTAGCGCAGCACCGGCAACGGGTTGGACAACGCGATCAGGAAGGGCCCGACATGATGCAGGGCCAGGTGCTGCCCCCGATGAATGAAAAACGTGTACTGGGCGTAGTAATCGAACCGGGTCTGCATCACGACATAACACGCCAAAAGACCCACCAGGAAGGCGGTTATCCGCCAGGGGTCGGGCCGTTCGGCTTCAGGCAGGCGTGGTAAGGCCAGACCGTAGACAATGAGCGCACCCAGGTAGGCGGCGACGGTCAGCGGCGAGAAATCATAGGGCAGGAGGTACTCGAACCAGGGCATCGGGCCGGCTGTTCTCCTTGTGGTCGGGGTCTTTGGAGCGCCTTGAGGCCATACTCTCAGCCTGTCTGAAATTTCGCGTTTTGCAAGTCATGAATGGCGGGAACTCGGGGCCGGTGCCGGTCGTCAAAGCCGGAAAACGGGCTGCGCCACGGCGCGGCGGCAGGAATGCTATGCTTGATTGAGGGTTTGGAAAGTATTGCGGAAGAAGGCGGCCAACCTGTTTGGCCGCTGTTTTCGAATTCTCACCTGTATGGGCTCACCGACACTTCCTAGAGGAGGGGCAACATGTCGATTAGTGATCACGCTTTAAACGTGGATTTTCCCCAGTACAAGGAACTCATCCGCGAATTACGGCAATCAGACGCCACGTTCAAGGAAATGAGCGACCACTACGACAAGTTGGACAAGTCAATACGTGGACTTGAATTCCGAGAGGTTCCCACCGACGACGAGCACTTTAACCAGATGAAGATGGAGCGGGCTCAGCTCAAAGACACCCTCTACGGCACACTGACAAAGCACGGCGGTTAAACGAAAAAAGGGGCGTCTTCATGACGCCCCTTTTTTTCAACCGCGGGTACCTGCCGCTCAGTTGAATCGGCATTGTCCGGGACGCAAGCATTGTTGCGTCCAATCGCTGTTATTGGCCTGCGTCGGCCCATTGTCGCCTTGCGGATTGCCAGAGGCCTTGGCAGGCAGGTGGCTGGGCACATTCAGTCGCGCCAGCAGCGGACGAATATGCTGCCGGAAAGCGGCGATCCGATCCGCGGGAACCCGGGCTGAAGTCGGAATCTTGGCGGTCAGCGGGTTGACCGGATGGTGCCGGACGTGCAGTTCGAAGTGCAGGTGCGGGCCTGTCACCCGGCCGGTCGCGCCGGACAGGGCAATCTTCTCACCCCGTTTAACGGCTTCGCCCCGACGGACCAGAATCTTGCTCAGATGCAGGTAACGGGTCTTGTAAGTACCGCTGTGCTCGATTTCGACGTATTTGCCGGCGTACGGGTGGTTGCCGATTCGCGAGACGATACCGTCGCCGGTGCTCATGACGGGCGTGCCTGATGGCGCGCCCAGATCCACGCCGTTATGCGGTGCCCGACGGCCCGTGATCGGGTGCAGTCGTTTGGGATTGAATGGCGACGTCACCCGATAATGGCGCTTGGTGGGCCAGCGCAGGAAGGCCGGCGTCACGCTGTCACCGGTTTCGTCGTAGTAGTTGCCGTCCGAATAAAGGAAGGCGTAATAGATTCTGGAACCCCGGTGCAGCTCGATGGCTTCGATCCGGGTGTTGCCCGTGGCCTGGGAGTCGGTGTGCTCATGGCCGACGATCACCGAGAAGGTATCGCCCGCGCGCAGGTCCCGGCGGAAGTTGAGTTTGCTCTTGAGCAGTTGGCTGACTTTGGCCACCTGCGCTTTATCCAGGCCTGCCTTGAGACCCGAGGCATAGAAACTGCCGTGGATATCACCGCTGACCCGGTTGCTTTCCCAGTGCAACGGCTTGGTGATTTCCTCGTGCTCGAAGCCGCCATCCTCAGTGCGGGAATACGACGCCGTACGGGCAACATCCATTTGCAAATCAAGCTTTTGCAGCTGGTTTTTCTCATCGAACGTGAAGGTCAGGGTTGTGCCCGGCTGGATGGTTTCCAGGGACAGGAATTCGGCATCCGCTTCCAGCAGCTTGTGCAGGGTATTGGCGGAGATGCCGTGATCCTCGAAGATTTCACTCAGCGTATCGCCGGATTGGATCTCGTAGGCCACCGGGTGAGGCTCGGTCGCCCGACTCAGTGCGCTGTTCTCCGTGTCCTTTGTTGATGCGTCAGCGGCCGCCTTCGCATCCTCGGCCGCGTCCGGTGCCGGTGGGGCCGTATTGTCAGCGCTCTGATCGGCTGGCAGCTCAACCTGCTGGATGGGGATAGAGACAGCGCTGGTGGGTTCAGACTGCCACATCAGGCCAACCGTGATACACAGGGCGGCGATGGCCAGAAGGATATGGCGGGAACGTCTGGTCAGGATCGATTTAAGCGGCATGGAGCAGTTTCAGTCAGGCGGTTACCGGATGTTCGTTGAATAGGTTCGGTCGGGGATACGGGTCCCCAAAACGCGCTAGGATACCTGTTGCGGCGTCGGGACGACAGTTAACTCCATTACACGGGCAAATAACTTCGGTTTTCACTGACCTGCCAATGAAGTCATAAAAAAGACGCTGCCAGGGACCTACGCCTTACCGACCCTCGTTGTCTGATCCTGCTTTTTTATTGCCTTGCTCTGTAAACCGCCGTCCTGGTTCGGTTTTTTCATATTGTCAAACTCGTGTCAAATGAATAGATTGCTAATCATATTGGCAAGGCACGGGACGGTCATGGCTTCCAGCGACTCCACTCCGAGACAGACACCAGAACATCCGAATCATCCAGGGAAGACGGTGCCTATCCAGCACGGCAAGGGCTTTCTCAAGGCCGATGTGTTCGTCTACATGCACGATGGGCAGCCGGTTATCTGCAAGGATTACAGTCGTTACCGCGGCAGTTGGCGGGCATTGCTTGCGCGTCTGCTGATTCGGCGCGAGGCCCGTATACTGGAATTCCTGAAAGACTGGCCGCATTCCCCCAAAGTGGTGGGCTGCATGGGCACGCTGGCGCTGATGATGGAATACGTCCCCGGCGAGCTGCTCAGCGAGCACATGGCCGCTGGCGATCCCTTCTGCTTTGCGCAGTTGATGGGCGTCATGAAATCGCTGCACGGTATGTCGGTTACCCATAATGACGTGCGCGGGAACAACATTATCCTCAGCAAGGACCGGGTCGTGCTAATCGATTTTGCCGGCGCGGTCCGGGGGCGGGGTATTGGTCGGCTTCTGCTGTCGCCGATGCGGCGCAGCGACATGTCCCACCTTCTGAAATACAAGGTCAGGATGACCGGCGAGAAGCCCACGGCGGAGGAGCAGCGCCTCTATCAAAAACCGCGCTGGATTCAGGTGCTGCAGCGGCTCTGGAAGCAACGACTGTTGCCGTTCTTCAAGCAACACGTCGGATGAGTGCGTCTGCAATATCAAAAGGCGTATCGAAGGTGCCGAAAATCGCTATTAGAAGCTATTCACGTGTCCGGTTAAGGTGAGGGCATCTGCTTTTAATGACGGGATAACAACACTATGTCCGCTATAAAGATTGGAATCGTGGGCTTTGGCAAGATCGCGCGTGACCAACATCTGCCCGCCCTCAACACCAATCCGGCCTATGAGCTGGTGGCCGTAGCCAGCCCATCCAGCACGTCGGATTCCCTGCCGCACTTCGCGTCTATGACGGCCATGCTGGAGTCGATGCCGGAGATCGATGCCGTGGCCCTGTGTGTGCCGCCGACCGTTCGCTATTCGTTGGCCAGCGAAGCATTGGCCCGGGGCAAGCATGTCCTGCTGGAAAAGCCACCCGGTGCAACGCTGGCCGAGGTTTACGAGCTTGAACGTCAGGCCCTGGAAGCCGGTCGAACGCTGTTTGCCTCCTGGCATTCCCGTCATGCGCCGGCCGTCGAACCGGCCCGGGAGTGGCTTCAGGGGCGTCGGATCGTGGGCGTGGATATCGAATGGAAAGAGGACGTCTGCGTCTGGCATCCGGGCCAGGACTGGATCTGGCAACCCGGCGGCATGGGCGTCTTTGATCCTGGCATCAACGCGCTGTCGATCGCCACGGCCATCCTGGACGACGCGTTTTTCTTCCGCGAAGGTGTCCTGGCGGTGCCGGACAACCGGCATTCTCCCATTGCTGCGGACTTGAGCTTTGCCAGCGCTGGCGGATACCCGGTGAATGCGGCCTTCGACTTCCGCCAGAAAGGGCCCCAGAGCTGGGATATCCGGGTCGAAACGGAGGAGGGCACACTGATGCTTTCGAAAGGCGGAAGCCAGCTCTTTGTCGATGGCACGTTGCAGTTCGAGGCACCCGAACAGGAATACCCCGGACTTTACCGGCACTTCGCCGAATTGATCGAAAGCGGGCGTCATGATGTGGATGTCAGCCCGCTGCGGCATGTGTCGGATGCCTTCCTGCTCGGGCGTCGCGTCATCGTCGACCCGTTCCACTGGGAGGCGGACTGAACCGGCCGCGTCTTGCTGAGAGGATCAGGCCTCCTCGCGAATGATCTCCCTCAGTGTCTTCATAAGGGCCGAGGCACCCGGTGACAGGCGCTTGTCCCTCAGGCTCACCAGGCCGTAGGGCTGGACCCGGATGGGTTCGCCAAACGGCAGAATACTGAAGCGCTGCGGGGCACAGAGCATTTCGGCCACCTGGCGGGTGGTCACCGTCAGCGTGTCGGATTTGTCGACCAGCGCCAGGGATACCAGGAAGTCCGGCGAATCGACGATGTACTTGGGCGGCTGCACGCCATAGTGCAGGAACAGGTTGTCGACACGCTTACGAAGCAGTGCGCCCGGTGGTTGCAGGGACCAGGGGTAGTCGGTCAGCGTGTCCAGCGATACCGGCGCCTCGCCCATCGCCGGGTGCCCCTCCCGGCAGACGATGCAGATATCCTCCTCGCCGATTTCCTCAAAGATGAACCGCTCCGCGGTGAAGCCTTCCGGAATCCGGCTGATCACAAAATCAAACTCGCCCTCGATCATCCGTGGAACCAGCCGCTTACTCACGTCCACATCGACGCGCACCTTGAGGCCGGGCAGGTCCCGATGAACCCGTTCCACGGCACTGGTCAGGATCGTGACCGCCGGGGCCATTACCGCGCCGACGGCGACCATACCCGCGTTGCCCTCCCGCATGGCATTGATTTCCTCCCCCGTGTGGGTGAGCTGCGACACGATGCTGCGGGCGTGGCGCACCATGATTTCGCCATACCAGTTGGGCGTCATCCCACGCGGGTGGCGATCGAACAGCACCACGCCGATCTGGTCTTCCAGGTCATTGAGGAGTTTCGAGGCGGCGGGCTGGTTCATGGACAGGCTTTCGGCTGCCCGATGCAGGTTGCGATGTTCATCCAGTGCGAGAAACAGTTGCAAGTGGCGCAATTTGAGTCGAGCACGCAGGAACCAATCGCTGGCGAGTGTGGCCATAAGCCGTGTCCTGTCTTGAACGATATTGGATTTGTTATTGGTTCACCCGAAAAAAGGTATTAGTCGGGTATCAATCCCTAGTCTAACGTGATGTCGGGCGTTCGCGTCCACTTTTTCAAACAACAACAATTCTGAAAGCAGGAGCTACGACATGAAATGGATGATCGCATCCGCACCCTGGGTTCTAGCCGCCGCGATCAGTGGCCCGGCCCTGGCCGCCGACAATCCGGCCTCAATGACGGACGCCGTGAAGACATCCGTCTTCGGCACCTTACCGGATGGCCGTGAGGCCCGGCTGTACCGGTTTTCCAATGCCCACGGTATCGAAATGGCCGTGACCAACTACGGCGGTATCATCGTGTCACTGCGCACCCCTGACAGTGACGGCGATGTCGATGACATCGTGCTGGGTTTTGATTCCCTGGACGGGTACCTGTCCAGGGCTTACCAGACCTCCAACCCCTATTTCGGGGCATTGATCGGCCGCTATGGCAACCGGATCGCCGGCGGTGAGTTCACCCTGGATGGCAAAACCTACACCCTGGCGAAAAACAACGGTCCCAATCACCTGCATGGGGGCAACAAGGGGTTCAACCAGGTGCTGTGGGATGCGAAGCCGTTCTCCAATGACACCGGGACGGGCGTGATTCTAAGCTACACCAGCGCGGATGGGGAGGAAGGCTATCCGGGCAAACTGGACGTCACGGTGACCTATACGCTGAGTGACCAGGACACGCTGTCGGTCGAGTACAACGCCACGACCACCAAGGCCACGCCGGTGAACCTGACCCAGCATTCCTATTTCAACCTGGAAGGCGAGGGCAGCGGCAGCATTCTGGACCATCGTCTGATGATCAATGCCGACGCGTTCACGCCCGTGGACAAGACGTTGATTCCCACGGGTGAAATCCGGCCGGTGAAAGGCACGCCGTTTGATTTTCGTGAAGCCACAGCGATCGGAAAGCGGATCAACGACGACAATACCCAACTCGAATACGGCCCCGGATATGACCACAACTTCGTGTTGAACCGCCCGGATGGCCGTGACGGCGAGCTGGTCCTGGCGGCACGGGTGACCGAGCCGGACAGCGGTCGGATACTGGAGATCGCCACCACCGAGCCGGGTATCCAGTTCTATTCCGGAAATTTCCTGGACGGCACCCTGACTGGCAAGTCGGGTCGGGCCTACGGCCGTCGCAATGGCTTCGCGCTGGAAACCCAGCATTTCCCGGACTCCCCGAACCAGAAAGACTTCCCGTCAACCATCCTGGAACCGGGTGACACCTACCACACGCGCACGGTGTATACCTTCTCGGCCCGTTGATGAAAAGAGGTGTTTTGAAAGGCCATCGTCGGCATCTCGCGGGCGGTGGCCTTTTCATTCCGCGCGCTGTTCTGAAGGGGCTGTGTCTGTGCGCCTATATTGATATCAAAAGTGGTATCAAAAGTAGCCAAAATTGGGATTTGTAGGATATCGCTGGTCGCCCTAAGGTGGAACTGTCTTCAGGACACAGAACGTGTGCGCAACAACAACAAACCGTGCCTTCGAGGCACTCAGGAGACATTGAATGCGATCTCTTCGTAAGCTGAAAACGCTGGCTATCAGCGCCAGTTTTGCCTGCCTCCCCCTGATGTCCGCTCATGCGGCGCAGGAGGACACCACCATTGGATTTATCGTCAAGAAGCCGGAACAGGCATGGTTCATCAATGAACAGAGCGCCGCGACCGAACTTGGCAAAAAAGACGGATTCGAAGTCGTGAAGCTGTCCGGCGTGGACGGCCAGGAAGTTCTTTCCGCGATCGACAACCTCCATTCACAGGGCGCCCAGGGCTTTGTGATCTGCCCGCCGGACGTGCGTCTGGGACCGGTGATCAAGCGTCGTGCCGAGCAGTACGATATGAAAGTCGTCACCGTCGATGACCGCTTCGTCAATGCCGATGGTGAGCCGATGAAAGACGTGCCCCACCTGGGCATGTCCGGTTACAAGATCGGCCAGCAGGTGGGCAACACCATCGCCAAGCAGATCAAGGCCCGGGGTTGGGATATGGACGATGTCGCCGCGCTGCGCATCAGTAACTACGAGCTGCCGACCGCCAAGGAGCGTACGGACGGTGCGACGGACGCCCTGATGGATGCGGGTTTCAAGAAAGACAACATCTTTGACGCCCCCCAGCAGAACACCGATACCAGCAGCGCCTTTGCCGCGGCTTCCCCGGTGTTCTCCAAGCAGAGCAAGTACAAGCACTGGGTGATTTACGCGCTGAACGAAGAAAGCGTGCTGGGCGGCGTCCGCGCCAGCGAGCAGTATGGCCTGACGGCCGATGACGTGATTGGCGTTGGTATCAACGGGTCCGGCGCGGCCTTTGCCGAGTTCTCCCGTGAAAAGCCCACCGGCTTTTACGGCACCATCGCGGTCAGCTCCACGATGCATGGCCGCCAGAGTGCCAAAAACCTCTATAACTGGATTACCGAAGGTGAGAAGCCGCCGGCGAATACCCAGACCACCGGCAAGCTGATGACGCGTGACAACTGGCAACAGGTCCGCGACGAGCTGGGGCTTTAAGCGGATGTCGGGTGTCTGCCGCAACCCGGGCGCCCGACCGTTCAGAGGTTTTCGGGAGTTCAATCATGTCTGACCCATATCTCCGGTTTGACGGCATCTCCGTGGAGTTTCCCGGCGTGCGTGCGCTCGACGATGTGTCCTTTGGTGCGCAGGCGGGCGAAGTTCACGCCCTGATGGGGGAGAACGGGGCCGGTAAATCGACCTTGCTCAAGGTGCTCAGCGGCGTCAACCGGGTCACTTCCGGCGCACTCTGGATCAACGGCGAGCGTCACGTGTTCGCTAATGAACGGGAAGCGCTGGACCAGGGCATCGCCATCATCTACCAGGAGCTGACCCTGTCGCCCAACCTGTCCGTGGCGGAAAATCTGTTGCTGGGCCAGTTGCCCGTCCGCAAGGGCTTTGTCGACCGGCGTTCGTTGCGCGAGAGCGCACTGGGCGTGTTGCGGGAGCTGGGCGAGGAGGGCATCGACCCGTCCACACGGGTACGCGACCTGTCCATCGGCCAGCAGCAGATGATCGAGATTGGCCGGGCCCTGTTGCGCAACGCCCGTATTATTGCCTTCGATGAGCCGACCAGCAGTCTGTCGGTCCAGGAAATCCGCAACCTCAAGCGCATTGTCAAACGGCTGCGGGATGAAGGCAAAGTCGTGCTTTATGTGACCCATCGAATGGATGAGGTCTTTGAAATGTGCGACGCCATTACGGTGTTCCGGGACGGCAAACACATCAGCACGCACCCCACGCTTGAGCATATCGACCACGACATCCTGGTCAGCGAGATGGTCGGTCGCGAGATAGAGGATGTTTACGGTTACCGGGAGCGCGAACACGGCCCGGTCCAACTCGAAGTGAAAGGCCTGAAAGGGCCCGGCGTCAGCGAGCCGGCCAGCTTTGATGTCCGCCAGGGCGAGGTTTTTGGTCTCTTCGGATTGGTGGGCGCCGGCCGCAGTGAGCTGCTTCGACTGGTCTGCGGGGCCGAAAAGGCCGAGGCCGGGTCGGTGCGCTACAAAGGGCGTGACTGCCTGTTTACCAGTCCCCGGGAAGCGATCCAGTCCGGCATCGCCATGTGCCCGGAGGATCGTAAGACCCAGGGCATTTTTGCCATCGCCAGCGTCGGCGACAACATCAACATCAGCTGCCGGCGCTTTTTCTCCCGCTGGAAGCTGTTCCGCAACACCGCCCAGGAAGCCCGCAACGCCCACGACTACATCCGGCGCCTGCGCATCAAGACGCCAGGCCCGGAAACCCGCATCGGCACGCTGTCCGGCGGCAACCAGCAGAAAGCCATCCTGGCCCGCTGGCTGGCCGAGGAGATCGACGTGTTCGTCATGGACGAGCCGACGCGCGGCATCGACGTGGGGGCCCGGCGAGACATCTACTCGCTGCTCTACGATCTGGCGGAGCAGGGCAAGAGTGTGGTGGTCATTTCCAGCGACCTGGCGGAGGTCAGCTCGATCTGCGATCGCATTGGTGTGATGCGGGACGGGCGCGTGATTGATGTGGTCCCGCGTGACCAGGCCACCCCCGAACGTTTGTTGGGCCTGGCGTTGCCGGCCTGAACCAAAACAAGAGAGAACAACCATGTCTACGGAAAAACTGGCTCAGGCACAGTCCACTCCAGACTTCTCGGCCAGCCGCGGCGGGCTGACCCGGATCGTGCGCAACCTGCTCGATACGTCCGGACTGATTGCCGTCTTTATCCTGCTCTTCATCGGGCTCTCCGTGATGGTGCCCGACTTCCTGACCGGCCGGAACATCGTCGGCCTGCTGTTATCCGTCACCCTGATCGGCACCATCGCCACAACCATGATGATGGTGCTGGCGCTGGGTGAAGTGGACCTGTCGGTGGCCTCCATCGTGGCCTTTACCGGCGTGGTGGCCGCGGTCATGACCTCCACCTCCGGCAGTGTCTTTATCGGTGTGATGTCCGGTGTCGCCGCCGGCGCCGCGGTTGGGGCCTTCAACGGCTTTGTGGTGGCCCAGTTCGGAGTCAATTCGCTGATCGCCACCCTGGCGGCGATGGAGTTTGTGCGCGGGCTGGCCTATATCACCTCCGGCGGTGACGCGGTCATGATCACCGTGCCGTCCTTCTTCGACCTGGGCAGCGCCTCCTTCCTGGGGCTGACGGTGCCGGTCTGGACCATGATCGTCTGTTTCCTGATCTTTGGCGTGCTGCTCAACATGACCGCCTTCGGCCGCAATGTGCTGGCCACCGGCGGCAATGCGGAAGCGGCCAACCTCGCGGGCGTCAACGTACGCCGCCTGAAAATCACCGTCTTTGCCCTGCAGGGCGTGGTAGCCGGCGTGGCCGGGGTGCTGCTGACCTCCCGCATGGGGCTGGGCGATCCCAACACGTCCCTGGGTCTTGAGCTCGCCGTGATCTCGGCCTGTGTACTGGGCGGGGTGTCCCTTTCCGGCGGCGTGGCCTCTATTACCGGCGTGCTGGTGGGCGTGCTGATTATGGGCAGCGTGCAGAACGCCATGGGCCTGCTCAACGTCCCGACCTTTTACCAATACCTCGTGCGCGGCGCCATCCTGCTGCTGGCCGTGCTGTTCGACCGTTGGAAACAGACCCGTCGCAGCCGGGCCTGACCGGACACTGACGTCCTGAACGAGTCCCGAATCTGTCTTTAGGAGCATTATCCGATGTCTGATAAAAAGCGTCCGCTGCGTTCGGAAGCGTGGTTCGGCACGGCCGACAAGAACGGCTTCATGTACCGAAGCTGGATGAAGAACCAGGGGTTCCCCAAGCACATGTTCGATGGCCGGCCGGTAATCGGCATCTGCAACACCTGGTCCGAACTGACCCCGTGCAACGCCCATTTCCGGCGGATCGCCGACAAGGTCCGTCAGGGCGTCCTGGAGGCCGGCGGCTTCCCGGTGGAGTTCCCGGTATTCTCCAACGGCGAATCCAACCTTCGGCCGACGGCCATGCTGACCCGCAACCTGGCCAGCATGGATGTGGAAGAATCCCTGCGAGGCAACCCGGTAGACGGCGTCGTGCTGCTGGTCGGATGTGACAAAACCACCCCGGCATTGCTGATGGGTGCAGCAAGCTGTGATCTGCCCACCATCGTCGTCAGTGGCGGCCCGATGCTGAACGGCAAGCACAAGGGCCAGGACATCGGCTCCGGCACGGCCGTCTGGCAACTGTCCGAGCAGGTCAAGGCCGGCCAGATCTCGATCCATGATTTCATGTCGGCCGAGGCGGATATGTCCCGCTCCGCCGGCACTTGCAACACCATGGGCACCGCGTCGACCATGGCGAGCATCGCCGAATCCCTGGGCACCTCACTACCGCATAACGCCGCCATCCCGGCGGTGGATTCCCGGCGCTATGTGCTGGCTCAGATGTCCGGTAACCGAATTGTGGAGATGGTCCATGAAGACCTGCGACTGTCGAAAATCCTGACCCGGGAAGCCTTCGAGAACGCGATCCGCGTGAACGCCGCCATCGGCGGCTCGACGAACGCTGTGGTCCACCTGAAGGCCATCGCGGGTCGGATCGGTGTCGACCTGTCCATGGAAGACTGGACCCGGATCGGCCGGGGCACGCCGACCATCGTGGATTTGCAGCCCTCAGGCCGGTTCCTGATGGAAGAGTTCTACTACGCCGGCGGCCTGCCTGCAGTGCTGCGTCGCCTGGGCGAAGCCAACCGGCTGCCACATCCGGATGCGCTGACGGCCAACGGCCAGACGCTGTGGGACAACGTCAAGGACGCACCGCTTTACAACGACGAAGTGATCCGTCCGCTGGATAACCCGCTTTGCGATGACGGCGGCATTTGCGTCCTGCGCGGCAACCTGGCACCCCGTGGTGCCGTCCTGAAGCCCTCGGCGGCGACGCCGGAACTGATGAAACACCGGGGCCGGGCGGTGGTGTTCGACAACTTCGACCATTACAAGGCGCGGATCAACGATCCGGAACTGGATGTAGACGCCAACAGCGTGCTGGTCATGCGCAATTGCGGGCCCAAGGGTTATCCCGGCATGGCCGAGGTCGGCAACATGGGGCTGCCCGCCAAGCTGCTGGAGCAGGGCGTGACGGACATGGTGCGCATTTCCGATGCCCGCATGAGCGGCACGGCCTACGGGACAGTCGTCCTGCATGTCGCGCCCGAGGCTGCCGACGGTGGGCCGCTCGCGGCCGTGCGCGATGGCGACTGGATCGAACTGGATTGCGAGTCCGGTCGCCTGCACCTGGACATCAGCGAAGCCGAGCTGGCGGCCCGCATGGAAGACGTGCATCCCGGCACCTCCAGGGTGCTGGCCAGCGACGGCGGCTACCTGCAGCTCTACATCGACCACGTGCTGCAGGCGGACGAAGGCTGTGATTTCGACTTCCTCGTGGGGCAGCGCGGCGCCAAGGTGCCGTCCCATTCCCATTGAGCCTCTCGTTTGACGGATTGAATCAGGAGCACGTTATGCAACTTTTCCAGGCCCAGGATGAGGCGGGACGCCGGCTGGTCATTGCCGGCACCGGAGACGACAGTACAGGCCGTGTGCTGGACGGCGCCAAAAGCGTCTATGCACTGGCGCTGGAGGCGCTGCAACGGGGGACGCCGCTGCAGGTACTGGTGGCCGACTGGCCCGGACAGGACCGCGTCGACCTCAATGCGCTGGCCGACGAAGGGCGGCTGCTGACGCCGATCGACCATCCGGACCCTGCTCATCTGCTGGTGAGCGGCACCGGCCTGACCCATCTTGGCAGTGCCGAAGGCCGCGACAAGATGCATCGACAGCTCGACGAGCCGGAAACCCTGACCGATTCCATGCGCATGTTCCGCATGGGGTTGGAGGGCGGCAAACCGGAATCCGGCCAGGCCGGCGTGCAGCCGGAATGGTTCTACAAGGGCGACGGCAGCATTGTGGTCGCTCCCGGCGAAGCGCTGGGGCAGCCCGGCTTTGCCCTGGATGGCGGCGAAGAACCGGAAATCGCCGGTATCTACGTGATCGATACCAACGGCACGCCTCGGCGACTGGGATTTGTGCTCGGCAATGAGTTTTCCGATCACGTGACCGAGCGCCAGAACTACCTGTATCTGGCTCATTCCAAGTTGCGGGCCTGCTCATTCGGTCCGGCACTGCGGCTGGGCGAGTTGCCATCGGACGTTCAGGGTATGTCCCGGATTCACCGCAATGGCCAGGTGCTTTGGGAAAAGCCATTCCTCTCCGGCGAGGCCAACATGTGCCACAGCATCGCCAACCTGGAAGCGCATCATTTCAAGTACCCGCAATTCCGTCGTCCGGGAGACGTTCACGTGCATTTCTTCGGCACGGCAACTCTCAGTTGCGCCGATGACGTGATCACCCGGGACGGCGACATTTTCGAGATCGAAGTGGCGGATTTTGGCCCGACGCTACGCAACCCGCTTGTCCACATCCGGGCGGAGTCCGTTGCGGTCAGCGAACTCTAGGTTGATCGCCACTTTTTAACAGGAGGAATCCAATGACGCAGATTCTTGGTCAACAGTATGTCGGCGGCCGGCGCGTTGCCGCAGGATCATCCACGATGCAGAGTCTCTCGGCTTCAACGGGTGAGGCCTCTCCCGCGACGTTCTACGAAGCGACCCCTGAAGAAGTCTCTTCAGCGGCGAAGGCCGCCGACCAGGCCTTCGGTATTTATCGGAAAACCGATCCCAACAGCCGGGCCGATTTCCTGGAGGCCATCGCCGATGAAATCGATGGTTTGGGCGACGATGTGATCGCCGAAGTCATGCGGGAGACGGCGCTGCCGGAAGCCCGCCTCAAGGGCGAGCGCTCGCGAACCAGCAACCAGTTGCGCCTGTTTGCCCGGGTCGTGCGCCGCGGCGATTTCTTCGGCGCCCGGATCAACCGGGGGCAGCCAGACGCTCAACCGCCCAAGCCGGACATCCGCCAGATGAAAACCGCGCTGGGACCGGTGGCGGTATTTGGGGCCAGCAATTTCCCGTTCGCCTTCTCGGTGGCCGGTGGTGACACCGCATCGGCGCTGGCCGCGGGCTGTCCGGTGGTGGTGAAAGCTCATCCCGGGCATATGGTGACGTCCGAATACGTGGCCAATGCCATTGAGCGTGCCGTGGAAAGCCAGGGCATGCCCAAAGGCGTGTTCAACATGATCTACGGGGATCGGGTTGGGGCTCAACTGGTGCAGGAACCGCTGATCAAGGCCGTGGGTTTCACCGGCTCCCAGAAAGGCGGCCGCGCCCTGTTCGATCTGGCCCACGCCCGGCCCGAGCCCATCCCTGTCTTTGCCGAGATGTCGAGCATCAACCCCATGTTTATGCTGGAAAGCGCGCTGGCCGGGCAGGGTGACGACATGGCCAAAGGCCTGGCGGGTTCGGTTACCCTCGGTTGCGGTCAGTTCTGCACGAATCCGGGTCTGATTCTGATGCGCCGTTCCGAAGCCTCATCCCGTTTTATCGACAAATTGGCGTCGGCGCTGCGCGAGCAGCCGGCCCAGACGATGCTGAATGCGGGCATTCTTTCGAACTACGGCAAGGGTCTGGAACACCTGGTGAGCCTGGGCGGCATTGATGAGATCGCTGCGGGGCCATCGGAAGACGGTGAGGCGGGTGCGCGGCTGTTTACCGCCGACAAGAGTTTGCTGCTGTCAACGCAGGGCGGCGAAGCGTCACCGTTGCTGGAAGAGGTATTCGGCCCGGCGACGGTCGTGGTCGAGGTCGACAGCGACGAGGAACTGGTTGCTGCCGCCCGCGCCCTGAACGGCCAGCTCACTGCAACGGTGTTTGCGGCCGGTGGCGCGGACCTGCGCGACCAGCGGGAGCTGCTCTCGGTGCTGGAACAGAAGGTCGGTCGGTTGCTGTTCAATGGCTATCCGACCGGGGTCGAAGTGAACGACACCATGGTCCATGGCGGTCCTTATCCGGCGACCACCGACGCCCGCGGCACGTCGGTTGGTAGCCTGGCCATCGAGCGCTACCTGCGCCCGGTCTGCTATCAGAACATGCCGGACGCAGCGCTGCCCGATGCAGTGCGGGACAGCAACCCGCTGGCGTTACTGCGGTTGGTGGACGGGGATTACTCCCGGGATGCCTTGTAGGCCGGGCTGAAACGAAAAAGGGGCGCGATTTTCGCGCCCCTTTCTGTTTGTGACAGGGATGAATAGTCATCGCCGATTCAGGGGAGTGATGTAGCCGACGCTTTAGAGGGTGTTGCAAAAGCTACTGCGCTCAGCCATACGGCGTTGAAAATCGCCTCGTGCGCGAGTCCGATCAAGATGCTCATTTACAACCCGTAAACTGCGCTCTTTCGTTGATTTTCGCCTTGTTTGGCTATCGCTCGCGACGCTTTTGCAACACCCTCTTTAGCTTCGGAGCCGTCCGAAGGACGGCCTCGGACTTCAAGCGAATCTCAAACCGGGCACCTGCGGCGCCTACGAAGCGAAAGCGTCGGCTACATTGAAAAGTTACCCTTAAAAACGCAGCAGCGCCGCGCCCCAGGTGAACCCGCCGCCGAAGGCCTCGAGCAGCACCACTTCATTCTTCCGGATCCGGCCATCCCGAACCGCCGCATCCAATGCCAGCGGAATCGACGCGGCGGACGTATTCCCGTGCTCGTTGACGGTGACCACCACCTGATCCATGGACATGTTCAGCTTCTTGGCCGTAGCCGAAATGATGCGCAGGTTGGCCTGATGAGGCACCAGCCAATCGATGTCCGACTTCTCCATCTGGTTGGCTTCCAACGTTTCGTCGACAATCTTGCCGAGGGTGTTGACCGCCATCTTGAAGACTTCGTTGCCCTTCATCTCGACAAAGGCGCGGCCGGCCTTGACCCGCTCGAAGTCCGACGCGATACCGCAGGGGACATGCAGCAGTTCTTCGTAACGGCCATCGGCGTGGATGTGGGTGGAGAGAATGCCGGTTTCCTCGCTCGCTTCGAGAACGACGGCGCCGGCGCCATCACCGAACAGGACGCAGGTGGCGCGATCATCCCAGTCGATGATCCGGGAGAAGATTTCCGCGCCGATCACCAGGGCTTTCTTGCTGGCGCCCGTCTTGACGAACTTGTCAGCGGTCGCCAGGGCATAGACGAAACCGCTGCAGACCGCCTGGATATCAAATGCCGGGCAACCCTGGATGCCCAGGCGGGCCTGGAGAATGCAGGCGCTGCTGGGGAAGATCTTGTCCGGGGTGGAGGTGGCGAAAACAATGAGATCGATCTCCTGCGGATCAATCCCCGCGGCTTCAATCGCTCTCAGCGACGCCTGCTCCGCCAGGTCCACCGTGGTCTGGTGGTCCAGGGCAATGTGGCGCTGCTCGATGCCGGTCCGTTCACGAATCCACTGGTCACTGGTGTCGACCTTCTTTTCCAGGTCTTTGTTGGTAACAACATTGTCCGGCAGGTACGAACCGGTGCCAGTGATGCGAGCGTAAGTCATGTGTGATGGATTCCCGGGGCTTGCTAATTCATTGTGTCGAGCCTTATGAAAGTCATCCTACACGGCATCCCGGACTTGGGTTATTAGCGATTTGTCCTAAGATACCGGACAGGGAAAATGCCGGTGCGTTCAATCCAGCGCCCCGAGATATCAGAGAGGTAACTGTCGAATGCTGCGATTTTTCAGGATTGATAACGGGTTGATCCGGGAGATGGATGTGGCGCCGGACGAGGCGGACTCGGCGCTGGAGAAGGCCGACTGGATCGACGTGCATACGCCGGACGAGGACGAGCGCAACCTGCTGCAGCGACTTTTGCACACCGATGTGCCAGAGTTCGATGAAGTGGAGGAAATCGAGGCCTCCGCCCGCTGTTTTGTGGATCAGGCCGGCATTCACGTGCACTCCCTGTTCCTGACCCAGACCGAAGGCCGCCACGACACCATTTCCGTCGCCTGCATTCTCCAGAGCCGTCGACTGATCACCATTCGCGAAGACGACGTGGCAGACTTCCGGCTGATCCGCATGCGCGCCCGGCGGGGTCAGGTTGAGGCCAACTCACCGGAGGAGCTCCTGGTGACGCTGTTCGAGCAGAAGATGGAGAACCATGCGGATTCGCTGGAAGACCTGCACCGTCAGCTGGAGGACGTCTCCTACATGGTGCTTGAAGACGAGGAAGCGGAGCTGGACGAAGCCATTGGCAAACTGGCCCGTCTGGAGGACAGCAATGGCAAGATCCGGCTGTGCCTGATGGATTCCCAACGGGACATCTCCTTTCTGCTGCGGCATTTGCGCAGCGCCTCCGAGCATGCCGATACCCTGCGTGAAATCATGCGCGACATCGAAACCCTGATGTCTCACACCACCTTCCTGTTCGACAAGATCAACTTCCTGATGGACTCCACCCAGGGCTTCATCAACATCGAGCAAAACCAGATCATCAAGATCTTCTCGATCGCCGCAGTCGTCTTCCTGCCGCCGACCCTGGTGGCCAGCATTTACGGCATGAACTTCGACGTGATGCCGGAACTGCACTGGCTGGGCGGCTATCCCTGGGCGCTGGGTCTGATGGTCATGGCCGGTATTGCCCCGTACCTGTATTTCAAGAAAAAAGGCTGGCTCTGACCGTATACCCACTGGGGGATATAGAGCCGAAATGTCCCGGCCGGTTAGGCTTGATGCAAAGTCAATCAATGTCGGGAGAAGACCATGAAAACCAGCGCGGAATGGAAAGCCCTGAGCGAGTCGGTGCCCCTGCACGGACAGGCCTTTATCGGTGGTCAATTCCAGGACGCCGTGTCCGGCGAGACCTTCCCGTCGATCAATCCGGCCACGGAAACCAGGCTGGCGGACATTGCCAGCTGTGATACGGCCGACGTGGACCTGGCCGTCGATGCGGCCCGCAAGGCGTTCGTTTCCGGCGCGTGGTCGGATCTGTCGCCGGGCGACCGCAAGCGGGCCCTGCTGCGCTTCGCGGATCTGGTTGAGCAACATGGCGACGAACTGGCGGTTCTGGACAGCCTGGACATGGGCAAGCCGATCAGCGAGATGGTCGCCATCGACGTGCCGGACTCCATCGATTGCCTGCGCTGGACCGCCGAGTCCATCGACAAGCTGTACGGCGAGATTTCACCCACCGGCAGCGACACGCTGGGTCTGATCAGCCACGAACCGGCTGGTGTGGTCGCCGCCATCACCCCCTGGAATTACCCGCTGATGATGGCCATGTGGAAGATCGCGCCAGCTCTGGCGGCGGGCAATTCGGTCATTCTCAAACCGTCGGAGAAAAGCGCCCTGAGCGTTCTGCGCCTGGCGGAACTGGCCAAAGAAGCAGGCATTCCCGACGGCGTCTTCAACGTGCTGCCCGGGTATGGCCACACGGCCGGCAAGGCGCTGGCGCTGCATAACGATGTCAACGTGCTCGCATTCACCGGCTCCAGCCGGGTCGGTGGTCTGTTGATGGAATACGCCGGCCAGTCCAACCTCAAGCGGGTCTGGATCGAGGCGGGCGGCAAGTCACCGATGCTGGTGTTTGAGGACTGTGAGGACATCGAGAAGGCCGCCGGTACCGCAGCCGCCGCGATCTTCTCCAACCAGGGCGAAGTCTGCATCGCCTGCTCGCGGCTTTACGTTCAGTCGTCCATCCGGGAGCGTTTCACCGAAGCCCTGTTGGAAGCGGCCAAAGCCTACCAACCCCGGGACCCGCTGGATCCGGAAACCCGTATGGGCGCGCTGGTTGATAAAACCCAGCTGGAAACCGTGGCCCGCTATGTCCAGTCGGCGATCGATGAGGGCGGCCGGGTACTGACCGGCGGCGTCCCCGAGGCGGTGCCGGGGCAGGGCTATTTCGTTCAGCCCACCATCATTGGCGATGCCCACAACGGCATGCGGTTTGTACAGGAAGAAATCTTCGGACCGGTGCTGGCCGTGGGCGAGTTCAGTGACGAGGCCGAAGCGATTCATCTGGCCAACGACAATCGCTACGGCCTGGGCGCCTCCGTCTGGACCGGCAACCTGTCCCGGGCGCACCGCGTCAGCCGGAAAATCCAGAGCGGTATGGTCTGGGTCAACGGTTGGGGTGGGGGGGACAGCACCATGCCGTTCGGCGGGATGAAGGCGTCGGGCTTCGGCCGGGACAAATCCCTGCATGCCCTCGAGAAGTACACGGACATAAAAACCGTCTGGATCAGTCTTTGATCCCGTCGCTCGGTTCCGCTAGGAATTGTCTTCCAGATGGCTCAGGTGATTGATGAACTGAGTGAAGATTTCCGCCTGGGTGGAGGTGTTCAACCGCGCATGGATGTTCTTGCGGTGCACCTTCACTGTGCCGACGCTGATGGTCAGGCGGTCGGCGATCGCCTGGGATGAAAACCCCCGCAGGATCAGGTCGGTGATCTCCCGCTCGCGCTGGGTCAGGACGCCGCTGGCGAAGGTGCGCAGGGCCCGTTTCATGGGCCCGTCCGAGCGTCCATATTGCAGGAATTCCCCGGACTGGGCCTGCCAGAACTGGCGCACCAGTGCACTGATGACCGGATAGAAATCCTGCAGGGCGTTCAGTTCGGTGCGGGAAATGCTTTCGAGCGACGCCCGGCGCCCCAGCGTAATGGCGCAGGTCACCTTGTCGTCCAGGCGAATCAGCAGATTGATCTCGTCCACCAGGCCGAAGTTCTGGTAGCAGGTCTGGTAATACTCCGTGCTCTTGAAGGAATCCGGCATGATCTCGGCCAGCCGCACGATGCCGGGTGCCGCACCGTTCTTGATCGCGTGGAACAGCGGGTCGAGCACATAGGCGTGGTTGATGTACTGGCGCAGTGTGTCGCTTTGCTCTTCGGGATCGGATGGGTGGACCAGAATAGGTCGCAGCGACTTCTTGTAGGTCAGCAGCAGGATGGTGTCGAAGAAACACAGGGTCGAGAGGAAGGCCTCCAGCATCGAGGGAAAGCTGCGTAGTCGCTGGTGCTCGATGAGGACCGCCAGGTTCTTCTGCCAGCTCTCATTGGCCTGTATCTGATTAACGCGATCTCTCATCACCATCCTTTTTGTTCTTTCAGCGCACCACGGAATGTCATCCGTTGAAAGCGATGCCCAAGGATGGCTCGCTACGGCACGGGCTTCTTCGAGGATTCTATAAGGCTAAGCCAGTTGGTGGACCGGCACCAGCCCGGTCCACCGCAAGGATCATGCCGCGGACAGGTTGCTGACCCGCTCATAAGTCCTGTCCAGTGCAATACGTAAGCGATCCACCATCTCGTCAATTTCCTCGCGACGGATCACCAGAGGCGGAGAGAGCACAATCCGATTGCCGCAGGCCCGGGCGATCAGACCGGCGGCGGTGCATTCGTCGCGGCAAAGGGTGCCCACGTCCTCGTCAAAGAAGGTGCGGGTCTGGCGGTCTTTCACCAGCGCGAGTCCGGCGATCAGACCGATGCCTTCGATGTGACCGCACAGCGGGTGCTCGCCAAGGACGTCCCTGAGGCGAGCCTGCAGGTAAGGGCCCGTATCGGATGCGACGGACTCAATGACACCTTCCTCACGAAGCAACCGGATGTTTTCCAGCGCTACCGCCGCCGCGGCCGGATGGCCGGAATAGGTGAATCCGTGATTGAAGTCGCCGCCGTGTTCAGTCAGAACGTCCGCAATCCGGTCGCCCACGGCGACAGCGGAAATCGGCAGGTAGCCGGAGGACAGGCCCTTGGCCATGGACATGATGTCCGGTTGGAAATCATAGGTCTGGCAACCGAACCACTGCCCCGTGCGGCCGAACCCACAGATCACTTCGTCCGCCACTAGCAGCACGTCGTACTTGCGGCAGATCCGCTGAATCTCGGGCCAGTAGGTGCGGGGCGGTACGATCACGCCGCCGGCGCCCTGGATCGGCTCGCCGATAAAGGCGGCGACGTTGTCCGGGCCCACTTCCAGGATTTTTTCCTCAAGTTCGCGGGCGCGCTTCAGGCCGAATTCGTCCTCGGACAGGCCGTCTGCTTCGCCATACCAGTAAGGCTGACCAATGCGGTGAATGCCCGGCAGCATCGGGGCGCACTGACGGTGCATGTGTCCCATGCCGCCCAGGCTGGCGCCGGCCAGGGTGCTGCCGTGATAGGCGTTCTCACGGGCAATCAGCAGCTTGCGATAGCGCTTGCCCTCGAGCGTCCAGTAGTGGCGCACCATCCGGATCACCGTGTCGATGGCTTCCGAACCGGAGTTGGCGAAAAACACGCGGTTCAGGTCACCCGGCGTGATGTCGGCGATGGCCTCGGCCAGTTGGGTGACCGGCTCGTGGGTGCTCTGGAAGAAGGTGTTGTAGTAGGGCAGCACCTGCATCTGGCTGGACGCAGCATCGATCAGCTCCTGGCGGCCATAGCCGATATTCACGCACCACAGGCCCGCCATGCCGTCGATCAGCTGGTTGTTATCCGCATCCCAGACATAGACGCCGTCGGCGCGGGTAATCACCCGGGCTCCTTTTCGGTTCAGGGCCTGGGTATCGGTAAAGGGGTGCAGGTGGTGGCGGGCGTCCAATTCGCGCACCGCGTTTCCGGATGTTGGGCTTATTGTTGTGTACGGCATGACAGCCTCCAGAGGGATGAGAGTGCTCGCAGCGTTATTTCGGACGCGGCGGGGTCAGGGTCCAGGTTAACCATAGGGAATGTCGTGATTGGGGGGATATACCCCTAAGGGTATATGTGTCCGAGAGGGAAAAACGGCGGCATGAACGGCCTCACATACCCCCCGGGTGATAGATACACGCCACTGGCGATGGGATATCGTGAAGGTCTGACTTTCGAAAAAGCGTTCAAGAGTGAAGCGTATGACCATTAACAAGAATCAGGACAAGCACCGTGACCTGGACCTCTTTATTACGGACCTGAACGGCAATCTACGCGGAAAACGCATGCCCGCCAGCGGACTGAAAAAGGCGCGCAAGGAAGGGCTCAAACTGCCTCGTTCCGTGGTTGGCTTCGATTTCTGGGGGGCCGACGTGCTGGAAAACGGGCTGGTCTTTGAAACCGGCGACAGCGATGGCGTTTGCATGCCCGTCACGGAAGATCCGATACCCGTACCCTGGTCGGAAGCACCCCGGGACCAGATGCTGGCCATGATGTTCAACCCGGACGGCTCACCGTTTGAAGCCGATCCACGCCAGGTGCTCAAGCGCATGGTGGATCGCTTTGCTGAACAGGGCCTGACACCGGTCATGGCCACCGAGCTTGAGTTCTATCTCATGGATGCTGAATCCGAAAGCACCCAGCGTCCGATTCCGCCGGCGCTGGCGGACGGTAAGGGCCGGCGCCTGTCGAACACCGAAGGCTACGCCGTTGAAGAGATGGACGGGTTCGAGGCGTTCTTCGCTGATGTCCGGGCAGCCTGCCAGGCACAGGGCATTGGCGCGGACACCATCATTGCCGAAATGGGCCCCGGCCAGTTCGAGGTGAACCTCAACCACGTGGCCGATCCGTTGAACGCCGGCGATCAGGCGATCCTGTTCAAGCGCCTGGTGCGCGGTGTGTCGCGTCGCCATGGCTATTCCGCCACCTTCATGGCGAAGCCCTATGCCGAGGAAAGCGGCAACGGTTTCCACGTGCATTTCAGCCTGCTCGATCAGGACGGCAACAACGTCTTCGACAATGGTACGGAGCAAGGCAGTGACCTGCTGCGTCATGCCGTCGCGGGCCTGATGCAGTTGATGCCCGAGAGCATGCTGGTGTTTGCGCCGCACTTGAATTCCTATCGCCGCTTCATGCCCGGCGCCTATGCCCCGACGCATGCCAGTTGGGGCTACGAGAACCGGACCGTCGCGATACGTGTACCGGAAAGCCCCAACGTTGCGCGGCGGATCGAACACCGCGTGTCGGGTGCCGATGCCAACCCGTATCTGGTGCTGGCCTCCGTGCTGGCAGGCGCACTTTACGGCATGGACAATAAGCTCGAGCCCAACGCACCGGTCGAAGGCGACGCCTACGCCGAAGAGAACCCGGAATACCCGCTGCCCTGTGAATGGCAGGACGCGACCAATCGTTTCGACCAGAGCGAGATTCTGCGCGAATACCTCGGCGAGGAATTTGTCCGCGTATACGCGGAAGCCAAGCGCCAGGAGCGTCGTCGCTTGAACGAACGCATTTCCGATGTGGAGTACGAGGCCTACCTGGGCCTGCTCTGAATTTTTATCCAGACAGCGCGTGCGCCTGATCCGCACGCCAGGAGTACCCGATGAGTCTGAGAATCGGCATCCTAGCCACGGGCATCACCCCGGATGACCTGCTCGAAAAGCACGGCTCCTACGCCGACATGTTCGTAAAACTGTTCGGTCACGCCGGCTACGATTTTACCTTCACCACCTACGATGTCCGGGACGACATTTTCCCGGGCGCCGCCGATGCGCACGACGCCTGGATCATTACCGGTTCCAAATCCAACGTGTACGAAAAAACACCGTGGATGAGTCGCCTGAAAGACCTGATCCTCGAGATTTACGATACCGGCCGTCCGATGGTCGGCATCTGCTTCGGGCATCAGATTGTGGCGGAAGCCTTTGGCGCCGACGTGAACCAGTATCCGGACGGTTGGGGTGTTGGCCTGCACACCTATCAACTTGAAAGAGACGTGCCGGAGCTGGACGGTCTTGGCGGGCAATTCACCTTGAGCGCCGTGCACCAGGACCAGGTGCTCAGCAAGCCCAAGCAGGCCGAGGTGATCGCCTATTCCTCCTTCTGCCCGTTTGCGGCGTTGCAGTACGACAACCGCATCCTGACCCTGCAGGCGCACCCGGAGTTCAACGTCGAGTTTGAAACCCAGTTGCTGTTGTCGCGTCGCGACGACCCGATTCCGCCGGCTGCGGCTGACGAGGCGCTGGTGGGGCTGAATGACGAGTCCGCCCACACCGATTCGCTTCAGGTGGCTCATTGGATGGCGTCGTTCCTCCAGCAGGGCGCGCAGCACTAAGTTTCTTTTCAATTCATAGCTTGTCTCCACTTCGACCGGCCTTTTGAGCCGGTCTTTTTTTGTCTGCTGCATCCCGCGGCGGTCCCGAATTGAATCAGCTTGGGCGTCACTATCCTGGGGCCCTACCGGGCCCTCCGAAGCTAAAGCGTCGGCTACATTGGAGCAGCCACTCGAACATGTAGCAGATGCTTTAGCTTCTGAGGCGCCGAAGGTGCCCATTTTTGGATATACGGCGTTGCCGACAGCCCCTTCGAAGCCGAGGAAGTGTTCCAAAAGTTGCCGGTTTGCACAACGGATACTCCCTCTCCCCTTGAGGGAGAGGGTTGGGGAGAGGGGGCGCCGGCAGGCGCTCGTTATTTCAGGCTACCAATATGTCTTGCGTGACTCTCACCGCACCCCCTCTCTCCAAACCTCCGCTCCGCGCCCCGGCCCACATCCAGAGGCTGTGGGCGTTCCGGCGGGCGAAGCGATGCTTCGCTGTTTCCGCCTGCACCCCGCCAGGGGAGAGAGGCTTCAAACCGCCACTACTTGCACGCCCTCTCAGGCGACGTGAGCGACGGCGTCCGTTGGGCTTGGACTCAGAGAGCCTGATCGCCCGCCGCGCCATAGGAATCATCCGGAACACCCTTCAGCCAGACACAAAAAAGCCGGGCGAGGCGCGAAGGCCTGGCCCGGCGATCAAGTGCGATACGTCAGGCGATGGCGTAACCCATCACCAGGAAGGACACAAACGCCAGGCTCGCGCCAATCATGGCGTACGGGATCTGTGTCAGACCGTGCTGCATCGGTGTGCACCCCGAACCGGTGGATGACAGCACCGTAGAGTCACTGAAGAAGCAGGCGTGGCTACCGAAAGCCGAGGCAGAGAGCAGGGCGCCCACGGTCAGCGGCATGGACATGTCCATGGCATGAGCCATCGGGATCACGATCGGCAGGGACACCACAAACACACCCCAGTTGGAGCCCGTGGAGAACACAACGGCCGCCATGGTGGCGAAGACCAGGGCCGGCAGCAGCTCCGGGGACAGGTACGGCGTGATGGTGTCGATAATGTAGGTGGTCATGCCCAGCTCATCGTTGATGGCCTTGACCATGAACCCGGCGCAGACGACGGCGATCGGATGCAGCATGACCTTGAAACCGTCCAGCATGGAATCGGTCAGCTCGCCGAAGGTCATCAGGCGTTGCCAGAAGTACAGCACCATGGTGAAGATGGACGCCACCAGGGCACCCAGCAGCAGATCGATGTCGTAGTAGACGCTGGCGATGATCAGCACGGCCATCGGCAGCAGGAAATTCATCAGGCCCACAGTCGTCGAAGTGCGACGGACGTTGCTGGTATCAAAACCCAGATCTTCAACGCCATCGGGAATCGGTTGGCCTTTACTGGCGCGTTCCTCGGCCTTCTTCATCGGGCCGAAGTCCTTGAGGATGCCCATGGCGACCAGGAAAACGACGATCAAAGCGGCCCAGCCATAGGCCATGTAGGGAATCGATTCGATGTAGAGCGCCATGCCCTGGCCGTCAGCGGCCGCGCCGTTCTCTTCCAGCAGCGCGCCAAAGTAAACCGCCCAGGTGGAAATCGGAACCAGGATGCAGACCGGTGCGGCAGTGGAATCCACCAGGAACGCCAGTTTCTCACGGGAAATCTTGAAGCGGTCCGTCAGCGTCTTCATGGACGCGGATACCGCCAGGGAATTCAGGTAGTCGTCGATAAAGACCGCGAGGCCCAGGAATGACGTGGTCAGCATCGTGCCGCGCTTGGTCTTGATGCGCTTGGCCAGCATGTCGCCGAAACTCAGGACGCTGCCGCCGCGCTCCAGCATGTTGATCAGCCCACCCATCATGCCGCAGACCAGCACAATCCAGGCGATGGTCTCGTTCTGGACCACGTTCATGGACAATTCGCCCAGGCTGCTGAACAGGTTGGTGGGGTCGATCAGGAGGGAGCCGGCGATGATACCGGCAAAGATGGATTCCAGGGGGCGTTTGGTTTTGACGGCGACGAGAACAATCAACAGGGACGGCAGCAAACTCAAAACACCGTATGAATCGCCTTCGACATGCCACGTGGACATATAAGCGAAGGCGGCCAGGATGGCGCCGTAGCCGACTATGGAATAGAACGTTTTCTGACCGGGGCTGTCCGTCAAGCCGTCATCCCCCGGTGTGATCCCGCTTTGGGTACGCATCGTGTCATCAGTCATTATATTACCCGTCTCTTGCTTTTTTATGGAGCCGCGATGAGAGCCGTCACCGCGGGGTTTATGGCAATTCGATTTCACCGGGTCAGCGCCTTTGCGCCACGGTTTTTGTTATGGAGCCTCTGACGGAGTCCTGAGTGCGCAGAGACGCTTCAGGCCTCATCAGCAGGAGAAATCAAAAGCCGAGCTGGTCGCGCAGGTTGTAGAACCAGGCGCCCATGGCGGTCAGCGGGATTCGCATCGCCCGACCGCCGGGGAATTTGTACTGGGGCAGGCCGGCGAAAATATCGAACCGCTCCGCCTGGCCCTGGATCGCGTCACTGATCACCTTGCCCGCCAGGTGCGTGCAGGTGATGCCGTGGCCGCTGTAGCCTTGCGCGTAATAGACGTTGCTGCCGATGCGGCCGAACTGGGGCAGGCGCATCAACGTCAACAGGAAATTGCCGGTCCAGGCGTAATCCACGTTCACGTTCTTCAGCTCCGGGAACGTCTTGAGCATCTTCGGAACGATCAGGGATTCGACCTTGCCCGGCTCACGAGCACCGTAGGTGACGCCGCCGCCGTAGATCAGCCGGCCATCGCCGGACAGGCGGAAGTAGTCGAGGAGGTAGTTGCAGTCCTCGACGCAGTTGTCTTTCGGGAGCAGGCGCTTCTGGACGGCTTCCGGCAGCCGCTCCGTGGTGATGATCTGGGTGCCGCACGGAATTGCCTTGGACTCCAGCTCGGGCAGCAGACCGTTGAGGTAGGCGTTGCCGGCCACCAGCACGTAGTCGGCTTCCACACAGCCTTCCTCGGTGTGCACCACCGGCTTGTCGCCCTCGCGAATCCGCAGGGCCGGGGAGTTCTCGTAGATCGTGCCGCCCAGGGATTCGACGGCCGCCGCTTCGCCCAGTACCAGGTTCAACGGATGAAAATGCCCGCCGCTGTGGTCGATCAGGCCGCCGGTGTAACGATCGGAGCCGATGTGCTCGCGAATGGCGTTCTGGTCCAGCAGTTCGAGTTGTTCGTGACCGTGGGCCTCCCACAGCTTTTTCTTTTCGACCAGTTCATCGAACTGTTTGCCATTGCAGGCCGCGAAAATACCGCCTTCTTTCAGGTCGCATTGAATGTTGTAGTCTTTGACGAAACGGCGCAGGATGCGGCCGCCTTCGAAGGCCATCCGGCCCATCTCCGCGCCGACTTTTTCACCGTAGTTGCGTTCGATGAAGTCGATGTCGCGGCTGTAGCTGTTGACGATCTGCCCGCCGTTGCGGCCGGAAGCGCCGAACCCGATACGGCTGCCTTCCAGCACCACCACCTTGTAGCCTTTTTCGGCCATATGCAGGGCCGTGGACATGCCGGTAAAGCCGGCGCCGATAACGCAGATGTCGGCCTTGATGTGACCCTGCAGGGTCGGGCGAACGGTCTTGTCGTTCGCGGACGCCGCGTAGTAGGAGTTGGTATGTGACGTTGTAAGCACGGTGTTGCTCCCGAAAACATCGTTGAATCTTGACCGGCTGTTCTGACGGCTCGCCGGTTCAGTGTTGGCTTGGATACAACGTTACGGAGAAGTGACAATCCCGTGATATACCCCCCTGGGTATATTTTTGGAGAGCAACGAATGCAGGGCTGAACCAGCGTGGAACAAGGGGTGTCGATCATGCGCAAAAGCGGTGCGCGCAAGGGCTGCCAGGGAGGTGAGCAGAGATTGAACAGGGGATGTGCCGACTGTTTTTCAGCGTTGGCGTCTTGCTGGCGGGGATAAAAAAAGGTTCATCGCACTTTACCGGGAAAAGCGGCTTTGATTTTCAGGAAGAAGTAGTCGTTATCCCGGTAGCCGTACGCCATCCGCTTGATCACCTTGATTTTATTGTTCATCCCCTCCAGCACGCTGGTA
>NZ_RHGZ01000011.1:0-125605 GCF_003789045.1 Marinobacter sp. R17 | reverse complement strand
TACGCTCCACGCTTCCTCCCCACGGTCAGTCGCCCTTCCGCAGTTGCGCTTCACTTCGCTCGCTGTGGCCAGCTCACGGGAGGACTTGCACCTCCAGGAGTGCGCCCGTGCCGGGCGCACAAAAAAAGGCAGCCCGGAGGCTGCCTTTTCTCGATTGTCCGGCGCGTCTGGTGACCCGCCGTAACGCTCGTGCTAATACGGCTTAGAGCGGAGTCACGTTCTCAGCCTGCGGACCTTTCTGGCCCTGAGTTACAGTGAACTCGACCTGCTGGCCTTCAGCCAGGGTCTTGAAGCCTGAACCCTGGATGGCGCTGTAGTGAACGAAAACGTCCGGGCCGCTTTCACGAGTGATGAAGCCGAAGCCCTTGGTTTCATTGAAGAACTTAACGGTACCGGTCTCTGTAGACATAACTCTGTTCCTGTCTGTATTCAATATTCAATAAGTGCCTGGAAAACGGGTGTTTATACACTCACTCTCCAAAGCGGTATTCGGAAACGCAATTCGCATAATCAAAAACAGGACGATGCACTACTTAACTACAGAGGGATACGTCTTATTTATGAAACGCTTTGCTATAACTTTCCTACCGGGTCACTGTACCGCTGATCCTGAAGTTTGCCAACAGATATTTACGTTGTAGGTATAACTACGTTAGTCGCATGCCTGCGCGGTCGCGCCAACGCCGCTGCAGCAGGGACTTCAAGCGGGGTCACCGTTGCACGGACGGCGCTTTTTCATTAACTTAAGGTCACAGGAGATGGCATTCCTCCATCGGTCGGCGCGGGATACGCTCTCGCCACCGCCCAAAACCGCTGCATCCGCCCCCTTTCAATTTGCGATGTCGCTGATGATGCCTGTAAACCGCTGTCCGCTTTGGGAGCCTGTGATCCACTCCTGGGGTACGGTTCGATACAGGTATGTCTAGTCATCACGTCCCGTTTACTGTGGACGCCCCGTCGGCCGGGCGTGTTCCCACGACATACCTCGCGCATCGCCTCACCCGCTCCCTTGCGTCAGCAATCCCGGTATAACGCAACCAAAGTGAGGCCTGTCTTCATGTGGATGTCGGTCATTGCCATCAGCGCGGGGGCTGCCTGCGGCGCACTCCTGCGATGGTTTCTCGGTTTACAGCTCAACGCCCTGTTCCCAACCGTGCCGCTGGGCACCCTGGTCGCCAACCTGCTGGGCGGCTACCTGATCGGCCTGTCGATCATGATCTTCTCGCAAGCCGTGACCCTGTCTCCGGAGTGGCGCCTGTTCGTCATCACCGGCTTCATGGGCGCGCTCACAACCTTCTCCACATTTTCCGCGGAAATGGTGACACTGTTGCAGGGCGGACGTTTCATGTGGGCGCTGGGCGGCATTGCCATGCACGTGGGCGGCTCGCTGCTGATGACGCTGGCCGGTATGGGCACGTTCCTCTTCATTCGCTGGATCACTGCGGGGTGAGCAACATGGAAAAAGGCTACGAAATCATCTTCATCACACCGGAGAACCGCCGCCACAACAACAAGCGGGTCTGCGAACTGATCACCGACATGGCCAAACAGCGGGGCATCGCCCGGATGACCAAGCGGGTCGACCGTGAGGGACTCGGCGCCGGCGGCCATCTGCATTCGGCGCACTTCTTCGAGTTGGCCGATCAGCCGGTGGAAATCATGTTCGTGGTGGACACGGCCACCGGCGACCAGTTGATCGAGGACGTCAAACAGGCAGGCATTCACGTTTTCTGCATTCGCAAGGAAGTGGAATACGGGGAGCTGGGCTGAGATTTCCGGCGATTCCGTCGCCGTAACGAAAAAGCCCCGCCGGATTGGGCGGGGCTGAAGGGATCGGATCAGGCCGCGTCGTGGCGGACGATGGAGTCCTTCTGCTGCGCAAAGGCATCGAAGGCGAAATCGTCGACCGTGAGCATTTCCAGCACGCGGGCTTCGTAATCACGCATGAATTCCGCGTCCTCCTGGCTCAGGATGTCCGCCTTCAGGGCCGCCTCGAAACGGTCTTCCGGGTGCAACGCTTCCTGCGGCAGCTCGCCCTTGGCGTAAGCCTTGTTCACGGCGCGATAGAGCTTCTCGGCGCGCTCGTACTCGACCAGCAGATCGTTGTACTGCGCCACCGGGTTGTCCACTCCGCCCTCGACGTGGGTGGTCCAGGCCGGACGCAGCAGTTTCTCGCGCAGCGGCGTCGCCAGGGTAATGGACTTGGCCAGGGCCCGTGACACGTCGTCATGCGGCATATCCCAGCGCCGGCCCAGGGGCAGTGTCAACGCCCGCAGTGCCCAGGCCACCGGCCGATTGGGCAGGTTCTGGAGCAGTTCGTCCAGGGCGGTCTCGGTGCGGTGCAACAACAGACCCAGGCTGTACTGGACCAGTTCCTTCTCGCCCTCCACCGGCTGGGTTTCGTTCCAGTTCTTCAGCACCATGGAAGCCAGGTACAGATTGGCCAGCATGTCCCCCAGGCGGGCGGAAATCAGCTCGCGCATCTTGAGCTGTGAACCCAGCGTGGTCATGGCGGCATCGGCACACAGACCAAAGGCGGCACTGAAACGCGAGACGGCCTGGGCGTAGCGCCGGGTGACGGCATCGAACGGCACGTCCGGATGACCCAGCCCCAGACCCTGGGTGAAGGCCCGCGCCGCATTGCCGAAGATCAGCCCGGCGTGGCCGAAGAAGGCGCGGTCGAACGCGTCGACATCGTCGTTGTCCTTCGCCGCCAGCTCTTCCAGCACGTACGGATGGCAGCGGATAGCGCCCTGACCAAAGATCATCAGGCTGCGGGTCATGATGTTGGCGCCTTCCACGGTGATGGAGACCGCCGAACCGCTGTAGCCGATACCCAGGTAGTTACGCGGCCCCAAGGTGACCGTCTTGCCGCCATGGACGTCCATGGCATCGGTCAGGCACTGGCGCTGCATTTCGGTCAGGTGGTACTTGAGGATGGCTGACGGAACGGCCGGCTTCTCGCCCTTGTCCACCATATTGGCCGTCTGGTAGACCGACGACTGGGCGATGTAGGTCAGGCCGGCAATCCGGGCCAGCGGGCCCTGCACGCCTTCCATTTCAGCCACCGGCGTATTGAACTGACGGCGTACACGGGTGAAGCCACCAGCGGTGCCCACGGCCGCAGCCGCAGCGCCCGCCGCACCTGACGGCAACGTGATACAGCGGCCCACGGAAAGGCACTCGACCAGCATGCGCCAGCCTTCACCGGCCATATCCGGTCCACCGATGATGTAATCCAGCGGGATAAAGACGTCCTTACCCTTGATCGGCCCGTTCATGAACGGGGAGCCAATCGGGCAATGGCGGCGACCAATCTCCATGCCCTTGGTTTCACGGGGCACCAGGGCGCAGGTAATGCCCAGGTCTTCCTGGTCGCCCAGCAGGTTATCCGGGTCGAACATGCGGAACGCCAGACCGACGACCGTGGCGATCGGCGCCAGGGTGATCCAGCGCTTCTCGAAATTCAGGCGCAGGCCGATGACTTCCTTGCCCTCGAATTCGCCCTTGCAGACGATGCCGGTGTCCGGCAGCGAGGTGGCATCGGAACCGGCCCGCGGCCCGGTCAGACCGAAGCAGGGAATGTCACGGCCGTCCGCCAGACGCGGCAGGTAGTGGTTTTTCTGCTCTTCGGTACCGTACTTGAGCAGCAACTCGCCGGGGCCGAGGGAGTTGGGCACGCCAACGGATACCATCAGCGACTCGTTGGACGCCAGACGCTGCAGCACCGCCGACTGCGCCTTGGCGGAGAATTCCAGGCCGCCGTATTCCTTGGGAATGATCATCCCGAAGAACCCTTCCTTCTTCAGGTAATCCCACACTTCCTGCGGCAGGTCGGCTCGCTCGACGGCCACGTCCCAGGCGTTGCAGAGGCTGATGGCGTGTACGCACTGGTTATCGATAAACGCCTGCTCTTCGTCAGTCAGGCCGTTGTTGCGGTCGATCAGCAGTTTCTGCCAGTCCGGCCGACCGGTGAACAGCTCACCGTCCCAGCCGACGCTGCCCGCTTCCAGGGCCACCTTCTCGGTGTCGGACACCTTGGGCGCCACTTTCTTGAACATGGCGAAAATACGCGGGGTCAGCCAGGCACTGCGGAAACCGGGCAGACCACAGGCGGCAGTGATCACGGCACCGGCGAACAGCACCAGCGCCAGCCAGCCGGAGGCGAAAATCAGCGACACCAGGCCGAACCCGGCCATCACGCCAATCGCCGACTTGGCACCGGACTCCTTGCGTAATACCAGAAGCAATCCGGCGAGGGACAACAGGACAAGAATCAAAGTCGTCATAGGCGGTCTCAGTCTTCCATGTTATTGAAATGACTGGGCTGCGATACGGGCAGCCCATGGCAATCCACTCAATGCTACGTTTAACCTACCGCAATGGATGGCTCCCGGCCAGTGACTGAGTCGCCATCTGTCAATGCGCCTTTCGGCGAATCCCCGATGGCGTGATCCAGGCACCGTTCCAACCTCTTACGACGACACGATCACCCGCAGACCGCTCAATGACATGCGCGCCTTGTCGATGGCCGCCTCGCCGGCCGCCAGCTGCGCTTCGAAGAACTGGATCTCCTCGTCGCGGATCGCCGGATTGATCGGTTGCAGCGCCCGCAAGCGGTCGACTTCCGGGGTGATCAGGTCGCGCAGCCGCTGCAGCGCCGAGGCCTGCGCCTCACCCAGCCGCTCGGCAGCAAAGCCTTCGGCGTGGTCGATCATGGTCTCCACCTCGGCCCGCACCTGCGGCACCACCGCCTGGGCCGTGCGCCGACGAATGTTGGAACAGAGTTCGTTGAGCCGGTCATGGGGTAGCGCGCTGGACAGGTCCTTGCCATTCACGTCCACCAGCAGGCGCAGCGGCGCCAGCGGCAGGCAACGGGACAGCTGCAGGCTGTCCGGCGCCGGGCAATGCAGGGTGAACAGGGTCTCCAACAGCAGCGTACCCGGCGGCAGCCCTTTCACGGACAGGCTCGCCAGCGCCGCGTTCCCCAGCTCCGAATCGGTCATCAGTTCCATCACGCCGGCCACCATGGGGTGCTCCCAGCTCAGGAACGTCAGGTCTTCCCGCTCCAGGGCCTGCTGACGGTCGAAGGTCACGGTGATACCGTCTTTCGGCAATCCCGGGAAGTGGCCGGTCAGCATATGGTCGGACGGCTTGAGCACGTCCGATGTCTCGGTGTGGTCCTCGGTCTCGACGCCGAAGATATCGAAGGCCTCGGTCATGTAATCCACCAGGCCGGACGCCTGCTCTTCGGTCTCGATCGCTTCGATCAGCGTCTGGGCCGCTTCCGGGCGGCAGGAATTCATCTCGATCAGGGCGTCCCGACCGGCCTGCAGGCGCACACGCAAGGCCTCGGCCTGCTCGCGGGTCGCATCGATCAAGGCCTGCCGATCGGCTTCCGGATTGTCCAGCGCAGCGTCCAGTTGCGCCTGTACTTCGGCTTTCACGGCCACGCCCACGGCGGTGTTGCGACTCAGGGCATCGAGGCCGTCGTGATACCAGTGGAACAGGGTTTCCTGAGACGTGCCTTCCAGGTAGGGCACATGAATGTCGATCACATCGCCCTGCCCGATCCGATCCAGGCGACCAATACGCTGCTCCAGCAGATCCGGGTTGGCCGGCAGGTCGAACAACACCAGGTGATGGGCAAACTGGAAGTTGCGGCCTTCGCTGCCGATCTCGGAGCAGATCAGCGCCTGGGCGCCCTGTTCCGTCTCGGTGAAGTAGGCGGCGGCACGGTCCCGCTCCACCAGGCTCAGGCCTTCGTGGAAGGCGGCACTGCGAATGCCGGCGCGCAGTTGCAGGTGATGCTCCAGCGCGGTAGCGGTCTCGGCGTTGGCACAAATCACCACCACCTTGGCCGGACGCAGGCTGGTCAGCGTTTTTTCCAGCCAGTTCACCCGGGGATCATCCGCCAGCCAGGTCTCTTCCACCAGCCCGGCTTCCGGCGCCATCCCGTCTTCACCAGCGCGGCGCTCGGCATACAGCTCCGGGCAGGGTAACGGCGCCGGATGCACGCGACGCTCCGGAAAGCCCTGGATGGCTGAGCGGGTGTTGCGGAACAGTACGCGGCCGGTGCCGTGGCGGTCCAGCAAGGTGTTGATCAGGGCCTCGCCGCTGTCGTCTTTAGCCAACAACCCGTCGAGCTCGTCACCCAGCCAGTTGGCGAGCTGCGCCCGTTGCTGCGCATCCGGTTGGCCGCCACGGGCCTGGAGATCCCGCACCAGGGCATTGATATCAGCGTAGCGCGCTTCCTCTTGCTCGAAGGCCCCCAGGTCGGGATAGCGGGCCGGGTCCAGCAGCCGCAAGCGGGCAAAGTGGCCGGCCAGGCCCATCTGCTCCGGTGTCGCCGTCAGCAACAGGAGACCACGGATCTCGGCTGCCAGTTTTTCCACCGCCTGGTATTCCGGGCTGGCCGCTTCCGGCGACCAGGTCAGGTGATGGGCCTCGTCCACCACCATCAGATCCCATCCGGCTCGCAGGGCGTCCCGCTGGGCTTTCTCGCTGCCGGCCAGGAAGTCCAGACTGCACAGGACCAGCTGAGATTGTTCGAAGGGGTTTTCACCGTCCCCATCGTCGTCCTCGTCCGAGGCCTCTCCCAGCATCGCCAGGATCTTGTCGGCCGCGTCGTCCAGCTCGTAGTGGGAACCATCGACGATGGAAAACGAGAGGTTAAAACGGCGCAGCATCTCCACCAGCCACTGATGGATCAGCGAGTCCGGCACCACAATAAGCACGCGGCGGGCCAGGCCGGTCTGGAGCTGGGAATGCAGGATCAGGCCCGCCTCGATGGTCTTGCCCAGACCCACTTCGTCCGCCAGCAGCACCCGCGGCGCGTAACGCCGTGCCACTTCGCCGGCAATATAGATCTGGTGCGGCAGGTGGCTGGTGCGCGCGCCGATCAGGCCCCGGGCCGGTGACTGGCGCAGGCGCTCCTGGTGCTCGACCGTGGCCATACGCAGCCGGAAGGCCCCGTTACGATCGAAGCGACCGGCGAACAGGCGCTGGCGCGGGTCGGTAAAACGCACATGGCTACCCAGCTTGACCTCGGAGATCTGTTGGAGCTCACCCTCAGCATCTTCGGCGTGATACATGAGGACGCCGTCGATGTCCTCCACCGCCCGCACGGTGAGCGATTCGCCGTCGAACGTCTCGATGGTGTCGCCCAGCTGGTAGCTGACCCGGGCCAACGGCGCGTTATCGGTGGCGTAGGTCCGCTCCTCGTCCACCGCGGGGAACCCGAGGGTCACCCGACGGCCGGAGATATCCGTGACGATACCCAGACCGAGGGAGGCGTCGCTGTGACTGACCCACCGCTGACCAATGACAAATTCCATGCTTTGATTCACCTTGCAGAACTGATTTGAACGGAAAAAGGGGAGCCCGGGCGCGGGTTCAGGCCTGGCCTGAACGCTCGCGAACCCAGTAGGCCGTCGCGCCGCAGACCGCGGCGGGCACGACAAAGAGGTTGAGCACCGGGACCATGGCGGCCAGCGCCACCGGCAAACCGAAGCCCATGGCCGACAGGCGCTTGGCCGCCAGCATGCGACGCAGGTTGCCAAAGCTGACCCGGTGGTTATCGGCCGGATAATCGACATACTGCAGCGCCATCATCCAGCTGTTGAACAGGAACCAGAGGACCGCCGATACCAGATTCACGACAGGCACCAGCCCCAGAACCAGCAACAGGATCGCCCGGGGCAGGTAGTAGAGGATCTTCTGGACTTCGCGCCCGAGTGCCCGTGGAATGTCCTTGATGATCTGCGCCCAGCCACCGTCGACGGCCACTTCCTGGCCAGTGAGTTCCTTTTCGGTCAACTCGGCGAGATAGCCGTAGAACGGGGAACCGATCAGGTTGGCAACGATCACAAAGCCGTAGGCCATCATCAGCAGGATGACCACGCCATAGAGCAGCCAGAACAGCCAGTCGAGGGACTGCAGCCAGTTCCAGTCGGGCAGCCAGCCCATCGCCATGGCAATCAGGGCACTGAAGCCGTGGGCCATGAAATAGAACAGGGCAGCGAACAGGATGATGTTGAGGACGATCGGAATGATCACGAACAACCGGAGGCCGGGCCGGCGGATCAGCCGGAACCCCTCTCCCAGGCAGCCCAGGCCTTGAAAGAAATTGCCCTTAAGCATGTCAGTCTCCTCCGGTTTCCTGGCGCAGTTCCGGCCGGAAGCCCCTGACGAATGCAAGGCCCCCTGGCGGAATTCGGGCGCAGAGCATACCATGACCGGCTCATTGACCATACCCGCCACAACCCCGGGAGCATCGATCCACACCATGACCGACCTGCTTCGCTCGCTGATCCATCAAACCCGCCTGTGGCGCGCTGCCCTGTTCGTGTCGATGGCCGTCATCCTTTGGCTGGCGACGGCGCAACTGGACCATCCGATCGAGGTCTCCAGCTGGGACAAGATCAACCACCTGGTGGCCTTCATCGAGGTCACCCTGCTCACCCGCCTGGGCTGGCCGCAGATGAAAGCCCTGCACGTCGCCGTGGCCATGCTGGGTTTTGGGGTGCTCATCGAGATTGTCCAGTTCCCCCTGCCTTACCGGGAAACGTCGCTGCTGGATGTCTTTGCCGACAGCCTGGGTATCGCTGCCGGTCTCATCCTCTGGCGCTTTACCGGCGCCCGCCTTTCGGCTGCCTCGTAGGAAACCCTCCAGGATCTGTGTAGGAAATATCGCACACCCACGTAAGAAATGGCGATTTTGTGCTGTGGGAGTGCTACAACAGCGCCAACCTTAAATTTGTATCTTAATGTTATTTAAGGGTATTCAAATTCCATGACGCAACCGTCACATTTCTACAGGAACACCGTCACACGAAAATCATATTCAGATTGATATAGTTCAATTGTCAGGAAGACAGGGAAAGGACGATACACGGAGAAGTTCCTCACAGGATTGTGAGGGGAAGCAGGGAACAAACGGACTTCACGCTTAAGGGACTCTAATTACTGGATCGCTGGCTCGGACGCCGGCGCCACGGAGTTGGCCAGGGACTTCAAAACGCGACAGGGTGTCTACGCGCGCAGGGATGCGAATACCCGTTCCGACAAAGGGCAACATTTGTTGCCCTTTTTTTATGCCTGCACCGTCGCCCCAAAGCCGACGCCTACCTATCCGCCTGATAGATACGCACGCGGTTGAACTCCTCGAACTCGTGCAGGTCCGGCCAGGTGCGGGCCTCATGCACCACCTGCAGGACGTAGTGATCGTCCCCCAGATCCTTCACCCGGGAATCCGCCAGCAGAACCCGCGGCGCGGCCTCGCGAAACGCCGACAGCAACGGTCGGTTCTCCGGGTCGTACAGCACATCTGCCGCGGTGACCACGTCGAACCCATCCCTGCGCCGGAGCCAGTCGTCACACAAGTCCACCTGCACGCCGTTGGCTTCGGCATTGGCCGTCACCGCGGCCAAGGCATCGCCGTCGATGTCGCAAGCCACCACCTGGCGGGCCCCCGCCCTGGCTGCAGCGATGGCCACGATGCCCGATCCCGACCCGAAATCGATCACCCGCCGGCCAGCGACCGATTCCGGATGATCCAGGATGTATTGCGCCAGCACCTGGCCACTGGCCCAGCAGAAGGACCAGTAGGCCGGCTCGGCCACCACGGCCTGGGCTTCATCGTGACTGAGCGGACCTTCCAGCACTGCGGGATCGAACAGGTACAGGTCGATGGCCGGACAACCGGCAGGGGCCGTGAGCGCCACGCGCCCCCGGCTCAGGGTGCGGCGCATGCGCGTGTTGAGGTGGTCATGGGTCTGGAGCATGCCGCATTCTAACCGGCTGATACGGGGCCGGCCATCCGTTATACTGCGCCCACCACTTCCAGACTGCTGAAATAATGTCCAGACCCGACACTCAGGATTACCTCGACCTCTTCCTCAACGACACGCCGCTGATGGATGTCCGAGCCCCGGTGGAATTCAACAAGGGCTCCTTTCCCACCGCCATCAATGCGCCCCTGATGAACGACGACGAGCGGCACCGGGTGGGCATCCGCTACAAGGAGGCCGGTCAGCAGTCCGCGATCGAACTGGGCCATCAACTGGTGCAGGGCGACATCAAGCAGCAGCGGATCGAGTCCTGGATCCGGTTCACCCAGCAGCATCCGGACGGCTATCTGTTCTGCTTCCGTGGCGGCCTGCGTTCGCAGCTGACCCAGCGCTGGATCCACGACGCCGGTGTCGACTTCCCGCTGGTCAAGGGCGGTTACAAGGCCCTCCGGCGCTTTTTGATCGACGCCCAGGAGGCCCTACTGCCGGATCTGCCGATCTTCATCATCAGCGGCCGGACCGGGACCGGCAAGACCCGGGTCCTGCTGGACACCCCCAATCCGGTCGACCTGGAGGGCATGGCCCATCACCGGGGTTCCAGCTTCGGCCGGACATTGACGCCGCAGCCCAGCCAGATCGACTTTGAAAACCGCGTAGCGATCGCCCTGCTCAAGGCAAAACACCGGTTTGGCGGCCCCGTCTTTCTGGAAGACGAAAGTCGGCTGGTAGGCCGCTGCGCCCTGCCCCACAATCTGCGCGACCGCATGGCCGAAGCACCGCTGCTGATTCTGGAGAACACACTCGAAGAGCGGATCGACATCATCCGCCAGGACTACGTCACCGACATGCTCGCCGCCTTTATCGAGCGCGATGGCGAGGAGGCCGGCTGGCTGAATTTCCGCGACTACCTGCTCAGCGCCCTGGACCGGATCCGCAAACGCCTCGGTGGCCAGCGCCACCAGGCACTGAGGGACGTGATGGTTCAGGCCCTGGACGAACAGCAACGAAGCGGCGACGTCAGCCGTCACGCCGAGTGGATTCAGGTGCTGCTGCAGGACTATTACGATCCCATGTACGACTATCAACTGAGCCAGAAAGCCGGACGCATCGCGGCCCGGGGCAGCCCTGACGAGCTTCGCGAGTGGGCGGCCAACGCTTCAGGCTGACACCCCGCCGGGCACACAACGAATCCAATAACGATCGGCGACGTACAGTCTCCGTTGAGAGACTGGCCGATAACGACCTGATCCCGCGGTGTATTTGACTCGGGATTTTCTGCTATAAAAAACCAGTAAACCTCAAGTACGCGGGGCCGCGGTGCCACCTATCCGGCGCTCCAGCAATCCAAACCGGAATTAAAGACAGCAACAAGGAGTTCTCATGGAAAACCTCTTCTCCGGCGACGGACAGGTCGCTGAACTGGCCAAGATGGCCTATGGCATGGTGATGGCGTACGCGCCGAAGGTCATTCTGGCGATCGTCACGCTGATCATCGGCCTCTGGCTGATCAATCGCTTTATCAGCGTCCTGGACAAGAAGCTGGGTGCCAAGGATCCGACACTCAACAAATTCCTGTGCGGCCTGATCGGCGCCGTCCTGAAGATCCTGCTGTTCATCTCTGTGGCCTCGATGGTCGGCATTGCCACCACCTCGTTCGTGGCCATTATGGGTGCCGCCGGCCTCGCGGTGGGTCTGGCCCTGCAGGGCAGCCTCGCCAACTTTGCCGGCGGCGTGCTGATCCTGATCTTCAAGCCGTTCAAGGTTGGTGATGTCATCGAAGCCCAGGGCTTCTTCGGCAGTGTTGTTGAAATCCAGATTCTCTACACCATCATCAACACCTTCGACAATCGCCGCATCGTCATTCCCAATGGCCAGCTGTCCAACGCCAGCCTGACCAACGTCAACGCCTACGAGAAGCGGCGGGCCGACATGGTCTTTGGCATTGGCTACGGCGACGACATCGACAAGGCCAAGGCCATCCTCAAACGCCTGGTCGAGGAAGACGAGCGCTCCCACGCCGATCCCGCCCCAAACATCTTTGTGGGCTCTTTGGGTGAAAGCTCTGTCGATATCAATGTTCGCGTCTGGACCGACACTCCGAACGTCTGGCCGTTGATCTGGGACATGCAGGAAAAGGTCAAGAAAGCCTTCGACGCCGAAGGGGTCACCATCCCTTTCCCGCAGCGCGACGTTCATTTGTATGACACCAAGGGGGAATAACCCCTGCCCCGGAGCCCGGCGCCCGCCGGGCTCCATCCATCCCGCCAGATCAGCCGTCCGTCACATTCCCCACACCCGCGCCTCGCGTTCTCCGACCGCTGAACTATGCTTGCCAGTGAAACAGGTGGCCTTTGTCCGCATGGCGGCGCAGGGGTTCGTGCTGTCATTGCTGGTTGGAGGTTGTCTCGATGCCGGTTCAGCAATTGAAAGAATTTCTCGACGCCAAGGCAGTGCCCTACGACTGCCTCTCCCACCCTCCGGCTTTCACCGCCCAGGAGTTGGCGCATCATGCGCACGTGTGCGGTGATGAGGTCGTCAAGACGGTCATCGTCGAACTCGACGGCAAGATGGCCATGCTCGTCATGCCGGCCACCTGGCGCGTCCGCTGGGATCGGCTCTCCTACGTACTCGATACGGACTTCGTCCAACTCGCCGACGAGGACGAGTTCAAGGACCGGTTCGCCCACTGCGAGGTGGGCGCCATGCCGCCGTTCGGCAATCTCTACGGCATGTCGGTCTACTGCAGCGAGGCGCTGACCAGCCAGGCTCATCTGGTGTTCGCCGCCGGCAGTCATACCGAGTCGATTCGCATGGCGACCAGCGACTTCCTGCGACTGTCCAATCCCATGGTGATCAACCAGGGATTCCGGCGTCCGGATTCGCCACGGCCGGCCTGGCTGCGCAAAGTGTCCTAGCACAGGCGGTCCGTCGGGGTTTGCGGTGGTTTCGAACGGGCTCTAATATGAGGCCATTCGAATCAGGAAGCGGACATGACGCAAACTTTCGACGTGATTATCGTCGGCGCCGGCATGGTCGGCGCCGCACTCGCCAATGGACTGGGCCGGGCCGGGCTCACGGTTGCCCTGCTCGACCGCCAGGAACCCGCCGCCTTTGATCCGGCCCGCGAGCCGGACCTGCGGGTTTCAGCCATCAGTGCCGGCAGCGAAGCCTATCTGGAGCGGCTCGGCGTCTGGTCTCGCATCCGCAGCATGCGGGCGGTGCCCTACCGGCGTCTGTCGGTGTGGGATGCGGCGTCTCATCCCCTGAGTCGCCTGCTGCCCAGTGGTATCGCGCGGACCACGTTTGAAGCGGCTCCCTTGGGCCGTGACCACCTCGGCCACATCGTCGAGAACCGCATCACCCAACGGGCGCTGTGGGATCAGGCCGGCGAGTGCGCGCGCATCGAGCGGATGACTACGGACAACATCGTCTCAGCCGTATCGGACGACGCGCAGGTGACAGTCACCCTGGACGATGGCCGCACCCTGCACGCCGAATTACTGGTGGGCGCCGACGGTGCCCAGTCCCGCGTCCGCCAACTGGCCGGCATTGGCACCACCCGCGACCAGTACGCCCAGCAGGCGCTGGTGGCCAGCGTGCGTTACACCGGCCCCCAACAGGACATCACCTGGCAGGCATTCCACCCCAGTGGCCCACGCGCCTTCCTGCCCCTGCACAGCGATGGAGAGCACAGCTGGGCCTCCCTCGTCTGGTACGACGATCCGGCCCGGCTGGCGGCCCTCAAGCAGCTTCCGGACAGGGATTTCCTGGCCGCCGTTACCGGTGCGTTCCCGGCCGACCTGCCGCCGCTGACAGCCGTCGCCGGACGCGCCAGCTTCCCCCTGGCCCGTCAGCACGCCAAACGCTATTCCGCGGATCGGATCGCGCTGGTGGGGGATGCCGCCCACACCATTAATCCGTTGGCCGGCCAGGGCGTCAATCTCGGCTTCCAGGACGCGGAAGTGCTGCAGCACGAACTGGTGGAAGCCCGTCGTGCCGGCCTCCCGATCGCCACACCGGCCCTGCTTGCGCGCTATGAACGCCGACGGCGTCCGGCCAACCGGCGCATGATGCTGGCGATGGACCTGTTCTACCATGCCTTCAGCAATCGTCTTCCGCCGGTTCATCTGGCGCGCAACCTGGGGCTGGCACTGGCCAATCACCTGCCCTTCGCCAAACACCAGGTCGCCCGCTACGCCATGGGAATCGACGACACCCTGCCGCCGTTCCTGCAGCAACTGGTTGACCAGGCGCCGCGGCCCGCCTTTCTGAAATAGCACGGACAACACCGACAAAGGAGCCATCATGGCGGAAACCATCTTCGACAAGATCATCAATCGCGAGATTCCGGCCGACATCGTCTATGAAGACGACCAGAGCCTGGCGTTCAAGGACATCAACCCGCAGGCTCCGGTGCACCTGCTGATCATTCCCAAGGTCCGGATCGCCACCATCAACGACCTCAAGGACGATCAGGAAACGCTGATCGGCCATCTGTTCACGGTTGCGCGCGACCTGGCCAGGGAGATGGGGTTTGACGAAAGCGGTTACCGGGTGGTGATGAACTGCGGTGAGCAGGCCGGCCAGACCGTGTTCCATATCCACCTTCACCTGCTGGCCGGCAAACCGCTGGGCTGGCCGCCCTACACGGATCGCATGAAGCAGGCCTGACGTCTGCGCAGGCGCAGCGGGCCGGCTCCCGACCCGCTGCACACTATTTGATCCCGTACCGTTCCAGAACTTCGGCCTCGGTCAGCATCGGCGTCTGGTTGGCAAAGTCGTAATAGCCCGGCTTGCTGTCGATGAAGATCTGGTTGCCCATCGCGAAGTCCGTTCCCGTCTCGAAAAAGCCGGCCGTCATGGCGTATTGGCCCGAGCCTTTGAACTTGTAGAACAGGTGCGTGCCGCAGCGGTTGCAGAAGCCCCGCTCCGCCCAGTCCGAGGAGGTGTAGACGGTCACGCTGTCAAGCCCGGTGATCTGGACGTCCTGACCGCAGTGCACGGCCAGCAGCGGCCCGCCACCCCAACGGCGGCACATGCCGCAATGACAGACCTCGACCCGGTCACGTCGTGGCGCTGTTATGCTGACGGCGCCGCACAGGCACTGCCCCTTCATGATCTGTGTGTGCTCCATGCTCACTCTCCCGATGATTCGCCTGCTGGTATGGAATCACTATAGCGCGGGCGCCGCGTTGGCGATGCCGAAAGGAATGTGCACCATCGGAATCGCGCCGCCGGCGGATGACAGGTGACTTTTCTGGTCGTCGAAGAACATATGCGGGCGCAATACTGCGAGAATGCGCTCCTTGGTCATACCACCCAGGAAGAAGGTTTCGTTGGCGTTCACGCCCCAATGCTCCAGCGTGGTGACCACCCGTTCGTGCGCCGGGGCATTGCGGGCGGTGACAATCGCCATCCGCAGGATCCGGCGGTAGTCGGCGCTTTGGTCCACCGCCTCGTCCTCCAGCGCCTGCAGCAACGACAGCTTGCGGAACAGGTCCGCCAAGGGCCCCGGGTTCAGCGGCACGTCGGCCTGATCCTGCTCGTGCCGGTGAAAATCCGCCAGTTCGCCCTCTTTGTAAATCCGCTCCGAGGCGTCGTCGGCAATGACGCCGTCGAAGTCGAACGCGATACGCAGCTCCCCGTCGCTGTCATCGTCCACTACCGCCGAAGGCAGCACCAGGCCTGCCGGATAGCCTGCCTCGACCGCATGCCGGATATCCCCCTGGTTGGCGGACAGAAACAGGGAAGCGTTGAATGCCGGAATGTAGGGGTACGGCGACTTGCCCTCCAGAAAGGCGGCCCGGGTAATATCCAGGCCGTGGTGGCGGATCGAACGAAACACCCGTTTACCGGTGATCGCCGAATTGCGGGACAGCAGGATGACCTCCACCGGCCGCTCTTCGGCAAAATGGCGGTTGATGCTCAGGAAACGTCGCACAAAGGGAAACGCCACGCCCTTGCCCAGCGGAACGTCCAGGTGTCGCTCCTGGTAGTGGCGATAGGCGTTGGGCCCCTCCTCGCGAAAGACGGCGTCGGATTCGCTCAAATCAAAGAGCGCGCTGGACGCCACCGCAATCACCAGTTTCTGTTCGATTGGAAACGGCATGCCTACCTCGGCTCATTCTGTCTCTTCGGCAGGATAGCCGAACGGTGACCTTCAGACCCAACGATGGATCCTGTTGAAGCGCCTCGTAATTTTTGAACATGTATCAAGTCAGTAACAAAAAAGATCGGCGTTTTTTAGAAATAAGACCTCTTTAAGCGACTCCCTGACTTTATTTTTAAGGTCTTTGTATGTAATTTTACTAACACTTTTGCAAATACGCCTCAGGGCTACACCCCTAAAAAATTGCAAAAGGATGAGGAGCCGCAAGCGGGAGTGGCTCGCAGAACCCACGTCCTCCGGGAAGAAGGACAACCCGCGTTGCGCTCCATGTCTGACTAACAACAACACCAGGACAAAGATCATGAGCGATAACAACAAGTTTCCTCTGCTCCGTCGCCATCAACTGGCTGCCGCCGTCGCGGCCGTGATGGTTTCAACCTCTGCCGCAGCTGTCGATTTCCACGGCTACTTCCGTTCCGGTATCGGTGACACCGTTGGCGGTGGTGACCAGGCCTGTTTCAAGGCTGCCGGCGCCGGCGCCAAATACCGTCTCGGTAACGAGTGCGAAACCTACGCTGAAATCCAGATGGGTGATGAAGTCTACAAGGAAGGCGACACCAGCTTTTACGTGGACTCCATGATTGCCTACGTCACCAACCAGGAAAACGACGGTGAATTCAGCTCCGATGGCAACGCCAATGTGGGCGTAAGGCAGTTCAACGTTCAGGGTAAAAACGTCATTAAATCCCTGCCGGGCTCCACACTCTGGATCGGTAAGCGCTATTACCAGCGTCATGACGTGCACATCAACGACTTCTACTACTGGGATGTTTCCGGTCCGGGTGTGGGCCTGGAAGACATCGACGTAGGGACCGGTAAGCTGCATCTGGCCTGGACCCGGTCAACCAACAACACCGTCGACACGGACATTACCGACGATGAGGACGTGACCAACGACATCATCGACATTCGCTGGACCGATCTGCCGGTTAACCCGGGCGGAACCCTGGAAGTCGGTTTTGACTATGGCAACGCTAACCTGACCGACGAACAAAAGGATGCCGACATTACGGCCGACAAGAGCGGCTACCTGGTCACCGCCGAGCACAAGCAGTCCGATTTCCTGGGCGGCTACAACAAGTTCACCCTGCAATACGCCACCGACTCCATGATCAACGGTACCGGTAAGAGCAACAGCCTCAACGACGGCAAGATGTTCCGGGTCATCGATCAGGGTGTGATTCCCGTCGGTACCGAAAACCTGCAGATGTTCTATGTGGGCATCTACCAGAACAACGACTTTGAAGACGACTCAGGCGGCCAGTGGATGTCAGCCGGTTTCCGGCCGACCTATTACTGGAATGACCTGATGAGCACGGCGGTCGAACTGGGTCTCGACAAAGTGAAGCCGGATGCCGACGGCGAAGACGACTACGACCTGCAGAAAGTGACCCTGTCCCAGCAGTGGGAACCGGGCCGCACCTTCTTCGCACGTCCCCAGCTGCGCCTGTTCGCGACTTACGCGCATTGGAGCGACAACTACAATGCCGCTGTCATTGCCAACGGCCCCGACCAGGATGCCATCGATATCGACGATACGGATGGCGTAACCTTCGGCGCCCAGGCTGAAGTGTGGTGGTAAACCTCCGCTAACTCTCCTTGTTGCGTCTTTTGGCGTGGGCAGCTTCGGCTGACCCACGCCTTTTTGATTCAATCGGTCTACGCGGCTTCCACGGCGGCGACACCCCTTTCACGCCACACGCGGTACAACCCCTGCATCTATTTGCGGAAATCCGTGGGCTGCTCCAGCTCAAGCACCGCATCCCCCAGTTCGTCCACCTTTTTCTGGAACAGGGCCTGGGCGTCATAGAGCCCTCGATTGTAGAAGTAGGCACCCACTTCCTCGGCGAAGAAATCGATCAGGAACTCCGCATCGAACTGGCCAATGTCCTGGTCCAGTTCTTCCCTGAAATAGAGCTTTACCTTCTGCACCACCTGTTGCTTTTCTTCCGTGGTAAATCGGATCTTTTCCATGATCGACTCCGCGAGACATTACACCGGACGCCGGGCCAGCAGGGCCCAGATGCCCGCTGCTGACAATAACGATCCGCCCATGCAGTTAAACCAGCGGCGCGAGCGGGACGAGGTCATCAGGCGTCGGGCGGACGAGGCAAACAGAGCGTAGAACGCGGCATTGAGGGCACCCAGACCCACAAACGTCGCTGCCAGCAGCCAAAGCTGGCCGTGACCCTCCGGCCCGGGTGTGACGAACTGCGGCAGAAACGCCAGGAAAAAGACGATGCCCTTCGGGTTCAGTGCCGTGACCACATAAGTGTTGGCAAACAGTCGCCAGCGGGATTGGGCAGCCACAGTATTCGGCAGGGCCAGCGGCGACACGCCCGACCGGAACAGCCGAAAGCCGAGATACAACAAATACAGGCCGCCGGCCAACTTGATGACGGTAAACCAGAAGGCGGAAGTGGCCAGCAAGGCGCCGAGTCCGATAATGGACGCCGCAACCGCCGTCGTATCGCCCAGGGCGACGGCAGCCACCAGCGGCATCGTCGCCGAGCGGCCATGGCTCACCGCGTAGCTGATCACGGCGAGGATGGTCGGCCCCGGGATCACCAGCAGAATGGTGGACGCGACCACAAAGGCAAACCAGGTTTCCAGCGACACGGGCACCTCCAGGGGATCCGCTGCACGTCAGGGGAATACCGGAAACTTACCACCCTCAATCGCCCGGGCGTACCCCTTTCAGCGACTTTGAGCCTGAACCGATCAGGAAGCCGTGCCGGGAACGTAGGCCTGGATCAGGATGGAAATCCCCACCAGCAGCGGCAGAACGGTGTAGGCCAGGAAGTGCAGGATGTAGCCGTTCCGCTTGCCCAGCTTCTGCTGCAGGATCTGCAGCTTGAGGAATTTCTCCGGCGCAAAATGACGGCCCACCAGCGAGACCAGTCCCACCGCAATTGCAAACAGACCGAATAAGAGGCCTATGTCCACCGCTGATACTCCCGTTGAAACCTGTCTGGATATGGAGCGGAGAGCTTACTAGAAGATGGCCGAGGAAGGCAGACCTGACGATCCCGTATCCGGAGAGCACCACGATTATGGCATTGTCAGGTGCGCTTCAGTACCAGCATGTCCGTGGCACCTTTCTGGAAGCGATAGGGCACCGGTTCACGCGTGACCTCCAGCCCCGCCTCCATCAGCGCCTCCGTTGCCGGTTGCAGATGCCGCGAAAGGTTGCCGTCCAGGTCAACCAGCGGGAACACCCGCACCTCGTTAGCGACCCGACACAGCTCCTGTAGCCCGGCAATATGACCGGCGGTGTCCACATGGTCACTGTAGAGAAACAGGTAATGCGAGCAAAGCGCCAATTCAAAGCGGCGATCAGCAAAGGGCAACGCTGGCAATGAGGCCGCGACGTATCGGCTGAGGGCGCCTGGGCCGGCGTAATCGGTCAGAAAATCGGCCATGGCCGCTTGCCGGGTGCGCCCCAGCGCTGCGACATCCGGTATCGTGCTCCAGAGATAGCGATCCGCCTCCTGGGTCATCTTGGCCAGGATGTCGGGGTACACGGCATCGATACGACGTCGGATGTCATCCGCCGTAAACTGGTAAACCGGGTCGCAGGAAACCACCTGACCACCCTGCTTCGACAGGGTCGCATTGAAGCTGGCCGGGCCATCGCCACAACCCAGGATGCGCCGTCCCAGATCCGCCGGTGACAAGGCAAACATAGCCCGGTACTCGTCAAACGAACGCCCCCAGGGCACCACCTGATCCAACTGCATAATGACGTATCCCTGTCTTCTCACTGAGTGATGTCGGGCATTGTACGGGGAACGGCGCCCGCCGGAACAGGCGCCGTCTTGCGAGCGGTTAGCGAATCCAGTACCCGGACAGCTCGCTTCCCGGCAGGTACGTGACCAGAACGTCGCGGCTGGTGTACAGGCTGTCGGTGCTCAGATAGCCATTGACGAGCTTGCCTCCGCATTCGGCGCTGGTCAGCCGCACCGCCACCAGCGTGCCGTCCAGCGCGAGGCTCAGGTTGCCCGCCGTATCGCAGCCGTTTGCCGACACCGTGAAATCACCGTCGGACGCTGCCGTCAGGGTGTAGAGTTCACCATCGAGGCGCACCTGATAGCGGCCCGCCAGGTCAGCCACCGAATAGTCCAGGGACTCGGCCGTACTGGCCGCCAACGTGACCGACTGGCCATCCAGGGTGCATTGAAGTGCCTCGTCGGCGGCCTGGCAGTTGCCGCCGCCAGCGAACTCGAAGGTCCCGGTTTTGGCAGCATAGCGTCCACTGTATTCGCTGCGCCGGTCCTGTTCGTCCAGTACGACCAGCGTCAGGTCATCAGCACCAATGACCGTCGCGGTAGCCAGGCGCGGTGCCCCATTATCCTGGTACACGCCGGCGTACTGGCCGACCAGTTTGTCGACGGTCGCAGCGGCATCGTCACTGTCATCGTTGTCAGAACCGCCGCAGGCAGCGAGCAGCAGGGTGGTCGCCAGCACCAGCAGCGACCGACTCAATTGTGAAATCCCGTGCATGTTGTCCCCTTACCGAGCCAGCGCGTTGAGTTTCTGGGCGGTCAGCGCCACCTTGGCGCGGCTGGCCTGGACATGGGCGTCGATGGTGCTGATGGTGATGTAGCCTTCCTGCACCCACTTGCCCTCGGCGTTGGCACTGTCGTCGTCCACCAGGCCACCGCTGAAGGAAATCCCCGCTGCACCGGCGTAGGCCGCTTCGGCCTGGGCACGCGCTTCGGCTTGAGACAACGAACTGTCCGACGCCATGATGCTGGCGGTGACGTAGCTCATCATCAGTTCGTTCTGGGACATGTCCTCGACGAACGTGGCGTCGTAGCCGCCGGCGTTCCAGGCGACGTCGGTAAAGCGGTAACCGAGATTGTTGTCCACATCGTCCGGCGTGTTGACGTTCAGACCGGTGAACGGCGGCAGCAGGGCCTCGTCCGCGGAACGGTTTGCCTCCAGTTGATCGACGATATCGACGACGATCTGCGCCACGGTCGTGGCTTTGGTGGCGTCGCCATCCGCAGCGCTCACGGCGATCGCCGGAATGCCGCGGGCAATGCTGATCATGGCCGCGCCCAGCGTGCCGGAGTTGTTGTTCATGTAACCCAGGTTGTTGCCTTCGTTGGGTCCGGAGATCACCAGGTCCGGCGCCGCGCCCCAGACTTTCGGTGCCACCACATCCAGACCGTGCAGGACCGCCATCACTGGCGTGCCCTCGGTAAAGTCCTCAAAGGCCATCGTCTCGTCGGTGTCGCCGACGCAGTATTTCTGCTGGCCAGCCTTGCTGTCGTCAATCGACACCGGTTTGAGGAAGTTCAGCGCGCCACCCTTGCCGCTTTGTCCGGTGCAGGGGGCAGACATAATCACATTATGACCGGCAGCCTGAAGGGCGCTGAATAGGGTCTGGATATTATCCGTATCCCATCCGTCGTCATTGGTCAGCAGGATGTTGAGGGCGGATGCCTGGGCGCTGAACAGCAGAGAGCCGGCCAGGGCCAGCGGCGTGAGTAATGAACGTTGCATCGATTGCTCCTGTTATGGGTTGAGAGACAGGAGCAGACTGGGTTTGGCCGATGTCAGAACCGTGAAAAAGAGATCCCTAAACGGAATGGGATCTCTCTGTCGGAGCCGATGGCGTATGGGCCAGCAGGTCCGGCGGCAGATCAATGTGATCCGCGGGCAGGGCCAGCCGATAGCGCAGGCGGGCGCTGGTTCGTTCCCGCTCGCTGACGACCAGGTAGGGTTCGGCCAGGACATCACCCAACACGCGAATCAGCTCTTCCTTGATGCGGTTGCGGTTCTGGTCCAGCGTTTTGGAACGCAGGCCGTGCTCGCGCAGATCGTTCACCGCCTTGGCATGGCCACCGTATTCGGCCATAAATTCAGCCAGCGCCTGCCCTTCCCGTTTATCCGGCCGGTTGGAGGGCGGATTGGCAAACCACCCATCGCCCTCCTGGCGCTTGCGGGCATACCAGGCGTAATGCAGCAGCGGCGTCGGCGCCAACGTCAGTGGAATGCCCCGGACGCGAGCGCGGCCCTCCTCCAGATCGAACGCCAGACGCTCGTCGCCGAGCGCGATATCCCGTGCCCGCGCGACATCGAAGTCGAAAAGATGCAGCCCGCGGATGAACCAGGCCCGTTGTCTGGCGTCCAGGGGTGGTTGAACCAGGGCAAGGTCCCGCAGTTCGGCAAAGGGCCGGTCAAAGTGCTGGCAGAGCTCGGCAAGCAGCTGGCCCTGTTCGCGACTGACACCCTCCGCCAGGGGCGCCGTCAGACGCCGGGCCTGGCGATGCGATTCGCCCCCTTCAACAAGCCGGTCGTACCAGTGCCGTTGCCGGTCGCCCAGGGGGCGTGGCAGCAACAGGATCAGCGCCAATGCCAGACCGGCGAGAGCCAGCCCCTGCCCTGCCAAGGACCACACGGCCACCTCACACGTCGGAGTCAGCCCCACATGGAACACCTGCCCCTCGTGGGGCCAACGGATATCCACCGGCGACGTCACCGCACCGGCCTCCCCCAGCGGCCCCAGGGCATCAACCGTAGCCGAGCACTCCCGGAGAACCGGCCAGGGCAGCCAGCCCTCAATACGAAGTCCATCCAGATCCGCCGCCAGTTGATGGCGCATCACCGTCATCAGTCCGGGCCGGTCATCGCCGTTGACCAGGGCCTCGTCCATCGCCGCGGGTAATGAGTTCGACAAGCGCTCAAACAGGCTGTGCTCCAGCCCCTGCCGGGCACTGACGACCAGAAGGCCTGCCAGCACCAGGGCCAGTACCAGCCAACCCAGTGCGCTCAGGAAGATACGCCGATTCATGGCGGACACTCCCCGTGAGCCGGCTCAAAGGTCGGATCGATATGGGCATAGAGCCCTTTGAAAACATCCATTTGCGCCAGCAGGGCACAGCGGAATTCAACATCGGCGGCCAGCGACCGGCTCAGGAACCAGCGCCCGGTCGGCAGGTTTTCGGCAATGGCCAGACGCCGCTCCGGCGGCACCTCCTGTTCCCCCACCCATTTAATGCCGCTCATCAGATCGATCCGCCCTTCGGCAAAGGCCTGGTAGAGCGCTCGCCGATCGGCAAAGAAATGCAGCTGCCGGTCGCTCAACGTGATGCCGGCGGCCTGGAGCTGACCCATCGGCTGCTGGAAGGAAGACTGGCTCTGACTGTCCTGAATCAGGCCCACCCGTTTGCCGGCGAAATAGCCCGCCGTCAGGCGAGGTGTGTCACCATTGCTCAGCCAGTAGACGGAGTAGTCCGGCGTTTTCTGCACGCTGTCGTAAAACCGGTCGTAGTTCGACAACAGGCCTTTCAGGACCCGCTGCCGGTTCCAGAGCAGGTGAAAGTGCTGCCTGGCCAGCTGCCGGGTGGTCAGCTGCTCCCGGGGCTGCCAGGAAATGTCCACCGCCTCGAAGCGGGCGGCGATGCGATCCGAGGCGCACAGGTGGTCGGCGAACGTCTGTGCCAGGTAGTTGGTGGTGCTCAACACACGGAACACGCCTTCCCCACCGGATCGATCACCGGTCGAGCAGCGATAGTGATCGAAGGGTCCGACCGCCACCGGCGCGCCATGCACGCGCCCCAGCACGATGGCGGTCAGAACAGACAGCAGGAGAACCAGAGCCACCAGGACCCGGTAAGCTGTAACAGACAGAGGCATAACACTCGGTATTCCGGACGGTTACCACGGAGGTTAGGCCGCTAACATGTCAGTTCCATGACAATCCCACCGCCATTGGCCCCCTCACGCATCGACCACCTGCTCAAACCCGCCAAAGATCATCCGCTTGCCATCAAAGGGCATCTTGCTCATGTCCATGTTCATGCGCGGGTCTTCCATGGCTTGCTTCAAGCCGGTATCCCGAACCGCCTTCGACGGCCACAGGATCCAGGAAAACACCACCACCTCGTCCGCCTTGCACTGGACGGCCATGGGGAAGGAGGTCAGCTTCCCTTCCGGCACATCGTCGCCCCAGCATTCCACCAGCTGCAGCGCACCGTGGTCGCGAAAAATCGCCGCGGCCTCCCGGGCCATTTTGAGGTACGCCTCTTTGTTCGTTTTGGGAACCGGCACCACAAATCCGTCAACGTAAGCCATGTCGCCTCTCCTTTGATTGTTGGGTGACAGGTATTGGTCGAACGGGTAGCCGGTATCTCGACTCTCGGTGCAAAAAAATCGACGGCAACAGGGGTGCCGGCTTCGGGAGCTAATATCCGGCGGTGGACTGCATGCCCCACAGGTGGGCGGCCACCAACGCGCGCCAGGGCGAAAAGGGTTCGAGCCAGGCTTTGGTCTCGGCTTCGGTGGGTTTTTCCGGGGTTTCCAACAGTGCCTGCAGGTTGCGGCGCACCGCAACGTCACCGTGAAGGGAGCCGTCCATCCAGCCGAAGCCTCGCATCAGGGCATAGCTGACCGTCCAGGGGCCGATGCCCTTGACCCGGTTCAGTTGCGCGCCGATAGCTTCGGCCGACGTCTCAGGCAGGGGATCTTCCAGCGGCAGATCTCCGGCCACCACCTGCTCGCCGACGGCCTTGAGCGTCGCCGCCTTGGTCCGGGACAACCCGGCCGCCTGCAATTCGGCGGCCTCGGTTTGCGCGACCCGACGGGCATCCGGCACACACCACAGGCCGCTGGAATGCGCCGCTCCGGCGGCCTGGATAAACCGCCGCCGGACGGAGACGGCCGCACTGACGCTGATCTGCTGGCCGGTGACCGCCCAGGTCAGGGCTTCAAACGGCGTGGCGGTTTGCGGCACCCGTAACCCGCGATTGCGGGCCACTACCGGACCCAACTGCGGATGGTCGAGCATCGCCGCCTCGAAGGCCTCCACAGGCTGGGTCAGGCCCAGCATGCGGCGCGTCATCTGTTCCAGCCGCGCCGGGCTGCTCTCGGGTCGGTGACCGTCCACCGCCAGCTCGACCGCGACCTGGTCCGTCTCGAAATCCAGCGTCAGGCACGCCGGCACGCCGTCCCAGAAGAGCCCCTTGCGGACTCGCTGCCCGGTGACCTGCTCGGCCAGCTGCTCGCTGTCACGGCGGTGAAAGGCCAGGACATCGTGGGCGCGAAAGCCGGCTGGCAGCGGGATCGTCGTCCGAAGGGGCGAAGGGTCACTCAACGGCGATCTCCCTCAGCGGCTCTGGCTTCGTGTTCCAGCAGACGGCGTTTGCGCTCCACGCCCCAGCGGTAGCCGGACAGTCCGCCGTCGTTGCGCACGACCCGGTGGCAGGGAATGGCGCAGGCCAGCCGATTGGCGGCACAGGCGCCGGCCACGGCCCGCACCGATGTCGGGGAACCGATGCGCTCGGCCACCTCGGTATAGCTCAGGGTCTGGCCGGGCGGGATCTGGCGCAGGACGTCCCAGACCCGACGCTGGAAAGCGGTGCCGCGAATATCCAGCGGCAGATCCAGGCCCAGCTCCGGCGCCTCGACAAAACCAACCACTTGACTCACTACGGATTCAAAATCCGGATCACCCGGTGCCAGGTCGGCCGCCGGGAAACGATCTTGCAGGTCGCGCACCAACACCTCGGGGTCATCCCCCAACAGGATGGCGCAGATTCCCGTCTGACTCTGGGCCACGAGCACGGCGCCCAGAGAGCAGGCGCCCACGGCAAAGCGGATACGGCTGTCGGGGCCGCCGGCCCGATAACGGCTGGGCGTCATTCCCAGGACCTCACTGGATTCGTTGTAGAAACGACCGCTGGAACCATAGCCGGCCGCATAGACAGCGTCGGTCACCGGCCCGCCCTGCGCCAGCGCCGAGCGCACCCGGTCCGCCCGTCGTTCAGCCGCGTAATCCTTTGGCGAGATACCGGTCACCGACTTGAAGGTGCGCTGGAGGTGAGCGGGGCTCCAGCCGACAGCCTGCCCCAGGCTCTCCAGGTCGGGCGGGGATTCCGCGGCGTCGATCAGCCGGCAAATCGCCGCCACCTTTTCCGACCGCTCACTGGCCGGAGACCCCGCCTCCGGCCGGCAGCGTCGGCACGGCCGGAATCCGGCCCGCTCGGCCTCCGCCGGCGTGGCGTGAAAGGCAATGTTCTCGGGTTTGGCCAGCCGCGACGGACAGTTGGGGCGGCAGTAGACGCCGGTGGTTCGCACGGAATAGACAAAGGCACCGTCGGCCGCCGGGTCGCGAGCCCGCAACAGGGACCAGCGCGGGTCGTTGGTAATCGCTTCGGTTGTGGCGTTGGTGGGCATCTCACCCCTCCTCTGATTCGGTCATCCTACGCCAACACTATCGCCACGGCCTACCCCGGACACTCCGTTTCTTGCGCCCGAATCCCTTCGATTCAAGAGCGACCCTGATTACGATCCAGTGAGGTGGGGAACCCACTGGGACCGGGCTCCATCCGGTCGTCCATGGCAACAAACTACGTCGCTTTAAGCGTCACATTAAACCCTGTTAACCCGGATTTCTCGGCACAGACATCATCTGGCCCTAAACTCTATGACGGTTGAATCATAAATTGCAGGCGTCGTTGCCGCTTTGGCCGGCGTCCAGACAGCGTATGACAGGAGTTAAAGCTGATGCACACAATAAGGCAGTACAACCGCCCCATCGCCACCCTGATGTCCATCGTGATGCTGCTCTTCACCCTGGCTGCCGCCCCGGCCTCCGCCAGCGTCGTCGGTACCGGCGAGTTGCTGACCCAACAGCGGGCCGACATCGATCGTGAAGACCTCACCCGCATGCTGGCCCGTGACGACGTCAAACAGGCGCTGTCCGACATGGGCGTGAGTGAGCAGGAAGTCCGGGACCGGATCCAGAGCCTGACGCCGTCCGAACTGGCCTCCTTCAAGCAGCAGTTGGCGGATGCCCCCACCGGTGAGGGCGTCGTCGGCATCATCGTGCTGTTCCTGGTGATCTTCATCATCACCGACATGCTCTGCGCCACCGATATCTTCCCGTTCATCAACTGCATCCGCTAACGCCATGCCGTCAGTGAATGCGTTCAGGGTGGCTCCGGCCGGGGCCGCCCTGCTCTTCCTGATGATCGGCCTGCTCAGCGGTTGCGCCACCACCGCGCATTGGCCGGACACCGCTCAGCTCGACCAGACGCCCTCCCATCAGTTGGACACGGTGCCGTTCTATCCCCAGGTAAAATACCAGTGCGGCCCTGCAGCCCTGGCGATGATGCTCAACACCCAGGGGGCGGACGTCACGCCGGAGGATCTGGTGGGACAGGTTTACCTGCCGGAGCGCCACGGTTCCCTGCAGGTGGAAATGGTCGCTGCCGCCCGCCAGCACGGTATGCTGGTGTATCCGCTGAAACCGACGCTGGACGACGTCCTGGCCGAAATCGACGCCGGTCACCCGGTGCTGGTCCTGCAAAACCTGCGCTTTGGCTGGTGGCCCCAGTGGCACTTTGCGGTGGTGATCGGCTACGACACCCAAGCGGATGAGATGATCCTCCACAGCGGTACGGAAAAGGCCTACCACGAACCGCTGACGGCCTTTATGGCGACGTGGGACCGGGCGGATAACTGGGCCCGGGTGATGTTACCACCCCGCGAGTTGCCCGCCACGGCCGAACCGCTGGACTATCTGGTCAGCGCCAACGACCTGGAGACCACGGGTCAGCTGGACGCCGCCCGCGACGCCTACCAGACCGCCCTGGCAACCTGGTCGGATCAGCCCGCGGCCTTGCTCGGTCTGGGTAACATCGCCTATCGGCAGCAGCACTGGGACGAGGCCACGAAGCAGTATCAGCGCCTGACCGCCGATTTTCCGCGCATCAGTGCCGGCTGGAACAATCTCGGCGAGGCCCTCGCAAAACAGGGCTGTGGTGAAGCCGCCGCCCGCGCCCATGCCTGCGCCCGCAGCCTGAAGCCGGAGCGCTATGACGACACGACGAGCGCGACTGTCGAAGGGAACGGACCGGCCGACTGCCCCGTGGTGGATTGCCCCATCCCGTGAGCGGTCGACCGGCTCCGGCGTTATGAGCCGGCGGCGTTGGGGTTGAGCAGCCGCACTAACTGGTTGCCGACCGACTCCACCGGTTTCAGGATGGCCTGCTGAATGCTGTTGGTGACGACCCGGTTATAGGCGGCCCCGGCATCGGTTTCCAGAAAATCCAGGTACTGATCGATCTCATCGATGCTGAAGTGCTCGTAGGTGTACAGATAGGCGGCGTAAACCTGCTGCTCCACGGCACCGCGCAGCATGAAGCGTTGATCCTCGATCTGCTGCTTCATCTGCTCCAGGGTCGGGCCCTGCTTGCCGCTGAAGGCGGACATGGCCGACGCCAGCCCCAGTTGCACGGCCACGGCCGTATCCACCGTGCTTTCGGTCGCCCGGGAGACGCGGTCGAAGCGGGAGAAGGTGTCGGCCCTTTCGGTACCCTCGTATTTTTTCACCAGGGATGGGCCCTGCGTCTCGATGGTCTTCCAGGCCGCCGGGCGGGACGCGGCAACTTCCGCCTGCGCGATCCGCTGGCCCAGAGGGGTCTGGTACCAGTCCCGAACCGCTTCCAGCTGGCCGTCGTCGAGTTTGCTGGCCAGATCATCCACCACCTGTTGACGGATGGCCGCACTGCTGAAGGCCCGACTGACGATGCCACCCACCATGTCGGCGACCATCGGATCCACCTGGCCGGTCTGCTTCAGCCCCTCGCGAATACCCTCGCTCATCATCGCCGGGTACTGGTCGATGATCTCGCCCAGCGGTGATTCGCTGACCACGGATTCGGACAGGGGGCTGGCGTCCGCCAGACTGCTGGCCAGCACCAGCGCCATCAGGGTCAAACGCCGCAACGGGGCCAATACATTGGGGGAAGGAATCGCTCGCATTACAGATGTGCTCCTGTTTTCGGTCCGCCCGTTATGCCATGGCGTCCCGGATGCAGCAAGGGATCTGCAGTACGATTGGATGACGGTTTGGTGAGAAAGTGGACAGGCGGCCCGACCGGACAACCGGTCCGACCGCCTCGGGCGTCACACTCAGTTGCTGACAACCTTCTCGGCTTCTTCCATCGGGGTGTGGCGCACGTCCTCACCCTTGGCCATGAAGATCACATGTTCGGCAATGTTGCAGGAATGGTCACCCACCCGCTCGAGCGCGCGCAGCACCCACATGACGGACATGCAGCGGGTGATGTTGCGGGGATCTTCCATCATGAAGGTGACCAGCGTGCGCGTGGCGGCCTGGTACTCTTCGTCCACCCGCTTGTCTTCTTTCATGATGCGCAGGGCCAGCTCGGAATCCAGTCGGGCAAAGGCATCCAGACTGTCGCGCAGCATCTGGCTCACGTGATTGCCGATGTGACGGGTCTCCACGTAGCCGCGCGGCGCCTTGCCTTCCTCGGACAGGCTCAGTGCAAACTTGGCGATCTTCTTGGCTTCGTCGCCGATCCGCTCCAGATCCGCCACCATCTTGATGACCGACAGCACCAGGCGCAGATCCCGCGCCGCTGGCTGGCGCCGGGCGATGATGCGGGTTGCTTCCTCGTCGATTTCCAGCTCCAACTGGTCGACCTGCTTGTCCCGGGCCCGGATCTCGTCGGCGCGATGGCCGTCACCTTCGATCAGTGCGTCGATGGCATCCACCACCTGCTGCTCGACCATCCCGCCCATGCGCAGGAAATCTTCCTTCAGACCGGCCAGATCTTCATTGAACTGGTGGGATATGTGATCGCCGTATACGTCTTCGTCATTCTTCATCATCAATCTCCGCTCGCAGACCTGGATCAGCCAAACCGGCCGGTTATGTAGGATTCAGTCAGCTCATGCTGGGGTGCCGTAAACACCTTGTTGGTTTCATTCACCTCCACCAGGTGGCCCAGGTGGAAATAAGCCGTCCGATCGGACACGCGGGCCGCCTGCTGCATCGAGTGCGTCACGATGATGATCGTATAGCTCTGGGACAGTTCGGCAATCAGCTCTTCAATGCGCGCGGTGGCGATCGGATCCAGTGCTGAACAGGGCTCATCCATCAGCACCACTTCCGGACTCACGGCGATGGCTCGGGCGATACACAGCCGCTGTTGCTGGCCGCCGGAAAGACCGGTTCCGGGAGAATCCAGACGGTCCTTGACCTCATTCCAGAGGCCGGCGCCGCGCAGGCTGCGCTCGACGATGTCATCCAGGTCCGATTTGCGATTGGCCAGCCCGTGGATGCGCGGGCCGTAGGCCACGTTGTCATAGATGGACTTGGGAAACGGGTTGGGCTTCTGGAACACCATACCCACGCGGGCACGCAGCTCCACCACATCCCGTTTGGCGTCGTAAATGTCCTCGCCGTCCAGCTGCAACTGGCCTTTCACACGGCAGATATCGATGCTGTCGTTCATCCGGTTCAGGCAGCGCAGGAAGGTGGATTTGCCGCAACCGGACGGTCCGATAAAGGCAATCACCTCGTTCTTGGCGATATCCAGGCTGATGCCCTTGATGGCGCGGGCATCGCCGTAAAAGACTTCCACGTCACGCAGGGTGAACTTCGGATCGTCGGCAAAAGGCTTGCCAACGGTTCGCCCCTCCAGTTCAGCGTCGTTGAAGGTGGCCCCGCCACGGGTCTCGGGCTCGTCTTTGACCGGGACGTCCTGGTCAATCGCCGAATTCATCGTATTCATACTCAAATCTCCTGTTACCACCGACGCTCAAGGCGACGGCGCAGCCAGATGGCCAGGGCATTCATACCGATCAGGAAGGTCAGCAAGACCATGATCGCGGCGGATGCCCGTTCAATAAAGGCAAGTTCCGGGCTGCCCGCCCAGAGGAAAATCTGCACCGGAAGCACCGTGGCGGCATCCACGAAGCCGGACGGGACATCCACGATAAAGGCCACCATGCCAATCAGCAGCAGGGGCGCGGTTTCACCCAGCGCCTGGGCCATGCCGATGATGGAACCGGTCAGCATGCCCGGCAGCGCCAGCGGCAGCACATGGTGCAGCACCACCTGCATCTTGGACGCGCCGATGCCTTCGGCCGCTTCGCGGATCGATGGCGGCACGCTCTTGATCGCGGCCCGGCTGGAAATGATGATGGTCGGCAACGTCATCAGCGTCAGCACGAGGCCACCCACCAACGGCACCGAGCGCGGCAGACCGAACAGGTTGATGAACACCGCCAGACCCAACAAGCCGAAGATGATCGACGGTACCGCGGCCAGGTTGTTGATGTTCACCTCGATGAAATCGGTGAATTTGTTCTGTGGCGCGAATTCCTCGAGGTAGATCGCCGCGGCCACACCGATCGGGAACGACAGCAGCAGCGTCACCACCATGGTCAGCACGGAACCCACGATCGCCCCCAGCACGCCGGCATGGCCCGGATCCCGGCTGTCGCCGTTCTGGAAGAACACGTCGTTGAAGCTGTTCTGGATGATGCCCCGTTCCTGCAGCTGATCCACCCAGCCCTGCTGTTTCTCGGACAGCTGGATGGAATAGTTGGGATCGTCGGCGTGCTTCACGTAGACGCTGACATCGTCGCTGACCAGGAACGTCATGGTCTGGGTTTTACCCAGCAGCGACGGGTCCGCTTCCAGGGTATCGCGCACCTTGTTGGCGGCGTAACTGCTCAGCAGGTGCCCCAGATCCCGATCGTCACTGTCGCCGGCTTCCGGCACGACATCGTGCAGGGCGGCCAGCAGCGGCGCCTTGAAGTCGGCCATGCTGAAGGCGTCCTTGTCGGTGGCGTCCTCCAGGTACATGGTTTTCGGGTCGAACCGGACCTCAAGGGTCATGGTGGTCTTGATGAACCCGGTATACCCCTTGCCGATGATGTCCGCGAACAGCGTCACCAGGGCGGCCAGGGCAATGGCAATCGCCAGGATGCCGTAGAGGCGGAAGCGGCGCTCCTTGCGATAGCGCCGTTTGAGGGACTGGCGGACCAGCGCCGCCTGCTCGTGATTACTCATACTGTTCCCGGTACTTGCGTACAACATGAAGAGCGATGACGTTCAGCGCCAGGGTCACGATGAACAGCATCATGCCTAGGGCGAAAGCGGACAGCGTCTTGGCGCTGTCGAATTCCTGGTCACCGGTCAGCAGGGTCACGATCTGCACGGTGACCGTGGTGACGGCTTCCAGCGGGTTGATGGTGAGGTTGGCCGCCAGGCCCGCTGCCATCACCACGATCATGGTTTCACCAATGGCGCGGGACACGGCCAGCAGGATGCCGCCCATGATCCCCGGCAGGGCGGCCGGGAAAATCACCTTGGTCATGGTTTCCGCCTGGGTGGCGCCCAGGGCCAGGGATCCGTCGCGCATGGTCTGAGGCACCGCATTGATGACGTCGTCGGACAGCGATGACACGAACGGAATGATCATGATGCCCATCACCAGACCGGCGGCCAGCGCGCTTTCGGTCGAGGCATCGAGCCCCAGCCAGCCGGCCGCATCGGCGATGAACGGCGCCACCGTCAGCGCTGCAAAGAAGCCGTACACCACCGTCGGCACACCGGCCAGCAGTTCCAGCAGCGGCTTGACGATGCTGCGCATGCGCTTGGAGGCGTACTCCGACAGGTAGATGGCCGACATCAGCCCCACCGGCACCGCCACCACCATGGCGATCCCGGAAATCAGCAGGGTGCCGACAAACAGTGGAATCATGCCGAAGGAACCGGACGAGCCGACCTGATCCGCCCGGATCGCGGTCTGCGGACTCCAGCTGGTGCCGAAGAAGAATTCCAGGAACGAGACTTTGTGGAAAAAATGAATGGTCTCGAAAATCACCGAGAAGATGATGCCTACGGTGGTCAGGATGGCCAGCCCGGCACACATGAAGAAAATCTTGCGCAGGGTCGACTCGACTTTCGCCCGCGCATTGATGTGCGGCGCGATCCGCAACCAGGCGACGAACGCCCCCAGTACCGCCACACAAATGACCAGGATGGTCATCATCAGCTTGCTTTCAGCCCGCAGAGCGGTCAGGCGATCCGCCGCACCGGCAATGGGCTCGGGCACAAATTCCGGCGACAGGGCACCGGACGCCACGTTGCTGATCTGGGACAGGATCAGGCTGGCCCGGCCCGGCGAATCCGGTTGGATGTCCGCCGGCAGCGAGCCGATCACCAACGTCTGGATCACCTTGTCCTCGAAGCCCAGCCACAGGGCGAAGATGATCAGGGCCGGCAGGCCGCACCAGAGCGACGCACGTGCCGCATAGTAGAACGGCAGCGATTTGAGGTGTCGGATGCCGCCCAGCGGGGTCGCGAGTGCCCGGGACCGGGCGTAGCCCAGCGCAAAGGCGATCCCGATCAACACCACCACCAGCGGAAACAGATTACCCGGTTGCATGTTGTCTCTCTTTCGGTGAATTCAAAGAAGCCTCTGCAATGACCCGCCTGAATCAGACCGTTGCAGGGACTCCCTCGTGTGGGACACCAGTCTAGCCTGCAGCTTCGACTGAGTCACAAAGTCATCTTTTGATGCGGCCTTCAATATGCGAAAAGTGCGGAGCCGATATCGGCCCCGCACTTCCTGTGACTGCCTGACTGAGCTGGCTTATTTCAGCTCATCTCCGGTCATCGGCGTCATCGCCTTGGCGTTCTTGGCCTGCTGAACGCGGGCATCGCGCGGCAGTGCAATCAGGCCAACGTCTGCCAGGTAGCCGTTCGGGCCCCAGGTGCTTTCGCTGGTGAACTCGCCCACATACTCGGGGATCCCCGGGATCACGCCCACGTGCGCCTTCTTCACGTAGAACCACAGTGAACGGGCCAGCGGGTAGGCGTCGCTGGAGATGGCGTCCTGGGTCGGCTGCTCACCGTTGATGGTGGCGGCCTGCAGGGTACCGGAGTTCTCTTCCAGGAAGCTGTAGCCGAAAATGCCGTAGGCGCTGGTGTCGCTGGCCAGCTTCTGAACGATCAGGTTGTCGTTCTCGCCGGCTTCGATGAAGGCGCCGTCTTCACGGATGCCCTGGCAGACTTCGTCTTTCTTGTCGCCAGCCAGTTCTTCGATGTTGGCCACTTCTTCACAGCCACCTTCCATGGCCAGCTCGACGAACGCGTCGCGGGTACCGGACGTCGGCGGCGGACCCATCACACGGATCGGCTTGTTAGGCAGGCTGGAATCCACGTCGCTCCAGTTCTTGTACGGGTTGGCGACCAGCTTGTCACCACCGTCGGGATCCGGAACCTGCTTGGCGAGGGCCAGGTACAGTTCTTTCAGGTTCACATCCAGGTTTTCGGCCTTGTTGGAGCTGGCGATGACGATGCCGTCACTGCCGATTTTCACTTCGACGATGTCCTTCACGCCATTGCTCTGGCAGCGTTCGAACTCGCTCGGCTTCATGCGACGGGATGCGTTGGTGATGTCAGGGTGCTCGGTGCCGACGCCGGCACAGAACAGCTTCAGACCGCCGCCGGAACCGGTGGATTCCAGCTTCGGAGTGGGGAATTTGGTGTTACGGCCGAAACGCTCAGCCACAACCGTCGCGAACGGGTAAACCGTGGACGAACCGACGATGTTGATGGTGTCACGAGCCAGGGTCGGCGTGGATACGGCAGCCAGGGCGCCGGCTACCGCAACACTGGCGACAGCTGTCTTAATAGTTTTCACGTTGAGCCTCCATACATGCGATTTTTCGCGGGCTCTGCTGGTCGTTGTGAATGTGTGCGTCAACCAGGCCCGCTTTACAAACCGGCAGTCGTGAGCCGATGAGTGAGAAGACTAAGGACTCTTTGTGACACTTATATTACAGCAAGCACCACCGTCTAGATTTTTTTGGTGCGCGCTGTCAACACGGCGCTTTGATGCAGAACACGGCGATTGATATAAGCCATCAGCGAGCCCCACGTGTCATGAAACGGAAACCGTCACCCTTTACGGCCCGCCCATCCGACCCTCTTAGCCATTGGTCGGTCGGGACGATCATTTTTGTTGCAGATGCGTCCGATGCCACTAACATGAGAGCTGGGGAGCCGGTTATCGCGGCGCCCACTCAAACAACAAATCACTATAAAAACCATGACTCAAAACAGCCTTCTCCTTCGCCTCACTGGCTACCTGGACGGATTCACGGAACGCACTGGACGCACCCTGGCCTGGCTCAACATCGGTATGGTGGTCCTGACCTTTGCCGTCGTTGTGCTGCGCTACCTGTTCAACCACTCGTCGATCTTCATGCAGGAAAGCGTCATGTACCTGCACTCGATCGTGTTCCTGTTGGCCAGCGCCTATACCCTGAAATACAACGAACACGTGCGGGTGGATATTCTCTACACGCGTCTGTCCGGTAAAGGCAAAGCCCTGGTGGATCTGCTCGGCACGCTCTTCCTGCTGATGCCGGTGATGATCTTCATCTTCTTTGTCAGCCTGGGCTATGTGGAGAGTTCCTGGGCGATCAAGGAGCGCTCCCCGGAGACCAGCGGCATTCCCCTGGTTTATCTGCTCAAGACCCTGATCCCGCTCATGTGCGTGTTTATGGTGATCCAGGGCATCGCTGAAGTGATGCGCAATATTGCCGTTCTGGCCGGCGCGATTCCCAAGGAAACCGGTCCGGCCGCGGAGGATACCCTGTGAGTCCCGTTGTCGAGTTCCTCCCGCTGATCATGTTCGGAGTGGTCTGCATCGTTTTGATGGCAGGCTTCCCCGTGGCGTTCTCGCTGGCCGGTACCGCCCTGGCCTTTGCCTTTGGCGGCATGCTGTTCGGCGTGTTCGATACCAGCTTCCTGGGCGCCACGCCCAACCGCCTGTACGGGCTGATGACCAACGAAACCCTGATTGCGGTGCCGTTGTTCATCTTTATGGGCTGCATGCTGCAGCAGTCGAAAATCGCCGAAAATCTGCTGGAAAGCATGGCCGACCTGTTCAAGGGCGTGCGCGGCGGCCTCGGCGTATCGGTGGCCATCGTCGGTATGCTGCTGGCGGCCAGTACCGGCATTGTCGGCGCCACCGTGGTCACCATGGGCCTGATTTCCCTGCCCACGATGATCAAGCGGGGTTACAGCCCGTCCCTGGCCACCGGCACCATTTGCGCCACCGGCACCCTGGGCCAGATCATTCCACCCTCGATTGCGCTGGTCCTGCTGGGAGACGTCATGTCCAGCGCCTACCAGCGGGCCCAGCGGATGCAGGGCATTTTCAGCCCGGACACCGTCTCGGTGGGCGACCTGTTCGTCGGCGCCCTGATCCCCGGGTTGCTGCTGGTGGTGCTGTACATCCTTTACATCGTCGCCGTCGCCTTCATCAAACCGTCCGCCGCCCCGTCCGACAACCGGACCGAGGAAGAAAAGAGCGAGCGGGATCTCAACCTGTGGCGCGACCTGACGCCGCCCATGATCCTGATCGTGGCGGTACTGGGCTCGATCCTCGCAGGCATTGCCACGCCCACCGAAGCCGCCGGTGTGGGTGCCCTGGGAGCGACCATACTGGCCGGCGTCCGCCGGCAACTGGGCATGACCGTTCTGCGCGACGTCTGTCAGCAGACCACCCGGGTCACCTGCATGGTGTTCCTGATCCTGGTGGGTGCCGCCATCTTCTCCCTGGTGTTTCGCGGCTATGGGGGCGATGAACTGATCCACGGCATCTTCAACGACATGCCCGGCGGTGTGGTCGGCGCGATGATCGTGGTCATGGTCGTGATCTTCCTGCTGGGCTTTATCCTGGACTTCATCGAGATCACGTTCGTGGTGGTGCCGATCGTGGCGCCGGTGCTGCTGAAGATGGGGCTGGACCCGGTCTGGTTGGGCATCATGATTGCCCTGAACCTGCAAACGTCGTTCCTGACGCCCCCCTTCGGCTTCTCGCTGTTCTACCTGCGTGGCGTGGCGCCGCCGGAAATTAAAACCTCCCAGATCTATCGTGGCGTGATCCCTTTCATTATCATTCAGCTGATCATGCTCATTTTGCTGGCCATCTGGCCGGTACTGGCCACTGGTCTGCCCGATGCGCTGTACGGATAAGCCATCGGGCCACGGCTCCGCACGCACATTTCATAATCAATAAGAGTTTGACTGGCGAAACACATCCATGAATCTGACGGACGACGACAAACCCAATCCCCGGGGCCAGCTTGCCCTGCAGGTCGTGCCCCTGCCCTCGGACACCAATGCCAACGGCGACGTCTTTGCCGGCTGGCTGGTAAAACAGATGGACATGGCCGCCGCCACAACGGCCGGCCGCCTTTCCCGCGGGCGTAATGCCACGGTGGCGATCGAACGCATGGAGTTCCTGTCTCCCCTGCGGGTGGGCTCGCAGGTGGCCTGCTACACCGACCTGGTGGACATCGGCCGCAGCTCCATGAAGATCAACGTGGAAGTCTGGACCCTGGACCGGGACAAGGACCGCATGCGCAAGGTCACTGAATCCCTGTTCGTATTCGTGGCCATCGACGAACACGGCCGCATCCGGGAAGTGCCGCAGCAGAACTGAGGGCTCTCCCCGGGGCCCGAACGCCGGCTAAACCGGATCGACCGGGCCCCATGCCGGGCGCCGGCTGGCCGTGGTTTGCCGATGCCGTATTGGGAGCGCTTAACCCCCGCCATGCACGAGAAGGAAGACTTCGGGACCGGAGCCAATCACTACGTCAGCTCCCTGTTCCATGCCACAAGACAGCAGGGGGTGGACCCCATACCCCTGCTGGCCGAGGAGGATCTCCCGCTGTCCGTGATCGACCAGCCGGAGCAGCGGATTCCCACGGAAAAGCTGGCCAACTTCCAGAAGTACGTCTGGGACCGGATGCAGGACGAGGCCATGGGACTGGCGGGCTGTTCGCTGCCGGCCGGCACCTATTACATGATGGGCCAGCTCACAGTGCACCAGCCAACGCTGGGCCAGGCACTGGCCCTGGGCTGCCGATTCTACAACCTCGTCACCCGGCGGGAACTGATCTCCCTGACGGACGACGGGCGCCATACGCTGCTGTCGATCAACCTGCCCCGCCCAGAGCTCGACTATAAGCACCTGTTCGCCGAAATCGCGTTGCTCTCCTGGCACCGCTATGCCTCCTGGCTGATTGCCGACAGCCTGCCCCTGGTCGAAACCCGCTTTAATTACCCGGCCCCGGCCCATGTCGGCGAATACAGCTACCTGTATCCCGGCGTTCATCAATTCGACTGTGACGACCTGAGCCTGGTGTTCTCCAACAGCTACCTCAACCGGCCGGTCAAACAGAATGAAGGCTCCCTCAAATCCTTCATGAACAACTGCCCGCGGGAACTGTTCCGGCGTTACAAGACGGACTACAGCGTCACCACGGAACTCAAGCGGATCCTGACCAAGGAGCTGGCCGACGGGGGGCTGACGATCGATCAGGCCGCCGCGGCACTGCATATGACCACCCGCACGCTGACGCGCCGTCTTTCCGAAGAGGGTGCGTCCTTTCAGCAGATCAAGAATGTGGTGCGCCGGGACCTCGCGATCCGGTGGCTGGTCGGCCCGGACGACATGGCCATCCACGATGTCGCAGAACGAGTCGGTTTTTCCGACCCCGCCGTTTTCACCCGGGCGTTTCGCAGCTGGACCGGCGATTCGCCACGCCGCTACCGGGACAAGTTCCGGCAGGGACGCTGAGACGCCCGCTTCCTCTCCGGCCCGGATGCCGGTAATACCTGTCCATTATTCTTTGCACCTTTAAACAGATGGCGGGAAATGCAAATTTTTTCGTCTACTTCTGCCATTCTGTCCCACCTCCCGGCGCACTATCTTGAAGACATCGGCCGGCTCGCCACGACCCCGCGGGCCCCCGTCCAACAACGACAAGAAGCACATGACTATGGACAAGCTCCCTTTGCGGACGCTCGAGCAGACGCGCAGCGAATCGGGTCGCGTCACTTTCAGTTCCCTGACGCCGGCCAGCGCCCTCTTCCTGCCGCGGCGCCCCCGTCAGGATGCGGTGGCGCGCCGGATCACCGGGCAGCGGGCCGGCACCGTCGCCCAAGCCGTCCTTTAACCGGAAACCTTGTCAAGCGAGGCACCTATGAACTTTCAACGCATCAACCCGATCACCGGTGACGTCGCCAGTGAAGCACCCGCCATGAAAGCCGCCGACATGGCTCCCTTGGCCGAGCAGGCCCAGGCCGGCTTCGAGGCCTGGTCGAAACAGGGCCCCAACACCCGCCGCGCGGTGCTGTCCCGGGCCGCCAGTGCCCTGGAAGCCCGCCAGGACGCCTTCGTCAAGGCAATGATGGAAGAAACCGGAGCCACCGAAGGTTGGGCCCTGTTCAACCTGACCCTGGCCGCGTCCATGCTGCGCGAGGCGGCCTCGCTGACCACGCGGATCAACGGTGAGGTCATCCCGTCCGACAAGCCCGGCTGCCTGGCCATGACCCATCGGGACCCGGTCGGCGTCATCCTCGGCATCGCGCCCTGGAACGCCCCGATCATTCTGGGCGTTCGCGCCATCGCCACCGCCCTGGCCTGCGGTAACGGCGTCATCCTGAAGGCGTCCGAAATCTGCCCCCGCACCCACAGCCTGATCGCGGAGGCCCTGAATGATGCCGATTTCCCGCCCGGCACGGTCAGCCTGGTGACCAACGCCCCGGAAGACGCCGGTGAGGTGGTGGGCGCCCTGATCGACCACCCGCTGATCAAACGCATCAACTTCACCGGTTCCACCGAGGTCGGGCGCATTATCGCCAAGCGGGCGGCGGAACATCTCAAACCCTGCCTGCTGGAACTGGGTGGCAAGGCGCCGTTCGTCGTGCTGGAAGACGCCGACCTGGATGAAGCCGTCAACGCCGCGGCTTTCGGCGCCTTCATGAATCAGGGGCAGATCTGTATGTCCACCGAACGGCTGGTGGTGGTCGACGCCGTCGCCGATGCCTTCGCCGCCAAATTCACGGAGAAGGTGCGAGGCCTGAAGACCGGCGATCCCCGTGAAGGCAAGGCCCCGCTCGGCGCCGTCATCGGCCAAAGCACCATGGAGCGGGTCAACGCCCTGATCCGGGATGCCGTGGGCAAGGGCGCCACCGTACTGACCGGCGGCACCGAAGACTCCCTGTTGATGCCTGCCACCGTGCTGGACGGCGTCACCGCCGCCATGGACATCTACCGGGATGAAAGCTTCGGCCCCGTGGTTGCCATGATCCGGGCCCGGGATGAAGACCATGCCATCGAGATCGCCAACGACAGCCAGTACGGCCTGAGCGCCTCCCTGTTCACCCGGGATCTGTCCCGCGGGCTGAAACTGGCGAAGCGGATCCGTTCCGGCATCTGCCACGTCAACGGCCCGACCGTCCATGACGAGGCCCAGATGCCTTTCGGCGGCCTGGGTGACTCCGGCTACGGCCGCTTCGGCGGCCAGGCGGGCATTGACCAGTTTACCGAACTGCGCTGGATCACCGTTGACACCGAATCCGGCCATTTCCCTTTTTAACCCTGACGTACATTGAGGACCTGAAATGACCATTGAAAGAAGCGAAGCCGAAACGGTTGCCTACACGGTTGAAAACCGAATCGCCTGGGTCCGGTTCAACCGGCCGGAAAAACGCAACTGCATGAGCCCCAAGCTGAACCGCCAGATGATGCGGGTACTCGACGAACTGGAGTTCCGGGACGATGTGGGAGTACTGGTGCTGACCGGCGAAGGCTCCGCCTGGTCCGCCGGCATGGATCTGAAGGAATATTTCCGTGAAACCGAAGCCCAGGGGCTGGGTGCAACGCGCCAGGCCCAGCGCGAATCCTACGGCTGGTGGCGCCGCCTGCGCTGGTACCAGAAACCGACGGTCGCCATGGTCAACGGCTGGTGTTTCGGCGGCGGCTACGGCCCGCTCTTCTCCTGCGATCTCGCCTTCGCCAGTGACGACGCGATCTTCGGTCTGAGCGAAATCAACTGGGGCATCCTGCCCGGCGGCGGGGCCAGCAAGGTCGTGGCCGATCTGATGCCCCTGCGGCAGGCCCTGTACCACGCCATGATGGGCGAAAACATCGACGGCAAGACCGCCGCCGAATGGGGCCTGGTCAACGAATCACTGCCGGCCGACCAGCTGAAGGAGCGTGTGGTTGCCGTCTGTCAGGTTCTGCTGGAGAAGAACCCGGTGGCCCTCAAGGCCACCAAGGATGCGATTCGCCGGGTCAAGGAAATGACTTACGACAACGCCGAGGACTATCTGGTCCGCGCCCAGGAAGCGGCCAACAGCTTTGACAACGACGGCCGCAAGGAAGGCATCCGTCAGTTCATCGACGAAAAAAGCTACAAACCGGGCCTGGGCGCCTACGATAAATCCAAGCAAGCGCAGTAAGGGAGCCATCACCATGGACTTTCTCGGGTTTCAGGCCAGCATCCGGCCAGACGTTCTGGCGGTGGAAGACCTGACGTTCGATCGACGCTGGACCTACGCAGCCTTTGATCGATTCGTCAGCCAGGTGGCGAGCGAGTTGCATCATCGCGGCGTGGCGGTCGGCGACCGGGTGGCCACACTGTCGAAGAACCGGGCCGAGCTGATTGCGCTGCACCTGGCGTGCGCCCGCTGCGGTGCCCTCTTTGTGCCACTCAACTGGCGCCTGTCCCGGCCCGAGATTGATGCCCTGCTGGCGGATTGTGAACCGGCCCTGTTGTTCGGCGATCGTCTCGCCGACGACATGGGGCTGGCTCACGAGCCCATCGACAACCTGCTGGAGTCGGCGGAAAACCAACCGCCCATGGCTCTCCGTCCACTGGATCGATCGCTGCCGTCCCTGATTCTCTACACCTCGGGAACCACCGGGACGCCCAAAGGCGTCCTGCATACCGAGGCGAGCATCATGGAAACGGCCATCAACGCGTCGTTGGTGTGCCAGGTGGACTCGGCGTCCGTGTTTCTCTGCGACACGCCGATGTTCCACGTCATCGGCCTGATCACCTGCGTTCGGCCGGCACTGTATAACGGCGGCCGTTTGGCCGTTTCCGACGGCTTCGAGCCGGAACGCACGCTGGCCCGCCTGGGTGATCCCACATTGGGCATCACCCACTATTTCTGTGTGCCTCAGATGGCCAATGCCCTGCGCCAGTTGCCGGACTTCGACCCGACCCGTCTGAGCAAGCTGAAAGGCCTGCTGACCGGCGGCTCCCCCCATCCGGCCCCCCAGATCCGGGCCTGGCTGAACGACGGCATCCCGATCGTTGACGGCTATGGCATGAGCGAAGCCGGCACCGTATTCGGCATGCCCTTCAACCTTGACCTGATCGACCGCAAAGCCGGCTACGTCGGCGTGCCCTGCCACCGCATCGAGGCCCGTCTGGCCAATGCCAATGACGAACCTCTGGAGAACAGCGGCCCAGGCGAGGTTCAGCTCCGGGGCGACAATCTGGCGGTGGGTTTCTGGCGACGGGAACGGGCTTTCCGGGACTGCTTCACCGCCGATGGGTGGTTCCGCACCGGCGACATTGCCATTCGCGATCCCGACGGCTTCTATCGCATCGTCGATCGCAAGAAAGACATGTTCATCAGCGGGGGCGAGAACGTGTTCCCGGCGGAAGTCGAAGCGGCAGTGCTTGCTCAACCGGACGTGCTGGAATGCGCGCTTGTCGGCGTCCCGGACGAGCGTTGGGGAGAAGTGGGCTGCCTGTTCGTGGTGCCCCGGAATCCGGACGCACCGCCGACGACGGCGGCCATTCTCGCGGGCCTCGATGGTCAGTTGGCCCGGTACAAACTGCCCAAACAGGTGGTGATTCTGGACGAACTGCCCAAAAGCGCGACCGGTAAGGTTCTCAAGCGAGCACTCAGGCAATAGCCCTTCTGTCCTCATTGGCCCAAACGGGCGGATCGGACACATTAAACCCCGGCATGTCGCCATGCCGGGGCTTTTTGGTCAGACCGATTCGGAAGCCGAATCAACCTTCGTTCTTGTCACCCTCACGAATGTTCAGGTAAGTCCGCTCGGAAATATCGGTATACGGCACGACCTTATCGCGGAAGGCTTTGTAGGACTCGTAGGCCTTGCGGGCCATGTCGTCCTTCTCGGCCAACTCCTTGACGGTTTCCGCCGACATCTCGCGCAGGCGATTGAGCACATCGTCCGGGAAGCGGCGCAGCTTCACGCCCTTCTCTTCCACCAGCTCCTTGAGGGCCTGGTTATTCTGCGCGGTGTACTCCGCCAGCATGTCCGCGTTCATCTCACGGGCCGCCACATCGATGATGACCTGGAGGTTTTTCGGCAGCTTGTTATAGGCGTCGGCGTTGACGATCAGCTCCAGTGCGGTACCCGGCTCGTGCCAGCCCGGATAGTAGTAGTACTCGGCAATCTGGTGCAGGCCGAAGGCCAGGTCGTTGTAGGGACCGACCCACTCGGTCGCGTCGATGGTGCCGGTCTGCAGCGCGGTGAAGATCTCGCCGCCCGGCAGGTTGACCGGGGTACCGCCGGCTTTTTCCAGCACGTCGCCGCCGATGCCCGGAATCCGCATTTTCAGGCCCTTGAGGTCGTCGACGCTGTTGATTTCCTTGTTGAACCAGCCACCCATCTGGACGCCGGTGTTGCCGCCCGGCCAGGGGATCACGCCAAACGGTTTGTAGGCTTCGCGGTAGAGTTCCAGACCGCCGCCATGGAACATCCAGCCGTTGTACTCCTGGGCGGTCAGACCGAAGGGAACGGTCGAGAAGAACTGGGCGGCGGGAATCTTGCCTTTCCAGTAGTAGCCGGCCCCGTGGCCCATCTCAGCGGTGCCCTGGGAAACGGCGCTGAACACTTCCAGGGCCGGCACCAGGTCGCCGGCGCCATAGACGGTGATGTCGATCTGGCCGTCGGTCATCTCGCGAACGCGGTCGGCAAAGTGTTCAGGCGCGGTGCCCAGACCCGGGAAGTTCTTCGGCCAGGTGGTGACCATCTTCCACTTGTAGGTCTGCTTCTCCGCAGCGGGGGCCGCCGCCTGGTCAGTCGACGCCGAAGAACCGCTCTCTTCCTGGGAACAACCCGCCAGACCGAACCCCAATGCGCCAGCCACAACGGCCGCTAAAAGGTTGCGACGTTTCATGTTTTCTCCTTTCTTGCTTTTATCATTGTTTTTTAAGGCGCCGGAGTCACGGGGACACTCAAACGTCACGCGCTCCTGCGCTCTTTCCTGCACCGGAAAACCCGGCTAAAACGCGACATCCTCCAAGGGTGTACCATAAATCGGCCGCTGACTCTTATTCAAAAGTATGAGAGTCGCAATCATTTGACAGAACAAGTGCTCACTGCCTCAGAGTCGCTCCAAAGGAGCATAGGCCAGGACGAGCCATTTTGCGCCATCGTCGAAGTTCACCTGGACCCGGGTGTGGTGGCCACTGCCCTCGCAGTTCATCACCACGCCTTCGCCGAATTTCGGATGACGCACCCGCTGGCCCAGTTGCAGGCCGGCATCCGCCATGGGGGAGCTGTCGAACAGGCCCTCATTGGGGCGCTGGGTCAGCGCCGGGCGGGTGACGGTGTTGCGCAGGCGCACTTCCTGGATGCAGTCACCGGGCACCTCCCGCACAAAGCGGGACAGGGCGTGGAATTTTTCCTGGCCGTAGAGCCGGCGGGATTCGGCGTAGGTCATCACCAGCCGTTTCATGGCCCGGGTAATGCCCACGTAGGCCAGGCGCCGCTCTTCCTCCATGCGCCCCGGCTCTTCCAGAGACATGCTGTGGGGGAACAGGCCTTCCTCGACACCGGCCAGGAACACCAGCGGGAATTCCAGCCCCTTGGCCGAGTGCAGGGTCATCAGCTGGACGCTGTCCTGGTGCTCGTCCGCCTGGGACTCACCGGCGTCAAGCGCCGCCTGGGCGATGAACTCCGAGAGCGGGTCGATGCCGTCCTCCACCTCGAAATCCGCCATGGCGCTGACCAGTTCCTCCAGGTTTTCCACCCGGGCCTGGGCCTTTTCGCCTTTCTCATTGGCGTGATGGTCCCGCAGGCCGCTGCCCTCGATGGCGCGCTGGGTCAGCTGTTTGAGGTCCAGGTCGTCCTGGTCCGCCGCCAGGGACTCGATCAATCCAATAAACTGCTGCAAACCGGTCTTGGCCCGGCCTTTCATGGCGCCGGCTTCCAGCAGCCGTTCGGCCGCCTGCCACAGGGAAATGCTCTGGCCCGTGGCCAGTTCCCGCAGTTCGCCCAGGCTCTTGGCGCCGATGCCCCGCGGCGGCGTGTTCACCACCCGTTCAAACGCCGCATCGTCGTGGCGGTAATGCACCAGACGCAGGTAGCCCAGGGCGTTGCGGATCTCCTGGCGATCATAGAAACGCAGGCCGCCGTAGACGCGATACGGAATGCCCTGGCGCAGCAGGGCTTCTTCCAGCACCCGGGACTGGGCGTTGGAGCGGTACAGGATCGCCGCTTCGCTGCGCAGGTTGCCGTCATCCACCCAGGCGCTGATGGTGTCGGCGATGTAGTTGGCTTCGTCCTGCTCGTTGAAGGCGGCGTAGAGGTTGATGAGTTCACCGTCGGGGCCGTCGGTCCAGAGCTCCTTGCCCAGACGGCCCTGGTTGTTCGCGATGACCGCGTTGGCCGCCTTGAGGATGGTCTGGGTGGAACGGTAGTTCTGCTCCAGCCGGACCAGTCGGGCGTCCGGGAAGTCCTGCTGGAACTTCTGGATGTTCTCGATCTTGGCGCCCCGCCAGCCGTAGATGGACTGGTCGTCATCGCCGACGATGGTCATTGGTACCCGCTGGCCGGCCAGCACCTGCAGCCAGGCGTACTGGATGGTGTTGGTATCCTGGAACTCGTCCACCAGGATGTGCTGGAAACGGCGCTGGTAGTGGCCCAGCAGCTCCGGCTTTTTGAGCCAGAGTTCGTGGGAGCGCAGCAGCAGCTCGCCGAAATCCACCAACCCGCTGAGCTGGCACTGCTTCTCGTACTGGCGGTAGATCTTGAGCATCACCGAGACGAAGTGGTCGCCCGGGTTGTCCTGGATGTAGTCGGCCCGCAGCCCCTCGTCCTTCTGGCCGTTGATAAACCATTGCACCTGTTTCGGCGGCCAGCGTGTTTCGTCGATCTGCAGATCGCGCATGACCCGCTTGATCAGGCGCAGCTGGTCGTCGCTGTCCAGCACCTGGAAATTCTCCGGCAACCCGGCGTCCTGCCAGTGGGCCCGCAGCAGCCGATGGGCAATGCTGTGGAAGGTGCCGAACCAGAGGCCGTAGCCGGACAGGTTCATCATTTCCGAGATCCGGTTACGCATCTCCCGCGCGGCCTTGTTGGTGAAGGTCACCGCCAGCAGGCCGGTGGCCGGCACCTGGTCCACCTGCATCAGCCAGGCCATCCGGTGCACCAGCACGCGGGTCTTGCCGGACCCGGCGCCGGCCAGCACCAGCAGGTGGGCGTTCTGGGCGGTCACGGCCTCGCGTTGGGCATCGTTGAGGGGATCTATGATCGGGGAGACGTCCATCGGGAACCATACAGTCGGGAAATGAAGAGCGACGATTATAACAAGCTGACGCTGTGGATCACGCCATGTCGGTCTGGCGGGCGGAATCGTTCAAATCGGGCAGGAACAGCGCCCGCTCCCGGCCGGGAACGGGCGCAATGAGAGGCAATCAGGCGCCGCGGGGTACGGTCTGGGGTTCAACGAATTCGAACAGCCCTTCGATGCCGCCCTCACGGCCGATGCCGGAGGCCTTCATGCCACCGAACGGCGCTTCCGGCGTTGGACCGGTGCCGGTGTTCCAGCCCACATGGCCAAAGCGCAGGCCACCGATCACCCGGCTGGCGCGGGCGTCGTCGTTGGTGAAGACGTAGGCCGCCAGGCCAAACTCGGTGTCGTTACCCGCCTCGATCACTTCGTCCTCGTCCCGGAACAGCGCCATGGGCACGAACGGCCCGAAGGTCTCCTCGCGGGAGCATTCCATATCCCGGGTGATGCCGGTGACCACCGTGGGGGGATAGAACAGGTCCTTGCCGGACAGCGTGTCCGGATTGGGACCGGCCACCAGTTTGCCGCCCTGTGCCAGCGCATCGGACACGTGGCGGCGCACCTTGTCGAACCCGGCCTTGTTGATCAGCGGGCCGATGTCCACGCCATCTTTCATGCCGTCACCGACCGTCATGCGGTTAACCCGCTCCGCCAGTTTCTCACCGAAACTGTCGGCGACCGTCTCATGCACGAAGATGCGGTTGGCGCAGACGCAGGTCTGGCCGCCGCCGCGGAACTTGTTGGCGATGAGGTTATCCGCCGCCGCGTCCAGGTCGGCGTCATCGAACACGATGAACGGCGCGTTACCGCCCAGTTCCAGGGCCAGCTTCTTGACCCAGCCGGTGCTGTCGGCCATCAGGGTACGGCCCACTTCGGTGGACCCGGTGAAACTGATCATCGGCACGTCCGGCGACTCGCAGAACAGCTTGCCGATCATGCTGGACTTGCCCATCACCAGATTGACCATACCCTTGGGAATGTCCACATGCTGGTCGATCAGGCTGAACATGGCGATCATGGTCAGCGGCGTTTCGCTGGCCGGTTTGATGATCGACGGGCAGCCACCGGCCAGGGACGCGGACAGCTTCTTGGCGATCATGCCGATGGGGAAGTTCCACGGGGTGATCAGCGCGGCCACGCCCACCGGCCGGTAATGAACCGTCCAGGTGCAGTTCTTGGGCTTTTCATCGATGGTGTGGGAATCGAGCGTGTCGATGTTCTTGGCGCAGTAGTCGAAGAAGCCGGCGGCGTATTCCACCTCGCCCTGGGCTTCCTTCAGCGGTTTGCCATGCTCCAGGCACAGGATCCGCCCCACTTCCTCTTTATTGCCCAGCAGGGCATCGCGAATCCCCACCAGCCATTTACGGCGGGTTTCCAGATCGTAGGGTTCGGTCAGGCGCAGCGCCTGTTTCGCCTCACTGATGGACCGTTTCACGTCGTCTTCGGACATCGACGCGACCTGGGCAATGACCTCGCCCGTTGCCGGGTTGTAGACATCAATCGAGTTGCCCGTCGAAGTATTGACCCACTGCCCTCCGATATAACCATCAAAATGCGTCAATAACGGTGACTGAATCATGTCGGCTCCTTGTGATGAGAGGGTCCTGCCAACGATGGCGCTATAAACGTGTGCAACACCCTCATTGAGGCTCATGCAAGGCTGCCAGGTATCGGCAGCTTGCCTGAAAGTACACCCATCATTGGGGGAAGGTGACGCGAGACACTTGCTCACAAGCTGCGACAACCTAGCCCATGTGTCGTTCCATAGTGGCTGATGCATCTGCATTGGACAAGTCATCCCCGGTTGGTCATTGCCGGGAGCAAGTGCGCGGATGGCACCCGTAGCACACGCGGGTTGAGCCCGGCTCGAATCGACGCTTATACTCGGATGGCGTGTACAGATTTCGTCCGGTCGCAACCGAACCAGGGAGCCGAGCTATGAAAGCGTTCTTTCATCCTGCACAGGATCTGCACAATCCCAAGACGTACTTCACCCGCGGCCAGATGCGCCAGCCCCAGGAGGTTCCCGCCCGCACCGGCCAGATGATCGAAGGCCTGCATTCGCTGGAATTCGACGTGCTCGAACCCTGCGACCAGGGGGCCGGGCCCATCTCGAAGGTGCACGATCTCAACTACCTGCGCTTCCTGGAATCCTGCCACCGCGAATGGATGGCGATTCCGGACGACTGGGGTGACGAGGTCATGTCCAATGTGTTCGTACGCTCCCCCAACGCCCTGCGCGGTGTGCTGGCCAAGGCCGCCCGCTACCTGGCCGACGGCAGCTGTCCGGTGGGCGAGCACACCTGGAAGGCGGCCTATTGGTCCGCCCAGACCGCCCTCGGTGCCGCCGACGCCATCCTCGCCGGCGACCGCAGCGCCTACGCCGTCTGCCGCCCGCCGGGCCATCACGCCCGTAAAGACGCGGCCGGCGGCTTCTGTTACCTGAACAACGCCGCCATCGCTGCGGAAGCGCTGAAGAAGCGCTACGACAAGATCGCCATCCTCGATACCGACATGCACCACGGCCAGGGGATCCAGGAGATCTTCTACGACCGGGATGACGTGCTCTACGTGTCGATCCACGGCGACCCCACCAACTTCTACCCGGTGGTGTCCGGGTTCGAAGACGAGAAAGGGGAAGGCAAAGGCTATGGCTACAACATCAACATGCCCATGCCCCACGGTTCCTCGGAGGACTTCTTCTTCGAGAAACTGGAAGAAGCCATGACGGCGATCCGGCTGTTCCAGCCCGACGCCCTGATTCTCACGCTGGGTTTCGACATCTACATGAACGACCCGCAGGCCAAGGTCTCGGTCACGTCCGAAGGCTTTGCCCGCATCGGCAAGCGCATCGCCGCCGCCAACGTGCCCACGCTGGTGGTGCAGGAAGGCGGCTACGACATCGATTCGCTGGCCGAGAACATTCGCCAGTTCTTCGGGGGGCTGGAAGGACGCTCCCAATAAGGCGGAAGGCGTCCACTCTGGAAACCGAAAACCGACCAGCAAAGGCACGCGACTTGCTGGTCGGTTCACAAGAAAAACAACGTTGTGCAACGGCAGGCTTTCACGCCGTTGTCACACGGAAGCCGTAGGCTTTGTTGCATCCGGCGACGCACGGCAACAGTGCATGCCGGACGCAATCGGGTCAGGAAGTCGCTGAAGCCATTCGAATGGAGGGTGTCGGGCGATGCCCGCACATTCCTTTCGGTTTGGCCGTTGATCGGCACCGTACCGGCGCCGGTGATCGGGCAGCGCTTCCTCATTTTCCAGAGGAGGATGTGACGCGTGCGAACGACAGCCAATACCACCACCCACGAGCCGAACCAGCCGGTTGAATCGGTTCAGGCTGAAATCCTTTCCATTTTCGATCATCTCCAGCGTGATGAAATGCGCGACCGGGAGCAGGCCGCGGCCAAGCGCCGTCTGGCGGCACGCCGGGCCATCGAGCAGCATTACGAGCGCAAGGCGCTGGAAGCCTCGATTCGCGACGGCTGGCTGGACGATTGAAACGGGAAACCGGGCGCCTGATGGGCGCCCGTTAAAGACTCAGGCGGGGACGTACACCATCACGTTGTCGACACCGGATGCTTTCAGGTGCCCGGCGTGCATGCGGCTCATGGTGCCCTTGTCGCAGTAGAGCAGATAACGGCAGTCGGCGGTCAGTTCGTCGACGCGCTGGTTCAGCTCGTAGAACGGAATGTGCAGCACCTCGTTGTTGGTCAGGTGCAGAGGCGCCCTTTCCTCCTCATTCGGGTGGCGCACGTCGATGATCACGTCATCCACCCCCGGCGTCTGCACCAGCTCGACCTCTTCCGGCGTGCTGATGGAATCCAGGATACGCTGGATCGGCGTTTCCACCCGCGACTCGATCGCCCGCTCCAGGACCGACGGATCCATTTTCGCCTCTTCCGCCTCGACCCGATGCAGCTTGGCCCGGGTGACCGGTCGGCTGGAGATCACACCGCAGTATTCCGGCATGTTGCGGGAGAAACTCTCCGTGCCGATCTGTTCGGCGGTGCGGATGATGTCCACCTTGTCCATGGTGATCAGCGGTCGCAGCACCACTTCCTCGCTGGCGCGATCCACCACGTTCAGGTTGGCCAGGGTCTGGCTCGACACCTGGGCCACCGCGTCGCCGGTCACAATCGCCTTGGCCATACCGGTCTGGGTGATCGCGGCGGCCGCCTTGAGCATCATGCGCTTGAGCACCACGCCCATATGGCGGTGATCCACCGAGCGCATGATCTCGCCCACCACGTCTTCGAACGGCACCGAAATAAACTTCACCGAGTGGGAGGAACCGTAGCGGGACCACAGGTAATGCGCCACCTGCTTCACCCCCACTTCGTGCGCCGCCCCACCCAGATTGAAAAACAGGAAGTGCGTGCGCAGCCCCCGGCGCATGGTCAGGTACGTGGAGACGGAGGAATCGTAGCCCCCGGAAATCAGCGATACAGCGGTTTCGACACTACCCAGCGGGTAACCGCCCAGCCCTTCGAAGCGCCGCTCAACGATGTGGTAACGGTCGTGGATGACTTCGATCCGCACCTGCTCGTCGGGATCCTTGAGCCTGACACCGCTGGCTCCGGATTGCGCCAGCAGGACGCTGCCCACCAGGCGTTCCAGATCGGCGGAGGAAAAGTCATGCTCACCGGTGCGCCGACCGCGCACGGCAAAGGTCTTGCCCGCCAGCGCCCCGCCCCAGACGGCCAGGGCGCGCTCGGCCACGTCGTCCAGCGTGGTCAGCGGGTAATCCCGGACTTCCAGGAAATTGCTGATGCCGGGAATACAGGCGAGCCGGTCCACCAGAGGCTGGCTGTCGAGCTCGTCCGGAACGATGACATCCACCCGGTCCCAACTGCCTTCGACGCGAATACGGTCGTCAACACGACGCAGGATTTTGCTGACATTCTGGCGCAACTGACGGATCTGCTGGCGACGGACGGGCTTGCTCTTGATGGCTACTTCGGCGCTGGGTCGTATCAGGAAATTCATAATCTGGATGCTGGCTGACTGATCAAAAAACGCACATTCTACCGACGTGCCGCGACATTTAAAAATACGCAAGGTCCGAACGGCGGGGGCGCAAGTGTGTCACAGTGTTCACTGGCGTGCATCTCGCTTCTCCCGAACCGCTCCAAAACCGTTACACTCATAGGAAACCATCAACAAAGAGCATTTCCATGACGCAGGAAACCATCAATGCCCTGGTCTCTCCCGAGGGCAGCCTGGAGATTCTCTCCAGTCATGAAGTCAACCGGCTCAAGGATAAGAGCGAAGGCGGCCTGTACCGCCTCTTCCGCCAGTGCGCCCTGGCCGTCATGAACATCGGCGTGGACATCGACGACTGCAAGGACCTGATGGAACGCTACGCGGATTTTGACATTCGCCTGGTGCCCCAGCCGCGGGGCCTCAAGCTGGAACTGATCAACGCGCCCATCGACGCCTTCGTCGACGGCGAGATGCTGCGTGGTATCCGCGAGCACCTGTTCTCGGTCCTGCGCGACATCATCTACGCCCATTCGGTGCTGGGCAGCTACCCGGGTCTGTCCAACGACGACCCGGACACCATCACCAACCGGGTGTTCCACATCCTGCGCAACGCCCGGGTCATGCAGGCCGGGCGCCATCCGGACATCGTGGTCTGCTGGGGCGGGCACTCGATCAGCCGTGAAGAGTATGTCTACAGCAAGGAAGTCGGTCACGAGCTGGGCCTGCGCGGCCTGAGCATCTGTACCGGTTGCGGCCCCGGCGCCATGAAGGGACCGATGAAGGGCGCCACCATCGGCCACGCCAAGCAGCGGGTCAAGAACGGCCGCTACATCGGCATCACCGAACCGGGCATTATCGGCGCCGAGCCGCCCAACCCGATCGTCAACGAACTGGTGATCCTGCCGGACATCGAGAAGCGTCTGGAAGCGTTCGTGCGGGCCGGGCACGGCATCATCATCTTCCCCGGCGGCGTGGGCACGGCGGAGGAAATCCTCTACCTGCTGGGCGTGCTGCTGCATCCGGAAAACCGGGATCTACCCTTCCCGGTGGTGTTCACCGGACGGCCGGAGAACGCGGAATATTTCGAGATGATCGACCGCTTCATCCGCAACGCCCTGGGCGAGGAAGCCGCGGCGCGCTACCAGATCATCATCGACGATCCGGTGCGGGTGGCCCAGACCATGAAACAGGGGATGGAGGAAGTTCAGGCGTTCCGCCGGTCCGCCCAGGACGCCTACTATTTCAACTGGATGCTGAAGATCGATCCGATATTCCAGGCGCCGTTCGAACCCACCCACGAAAGCATGCGCGAGCTGGAGCTACACCGGAACCAGCCGGCCCATCTGATCGCCGCCAACCTGCGCAAGGCCTTCAGCGGCATTGTCGCCGGCAACGTGAAGGAACAGGGCGTCCGTCAGGTGCAGGAGCGCGGCCCCTTCGAGATCTCCGGGGACCAGGAACTGCTCGAGCCCCTGGAAGAGCTGCTCACCGCCTTCGTCCAGCAGAACCGGATGAAGCTGCCGGGGGCCGCCTACAAGCCGAGTTACCGCATCGTGAACTAGGTGATCGCGGGAGGGAGCCCGGTGATTCCGGCCACTCCCTCCACAAGGTGCCGTATTATTTGCCGCCGGCCGGCAGGCTGGAGAAGTAGGCGGCGAGGTTGGCAATGTCCTCATCGCTCAGGGCCGCGGCCTGCCCCTGCATGATCGCCGCCTGACCGCCCTGGCGATTGCCGCCCTTGTAGGCTTTCAGCGCCATGACCAGGTACTGCTCATTCTGGCCGGCCAGGTTCGGATAGGTCGGAATCTGAGCATGGCCGTTCTGGCCGTGGCAGGCAGCGCAAACGGCAGCCTTGGCCTTGCCGGCTTCAGGGTTGCCTTCCGCCTGGGCGGCCAGGGGCATGGCAACGGCCAGCGCCAGTGCGATGGGAGTCAGTACCTTCATGATATGTCCTCGTTCCTGTTCTCTCTCAATTTTGGAAAAGCCCTTATACGACTCATGCTTATACCATAGGGAAAACCAACGGAAAATTCGCCCGTTGGCCCTGATTCTTTAGAACCGGATGCCCATCCAACTTTGGTCGCAGCGATCGTCGACGGATGCAGGTGACATCGCGAGGGCGATCCGGTCATCATGACTGGAACCTCTGATTCATGTTTTTGCCGCCCCGGGCGGCCCACCATATTCGGGAGCCGAGAAACACCCATGTCCATCCACACTGAAACCCGGGCCTGTACCGAAGGCCAGATCGGGCTGATCACTCTGGATTCCCCGCACAACCTCAACGCCCTGTCCCTGGAGATGATCAACGTGCTGCAGGACACGCTGGACCGATGGGCGGCCGATCCGGCGATCTGTCTGGTCCTGTTTTGGGGCGCCGGTGAGCGGGCTTTCTGCGCCGGCGCCGATATCCGCCAGTTGCATGGCATGATCGGTGGTGAGGACGGCATCCGCCAGGCCACCCGGTATTTCGAGGCCGAGTATCGCCTGGACCACACCCTGTACGTCTATCCCAAACCCCTCGTCTGCTGGGCCCACGGCTACACCATGGGCGGCGGTCTGGGTTTACTGTCAGGCTGCCGTTACCGCTTGCTGGCACCGTCGGCACAACTGGCGATGCCGGAGGTCAGCATCGGACTGTTCCCGGATGTGGGCGCCGGCTATTTCCTCAACCGGCTGCCGGAGGGCATCGGGCTGTTCCTGGGGCTGACCGGCGCGCGACTGAACCAGGCCGACAGCCTGCGCATCGGACTGGCCGACCTGGCAGTGGCCGACGAATCACCGGACGCCCTGTTGCAGCATCTGCTGGAGACCCGCTGGACCGGCGACGTCGCCGCCGACGACAATCGCCTGTACCGGCTGCTGGCGCAGTTCACCCGGGATCAGACCATCGACCTGCCGGACAGCGAGCTGGCCAACCACGAGCAGCGCATTGCCCGCCTGTGCCGCGGCGAATCGCTGCCGGACATCATCCACCAGCTGACCGGCGAAACCGTCGAGGACGATCCCTGGTGGCAGACCGCCATCAACAACCTCACCGAAGGCTGCCCGACCACCGCCTGGCTCATCTGGGAACAGCTGCGGCGGGCCCGCCAGTTCAGTCTCAAGGACATTTTCCGCATGGAGCTGATCATGGCGGTGCGCTGTTGCGAAGGGGATGAACTGCAGGAAGGGATCCGGGCCCGGCTGATCGACCGGGACAACCAGCCTCACTGGCAGTACCCGACCGTGGATGCAGTGCCGTACGCCGATGTCGAGCGTTACTTCACTGCGCCCTGGGCGCCGGCCGACGACCCACTGGCGGACCTGGACTGAACCGGCCTATTGGCGCGCGCCGGCCTGCACCAGCAGCATCTCGATGTCGCCCAGGTTGCGCTGACGGGCGATGGACAGGGCGGAGCTCCCGTCCTCGCCACGATAACTGACATCCGCCCCGGCGGCGATCAGCACTTCAGTCATCAACAGGTCGCCGTTGCGCACCACGTGCATCAACACGGATTCGCCGTCGTGGGCAATATTGACGTTGCCCCCGGCATCCAGCAGCGTGCGCATCACCGACAGGTTGCCGGCCTCCGCAGCCGCCGCCACCGCTGTGGTGCCGTCGGAACCGCTGGCATTGACGCCGGCGCCGGCGGACAGCATCAGCTTCACCAGGCGCTGGCTGCCCTCTGCCGAGGCCGCAATCAGCGGCGTCTGCCCGCGGGCGTCCGCCAGATTGGGATCCGCCCCCTGCTGCAACAGGTACCAGGCGATGCGGTCGTGACCCGCAGTCGCCGCCGCTGTCAGCGGCGTACCGTCCGCGGTGACCTGGTTCAGGGACGCGCCGGCGGCCACCTGGTCCTGCACCGCCGGCAGGTCGCCCTGCATCACCGCGCTCACCAGGGGCGAAGACTGATTCGCCCGATGCACCGTTTCCAGATTGACGGGTTGCGGCTGACCGGAGCAGGCGGACAGGACAATCAGGGCAAGGGCGAGGCAGGCAAGCACGCGTTTGGGCATGGCGGTATTCCGGTCGTTTTCAGGTTGGCCCATTCTGCCCAAGCGGATCAGGCCAATGACATCGAGTGGGTCACAGAAGCAGGCCGTCGCCCGGCTTAATGTGGCGGGATGTCGACCGGTTCAAGCAATTTCCCGGCAAGTTGCCGCAAGCGCTGCTCGGCATCCCGGCGGCCGCGGCACAATCCGGCCGATTGCAGCTTGGACCAGGACCATCCCTGCAGAACCGCCCGGCACCAGAGAGTCGCCTCAGTGTCCGCCGCCAGCGTTTCACTGACACACGGTTGCAGGGATAGCCGCATCAGCGGCAGCCGGGACAATTCGAACAGCCGGTAACCGCCGGCAAAGGCGGCCAACTCGGTCCGGTCCATAGGCATCAACGGCACCGAGGCGACCCAGTCGCGGCACAGGGCCAGCGCCAGCTCCGGCTCCAGCATCCGGAAGCTGTCGCCCAGCAACAGCGGCCAGTGTTCGGCGAACCGGGTCTGCAGGCGCAACAGCAGGTCCATACCCGCGGCCGACAGGGCCAACCCCATCTGCAGGGTGTGCTCGCCACTGCTCGCAGAGCGGTGCAAGCCCAGCCGCAGCGGATAGAGACCGGCGCGACGCCAGAACGCCAACAGGGGCGCGGTGGCTCCGAAGCTGGTGCCAAACAGGTCAAATCCCGCTTCCCGGCTGTCGTCCCGGGCAGCGGCCAGCAATCGCTGCCCAATTCCCGCCCGCCGGAGTTCGGGCACCACGGCAATTCGCACCACACGCCGGGTGTGAACGGTGGCCGCCTCCGCAAGGCCGCCGTGGCAGGCCAGCGACTGAGCCAGCAGGTGACCACGGATGCGTCGCTCGCCCCGCATCACCTGCTCCGCCAGCGCCGGGTCCAGACCACCTTCCGCGCTGGCCCACAATACCCCGACGACCGCATCGTCCAAATCGCTGCGGGCCAGCCAGCTGCGGGCGTGCGGATCGTCCAGCCACTGGCGCAGATCCGCCGGTGTGGTGCAGTAATGGGCGTCGGTCAGCAGGCCGAAGGCCTGGGCCAGGGCATTGGCATCCGCCTCGGCCGGGTGCCAGGTCTCGATGCGAATGTCCGCCTGCGGCGACAACCCGGTGGCGCTTTCGGCATCCAACAGGAACAGGCGATTGACCAGATCCTCGAACGGATCGCCCTCGCGCCAGCGAATCGGCTGCGACAGGCGCTGCGTTCGCCACTGGGGCGTGAGCCGGTCCAGCACCTCCCGGAAGCGCACGTCAAAGCCCCGGCCGGTGCCCTCATAGCCGTGGACCGTGGTGGCGAACACCACCCGCGGCCAGCCGGTCAGGATATCGGCGAGCAGCGGTGCCGGCAGACCGGCGGCTTCGTCCACCAGGACCACGCCGGCCTCGGGACGCTCCTGCAGCAACACGTCCACCGGCAGGAACTCCAGACAGTGGTCGTCCAGCCAAAGTCGGTGGCCGTCCCGTCTGGCGCCGACCCAATGGGCCTCCGCCGCGGCAAACAGGGTCTCCACCGCCTCGAACCGGGGTGCGGTCACCAGGATGCGCGTCCACTTATCCTGCAGCAATTGCGCTGCGGCCCGCCCCAGGGCGGTGGACTTGCCCCGCCCCCGATCGGCCCGGATCACCAGCGGACGCCGACGGCGACCTGTCCCGGTCTGGAGGATGGCGTCGATCGCGGCCGACTGATCCGGCGTATCGGTGGGCTGGAACGACGCGCCAGCGGCGTCCATGTCGAGTTGCCCGATGACCTCGCCCGAAGCGCACAGCCGCACCACGGCCGGGTGGGCTTCCAGGACGCCCGCCAAGCGGGCAAGGAAGGGATGCCGGTCAATGTCGGCCAACCCGGTGCGGGCATAATCCGGGTCATCGAAGCGCCCCCACTCGGCCAGTGGCGGCATCAGCCAGACCAGCAGGGCGCCGGCAGCGAGCGTGCCCATCAGGGCCGCCAGGTCGTCCGGCGGATTACCGGCGCAGCCATCCCAGATCACCAGATCCAGCTCACGACCCAGCCATTCGTGCGCCTTGGTTGGTCGAATGGCCGGAGGATATATCCCAGTTGGCGAGGGCGAGGAGCCCACCCAAAGGCACCGCGCCGGATCCGCCGACTGGCAGAGCGCCAAGGCGTACTCGACCGCCCCCGTGGCGTGAGCCTCCACCAACAGCAGGCGGCGTTCACCGGCACGGCGCAGGGCAGCTTGCCACTTGCCTATCCGGTCGGCAGCCGGCCAGCCAACAGGCACGGTCACAGCAGCAGGCACCGGATTAGCTCAGGTCCACCGCATGCTGTTTGAGGGCATCCAGGTCGCAGTGTTCGAGCGCGGCCTGGTGCGTCGCGAGCAACCGGACCCGGGGCGCCTTGCCGGCCTCGTACGCTTCGGTCCAACGACCGGCGCACAGGCACCAGGCGTCGCCGTCGCGAAGACCGGGAAAACCGAACTCCGGGCGCGGCGTGGACAGGTCGTTGCCCTTAAGGCGCGAGAATTCGAGGAAATCGTCGGTGACCACCGCGCAGACGGCATGCACGCCCAGGTCATCCGGCCCGACATTGCAGCAACCGTCCCGGTAGAAGCCGGTCTGGGGATCGTAACCGCAATCGGCCAGCGGCTGGCCCAACACGTTGAGGGCGTCTTTTTGGGTCTGTGCCATGGTGTCTCTCCTGCGGCCCCGGAATCCGGGGCCTCTGTGCGATTCATGAGGCAAACCATTATGGATGAGTGACCGGGACCATGCCAGAATAGCGCCCATGCCAACAGCCCTCCCCCCGCACCTGACCGACGAACAGCACGCCATCATCACCGCCGGCTATGAGCACGCCCTCATTACCGCCGTGGCGGGCAGCGGCAAGACCACCACCCTGGCCTGGCGCATCCGCTACCTGCTGGAACAGGGCCATGATCCCACCCGCATGCTGGTGCTGATGTTCAACCGCAGCGCCCGGGACGATTTCCAGAAGAAACTGCAATCGGTCGCCGGCGACACCGGGCTGGGACTGCCGGAGATCCGCACCTACCACGCCATGGGCTACCGCCTGTACAAACGCTTCGTGCGGGAGGGCTACCTGCCGGATTTCGTCGCCGACATCCTCAGCGACCAGGAGATCAACTTCCAGGTCTGGATGCTGACCCGCCAGCTGGCGCCGGAAGCCCTGCAGGACGAAATCAAGCGCGCCAAGAAGGACTACGTGGAAACCGCCACCCACTTCATCGATCTGGTGAAGACCACCCTGTCGCCGGTGGAAATCGTGTTCGAGCAGATGGGCTACGGCACCAAACACCGCTACCTGATCGACCTGTTCCACGGCTTCGAACAGTGGCGCAAGCGCAACGCCCGCATCAGCTACGCCGACATGCTCTATGAGCCGGTCATGGCGATCCACCAGAACCCGCCGCTGCAGCGCCTCGTCGCCAACAAGATGGATCTGGTGATGGTGGACGAATACCAGGACACCAACGAGATCCAGCACCTGCTGCTGCGCTACATCGCCGGCGAGCGGGCGCGGGTGACCGTGGTGGGCGACCCGGACCAGACCATCTACGAATTCCGCGGCGCCCAGCCGGACTTCATCCTGAGCCGCTTCAGCGAGGAGTTTGAAAGCCCACTGGAACAGACCCTCAGCTACACCTTCCGCTACGGGCACCGTGTCGCGCTGCTGGCCAATCACCTGATCAGCCACAACACCGGGCGTAAGGACGTGCTCTGCCACGCCCACCCGTCCACGCCGGCCACCGATATCCAGCTGCACCGGGCCAACGAGGACAGCGACGTCATCCTTAAGCTGGTGGAAGCCCATCGGGACGGCGGCCAGCCGCTGGAATCGGTAGCCGTGCTGTTCCGGGTGTGGAGCCAGAGCGTGCCGATCGAGCTGCGCCTGCTGGCCCGGCAGATTCCCTATCGCATCGACAGCAACAAGGGCGCGCTGTTTACCCGAGAGGTGGAAGCCATCACCCACCTGATGCGGGTCTGCGCCGGCCAGTTGCCGATACTGGCCGAACCGGATCGCCTGGAAGCGGCCCGTAGCCTGCTGCGTTTTCCCCACGTGGGTCTCAAGGAAGCGGAACTGCAGAACCTCGCGCAGCTGCTGGCCCGGTTTGACCGGGACTGGGGCGCCCGCCTGCTGGATCTGGATTTCGACGCGCTGGGGCCGATGCCGGCGCGCAAACTGAAGAAACTGGGGCGCTGCCTGCTGGACCTGGATGGTTTCAACGGCCCGGCTGGGGACCTGATCGACCGCTACGCCGACGACACTGAGTTGTTCGAAGGCATTCGCAGCCTGGCCATGACCCACGAGTCCGCCGACGAACGCATCGACACCGTGCGCGGCTTCCAGGCCTACATCCGGGGTCTCGACGTGGGCGCCGGCGAGGCCCTGGCGCACCTGGATACCCTGCGCCAGCAGGCCCGCCAGCCCGGCCGCGGCGGCATCCAGTTGTCCACCATGCACCGCACCAAGGGACTGGAGTGGCCGGTGGTGATCATCCCCGGCCTGCAGGAGAAATACCTGCCCTACACCGCCCGCCAGACCGAGGACATCCGCAGTCTGGTGGAGAGCGAACGGCGCCTGCTCTACGTCGCCCTGACCCGCACCCGCCATGCCCTGCACCTGATCTCCCGGCGCGAGAGCGACACTCCGCACCTGGACGGCGACCAGGGACCGAGCCGCTTCCTCCACGAACTCTGCTTTCCCGCCTCCGCCGACCTGGGCAGCCAATTGGACACCCGGCCGGAACCGGGCACCACCCTGCGCCTGGAAAAACCGCCCACCACCGTCATCCAGCGCTATGCCGACCGTGCCCAGGTCGAACTGGACGCCCCGGAAACCGGCCAGGACAGCGAGGGCGTCGGCCCTGTCTGGACCGAATCCCGCCTGATCCACGCGGTGATGGGCCCTGGTCGGGTCACCGACGAGTCCGGCAGCGCTTTCGACGTGGCCTTCGACAGCGGCGAAACCCTCACCTTCAGCAAGAAGAGCGCCCACCTCTATTTTCGCCGGCCGACCGCCTCCTGAGGCGGTTCGGCCCTCGCAACCAGACGCCTCCAAACGGGCCACAAACATGTCCATTCAGCAATGTTGGCGTCAAAACCCTACCCTTTATGAATCCCGTCACTAAAATTACGCGTAAAGGCAAGGACATGAAGCCTGCTGCGGCGATCCAAGCCACAACAAAATAAAGCAGCAAAAAATGACGAAGTAATAAACGATAGGAAACGAACAGGAGGTTCACATGACCCGCAACCGACTTCTGGCTACTGCGGCTCTGCTTTCAGCCATCACAACGCCCGCACTGGCGGACGAACAGAAAGTCTACGTTAATCCCTTCATTGGTTTTCAATACTTTGACGACGATCGCAACCTGAGCGAAACCGACACCTATGGGGTCGGACTGGAATATCGTTTCCTGCCTCGCTGGGCTGTTGAAGGCGTCTGGAACCGGGGCGATGCCGACCGCAAACACGCGCCGGGCAGCAGTGATTTCCAGGACTACCGCCTGGACGGTCTATACTACTTCGCCGATCCGGACGAGAAGCTGAATCCGTACGTGGCCACGGGCGCCGGCCATACCGACTTTGACAGTCTGGGCGGCGGCATCGACGGCGAAACCCGGCTCAACGTCGGCGGCGGCCTGCGCTATAACCTCACGGACGTGGTGTCCCTGCGCGGTGATCTGCGCGAGTACTACAGTCTGGACGAAGATGCCTTCGACACCCTGGCCAGTGTCGGCATGAGTTTTGGTTTTGGCTTCGGCAGCAAGGAAGCGCCGGCACCGCAAGACAGCGATAACGACGGCGTGACCGACGACGCCGACCAGTGTCCGGGCACACCGCCGGGCGCGGCCGTCGACGCCAACGGCTGTGAGCCGGATGCCGACAACGACGGTGTGGTCGACAGCCAGGACCAGTGCCCCAACACGCCAGCCGGCGCCGACGTCGACAGCCGCGGCTGTGAGTTGGACAGCGACAACGACGGCGTGGTCAACAGCATGGACCAGTGCCCGAACACGACAGCGGGGGCTGAAGTGGACGAGAAAGGCTGTGAAGGGGTGATGGAAGAGGTCCAGACCTTCACGCTGAACATCCAGTTCCCCACCAACAGCTCGGTAATCGGCGATCGTTATGACGACGATCTGCGCCGGGTGGCCGACTTCCTAGAAGCGCATCCGAACACGGTCGTGGAAGTGGGCGGTCATACCGACAACACCGGCAAGGCCAGCTACAATGAGTTCCTGTCCCAGCGTCGCGCGGAATCCGTGGCCAACCGGCTGACCGGCACACTGGGCGTGGATCCGGACCGGGTCAGCGCGCGAGGTTACGGTGAGTCCGACCCGGTGGCGAGTAACGACACTGCGGCCGGTCGTGCCGAAAACCGCCGGGTGGAAGCCAAGATCCAGATCGAGCGGTAATCGGTGAAGTCCCGCCCCGGGGATGGCCAGCGCCGTCCCCGGGGCGATTGCAGACGGGCGGGCAGCGCCCGGAGGATGTTGTCATGCGCTTAACCGCCCTGTTCCTTCTCGGCTGCCTGCTTGCCCCGTCGGCGTTTGCCGAGGTCTACAAATGCGCCGATGCCAACGGCGTGCGTTATTCCGATACCCCCTGCGGCGACAACCCCGAAACCCTCACCTTACCGGACAACCGGATTGGCGGGCGCTTCAACAGCAACCTGCCTCCACCCCCAGAGCCCACTGAATCGACGGAGAGCGCGGCACCGGCCGAGTCCGGCGCCAGCGAGCCGGAAAGCCCCTGCCGCTATATCCCCTCCACCGACCTGCGCCGCTACATCCTGCGGGAACAGGTGGTCCGGGGCATGACCAAGGACAACGTCCGGGACGCCTTCGGCACCACACCGGAAGTCTACCCGGTGCCCCAGGAAACCTGGGTCTACAAGACAGACTATTACGGCATGCTCTACGAGCTGACTTACGTGTATTTCCGGGACGGTTGTGTGGACAGGGTCGTTTATCGCAAACCTTGACCGGACGCCGTCGACCGCTCCAGCCGGGCATCCAGCAGCAGGTTACGGGGCGTGAGGTGGCGCTCGCAGAAAGTGCCCAGAGTCACCGTGTAGCCCTGTTCTTCCAGATACAGCGCGTAATCCAGTACCAGCCAGAGCTCCAGTGGCCGCCGGAACAGGTGGCGTAGCAGCTCATGGCGCCGCACCTGCCCCTGCCGACGTTGGCCGACCGTAAGCCAGTGATCGAAATCCGTGTCCGCTGGCAGCGCCAGGCCTTTGCGTTCGGCCGCCCATCGGCAGAAGGCCGCAAAGCCGTCGTCATTCAAATGGGTCGGATGGGAGGGCACCGGCAGGTAACTGTCTTCACCGCGCACGTGCCTTTGCAGGGCGTCGAAGCCCAGTCGCCAGATCTGGGTGTGGCGGGTCTGGCGCCGTACGCGGGCCGGCGCCGTCACGGTTTCCCGGACCGCCAGGCGCAGGGCTTCCCGGGACAAACCGGTCAATCGCCGCTCATCCGCCACCCGCCGGGACAGGGGCTGATGCCGGGTCTGCCGGGTCAGGTGAAAGCAGCAGGGCGACAGGCTCAGCCGCGGCCATCGATGGCGCGCGCCCTCGGCGATCAGGCGCCGATGCAGATCGCCGCAGGCGTGCAGGGCGACGCCGTGGTAGACCGGCGACCAGGGCAAATCCGGGTCCAGCACATTCCGCGTCACCAGCGTCACCGGATCCCCGTAGCGCTCGGCCAGAGCATTGCCGTCGGCCACCAGCGCAGCATCCCACTCATAGCCGGCCAGCGGTGCCCTGGCGGTCGGCGCCAGGGTCCGCGCCAGGTGGCCCTTGCCGCAGCACCAGTCGAGTATCGGGTGTTCCAGCGGTTGCACGGCGGCCGCAAAGGCGCCGGCCTGCAGCCGCTTGCGGCCGGGCATGTCCACCGCCCGGGTTTCCGGCAGGGCCAGCGACTCGCCCGACAAGTCCGGCAGCTCCAGCAAGGCCTGGCGCCGGGTGATCGCCGGCAGCCAGGTCGAGAGCCGCGCGACCAGACATTCGGGATCGGCTTCGTAGGCGTCGACGTCGGGGTCAGGCCGTTCCTCGAGAAACGCCGCCATATCCGGATACCGGCGGCACCAGTCGGGCGCCGGTGAACTGAAGGGGGCCGGTTGCCAGAGATCGGCGTGATCGGTCAGCCAGCGGTCGAGCGCCGACCAGCGCTCGGCCCAGTCGTGGCTTTGTTGGGCGGGAGCCTTCATCGTGGTTCAGCGGTCATCGGTTTTGCGATCGGCATGGCCCAGTGGGCGCTCTGGCGCCACGACGTCGCGGACCGCCTGCTTGAGCTCGGTGATGTCGGGAAAGCGGCCGGCCGCCTTGCGCGACCAGACCGTCTGGTCGTCCGCCCGGACTTCGAACACGCCGCCCGTGCCCGGCTTCAGGACCAGCTCGCCAATCTCATCTTCGAAGGTGGTCAGCAGTTCCTGCGCCATCCAGGCGGCGCGCAGCAGCCAGCGACATTGGGTGCAGTAGTGGATTTCGACGCGACTGGGCATAACGGTGATTCCGGGTCATCAGTACGGGGTGAGCCGCTATTGTCGCCCGTCGGACACCGGCTTGACCACCGGCTGCAACAGACCGTCGGCCGGCAAGCTGGCAATCAGGTCATCCACCGGCAAGGGGCGGCTGAACAGGAAGCCCTGACCGACCATGGCGCCCATCCCCATCAGGCAGCTCAATTCCAGATCGTTCTCGATGCCTTCCACCACCACCGTCAGTCTCAGCCGTTCACACAGGGAAATGATCATTTCCAGGATGGCTCGCTTTTCAGGATCCCGGTCCAGTCCGGAAACCAGTGAGCGATCGATCTTGAGGTAGTCCAGGGGCAGATTGCGGAGATACGCCAGGGAGGAATAGCCCGAGCCGAAATCGTCCAGTGCCACACCGATGCCGCCGTCGCGCAGTTCGTTCATCAGTTTGACCGCCACCCGGGAATCCGCCATCACCGCCGTTTCGGTCATCTCCACCTTGAAGCGAGCCGGCGACATGCCCGCCTCCGACAGCCGCCGCAGCAGGCTTTCGGCGAGATGGGGATCGTGCAGCTGGACCGGCGACAGGTTGACGCCCAGATTGAAGTCATTGCCGTAGACCTCGACCAGCCTCGGGTCGTTGAACAGGGGAATCACCTGGTCCAGCAACCGCTCGCTCAATTCCCGGATCAGTCCGGTTTCTTCCGCCACCGGAATGAACTGGTCCGGGGGAATGATGCCGCGCTCCGGATGGCGGATCCGGGCCAGGACTTCAAAGCCACTCAGCCGCCCGGCCTGCAGATTGACCAGGGGCTGCAGGAAAGGCTCCACCCAGCCCAGACGCAAGGCATTACGCAGCAACTGTTCGGTTTCCAGGCGATCGAGATTCTCCCGGCTCATGCTGTCGTGATAGCGCAGGCAGGACCCGCTTCCCTGCTGGCGGGCCTTGCGCATCAGGGTACGGGTCGCCTGCAGCACCGCATCGGCCGATTCCAGGCGGGTTTCGCGCACCGGCATCAGGCCGACCACACCGCTGAGCCAGACGCTGCGTTTCTCCACATGGAATACCCGGTCGAAGGCCCGCTGGACATCGCCGGCACGGTCCAGGCCTGCGTTCGGGTCGGGGCTGTTGATCAGGATGGCGGTGGTACTGTCGGACAGACTGGCGATCAGTTCGCCATTGCGCACACACTCCTCCATACGCCGACGCAACTCCCCCGCCAGGATCCCGCTTTCCCGGCCGTTCAGGGTCTCGCGCACCAGGGCGTAATTGGGCAGGGCCAGCACCACCAGGTCCAGGTGGCCGGACTGCTGAGCGCGCATGCGTTCATCAAGGATGGTTTCCAGATACTGGCTGTTGGGAAAGCCGGTGACGGGATTAATGAATTTCTGCAGGGTCACGTCCGCCTGGGTGCCGGAGATCATGCGGGCAACGCCGGTTTGCGGATCGTGGTCACAGATCCCGCGGGCCACCATCCAGCGGTAGCCACCGCGGCCATTGGATAACCGGAACTCGGCCCGGAAGCGGGCCGTCAGGCCGTTGATGTGATCGTGCAGGGCCTGCCGGAAATCGGATCGGTCGGCGGGATGGATCATGTCGATCCAGACGTCCGGTTCACACCGCGCACCCAGACTGGGGCGGCCGCACTGCACCAGCCAGCGCTGGGACACCTGGATGCTGTCGGTCTCCAGGTCCCATTCCCAGACGCCGTCGTTGGCGCCTTCAATCACCAGATCCAGTCGCCGGGTTCGTTCGGCTACCCGCTCCTCCAGTTCGTCCCGGGTTCGCTCCAGCGCCTCCAGGTTGCGCCGGACCGATTCGAGTACGAAATTGGACAGCACGGACAGCTTCTGCACATCCAGGTCGTCCGACCCGGAGTTCACATGAAAGTCGAATCGCCCGTCGATCGCCTGGCACAGCTGGTCGGCAATCGCGTTGATTTCCTCACGCAGGCGCTTTTCCGAGTCAGTCAATGGCGGTCTCCGTGCGCAGGCAGAAGGTGCAGACCGGATCCCCCCGTTTCTGACAGGTCCGGACACTCAACTCGCCGGCCTCGCCGTATTCCTGCAACAATCGATCGAAGAGCGCCTCATACAGGCCGCACAGGCGATTGGGTGAGCCGTAGGTGACCACCAGATCCTCGCCCTCACGGCGAATGGCAAACTTGTCGCGCACCCGCTCACGACTGGCTTCGTTGCGCAGGCTGGACGCCAAGGTGTCATGAACGCGGGGCTGGCGTTCCAGAAAATCCCGCGCCGTTGGGGACATCCTGTAGAACATGGGAAACAGCCGACGCGATTCAACAATGAACGCATCGGCGTAGAGGCGATACAGGGCCTCCTCGTCCAGGCCGAAAACGGCCTGGGTCGCCTCGATCAGACGCAGGCACTCATCATCCGGATAATCCGTATCGATCCGGAAATCCGGCACGTCTGCCAATCCGGCCCGGCGTGTGACGTCTGCGAGCGCTTTGGCCCCACCCTCGCGCTCAACCAGTTCCAATAAAATCTTCTGGATCAATCCAATCATACGGCTCGCTGCTCAACGACGGCACCCCAAAGGTGCCTGAATAGCCCGGGCGCCGGGTCACCGGTCCGGAATCACAGTTTAGGCCAGCGCCTCCGGCTTTGCCGAATAATTCAGGCCATACCATCGGTTGACTATACGCTGGCGCTTGCCCCTCCCGATCAACCTGTTTATGCTCGACGCGTCGGTTTCCTCCGGGAATTAATAGGGAATTCGCCGCGGCCACGGCCGCGAACCGAAACTGCCCCCGCAACTGTAGGCGGCGAGCGACGTCCAATCACCAAGCCACTGGGATCCCCCGGGAAGGCAGGACGCGCCACGACCCGTCAGTCAGGAGACCTGCCGACCATCCGATTCACGACGCCGGGCGGGGTGCCCCGGGGAAAGGAAGGACCATTCCCATCATACGGATTCCTTTACAGCTTCCTGAACCCTCTTGCTATCGGCCGTGAAACCTTATTGTTATGTTATAACATAACCATTATAGTCGCTGCGCTTCGATAGCGATCCCAGGAGGTCACGTCATGTTGGTCACATTCCGTCTCACTGCTCCAGGGCGGTTCCCGTTCTGGCGACTCGTCCGCCGGTCCCTGCCGGTCCTGCTTACACTGACCGCGACCAACGCCGCGGCGGACCCGACCGCTTACCCATTGACGCTGGATAACTGCGGTCGGGAGATTCGCTTCGACGCCGCCCCGGAGTACACCGTCACCATCGGCCAGTCCGCCACCGAAACGCTCTACGCCCTGGGACTGGGCAATCGGGTGGCCGGCACGTCGGTCTGGTTCACCCCGGTACTGCCCCAGTTCAGGGCCATCAACGACCGGGTACCGCGCCTCGCCGACAACGACCCGAGCTTCGAGGCGGTGGTCAACAAACACCCGGACCTGGTGACCGTGCAATACGAATGGCACGTGGGCCCGACCGGTTCGGTGGGCACCCGCCAGCAATTCGCCGACCTGGGTATCGCCACTTACATCCTGCCGGCGGACTGCGACACCAAGGACAACGCCACCGGCGGTGATGGCACGCGGGTCGCCGCCTTCTCCACGCAGTCCATCTACAAGGGCATCCGCCAGCTTGCCACGATCTTTGACGTGCAGGACGCCGGGGAGGACCTGATCACCGACCTGAAAGGCCGGGAAACCCGGGCCATCGAACGCGCCCATGGGCTGGACCTGCCAAAAGACCTGTCCGCGGTCTTCTGGTTTTCGTCCACCGACCTGGCCGCGGCTCCCTTCGTCGCCGGTCGTCTGGGCGCGCCGGGCTACATGATGGACAAACTCGGCATCCGCAACGTGGTCGAGTCCGATGAGGAATGGCCAACCGTCGGCTGGGAGACCATTGCCCGGGCCGACCCGGACCTGATCGTGATCGCGCAGATGGACCGTCGCCGCTACCCGGCCGACGACATCCGGAAGAAGCTCGATTTCCTGCACAACGACCCCGTCGCCAGCCAGATGACCGCGGTGCGGGAAGGCCACATCGTACCGATGGACGCCCACGCCATGAGCGCCACCCTGCGCACGATCTTTGGCCTCGACTCCCTGTCGGACGCCCTGGCCGGAATGAGCTTCGACCGATGAGCCGCGTCATATCCCTGCCGGTGCCGGTGGCGCCGCGCCTGCACTGGCTGTGGCTGACCCCGCTGGTGCTGGCGATCGCCCTGGTGGCCGGCACCGCCATCGGCGAGACGCGGATTCCCGTGGACACCATTCTCAAAGTGCTGGCCAACCGCCTGTGGGATGCCGGTTACCCGGTTGACCGCATCGATGCCGGCATCGTCTGGAGCTACCGGCTCAGCCGCGCCATCGTCGCCGCCTGCTGCGGCGCCGGGCTGGCACTGACCGGGGTGGTACTGCAGGCGCTGCTGCGCAATGCGTTGGCGGATCCGTTTCTCATGGGGCTTTCGGCCGGGGCGTCGACCGGGGCGGTGGCGGTCACCGTGCTGGGTTTGGGCGCGGGTGCCATCGGCCTGTCAGCGGGCGCCTTTGCCGGCGCGGCCCTGGCCTTCGGCCTGGTGGTGGTGCTGGCCCACGCCGCCAGGCGGGGCATGCAGGCGGCCGGGGCGATCATCCTGGCGGGCATTGCCGGCGCCCAGCTGTTCAACGCGTTGACGGCCTTCATGATTGCCAAGTCGGCCAGCGCCGAGCAGGCCCGGGGCATCCTGTTCTGGCTGATGGGCAGCCTGTCCGGAGTGCGTTGGGACGACGTCGCCCTGGCGGTACCAACCGCCCTGGTCGGGCTGGGGGTGTGCCTGTGGTACATGCGCGCCCTGGATGCCTTCACCTTTGGCGCAGACAGCGCCGCGTCCATGGGCGTAGCGGTGCGTCCGGTCCGGGGCGTGCTGATTGCCGTGACCGCCCTGGTAACGGCGGTGATGGTGTCGATGGTTGGCGCCATCGGCTTCGTCGGCCTGGTGATTCCCCACGCCATGCGCCTGCTGGTGGGCAGCCGCCACGCCCGGCTGGTACCGGCTTCGGCCCTGGCCGGCGCCGTGTTCCTGGTCGGTTCGGACATCCTGTCCCGCATCCTGGTGCCCGGCCAGGTGCTGCCCATCGGCGTGATCACCTCGCTGATCGGGGCACCGGCGTTCGCCCTGATCCTGGTCCGGGGAGCGGGCAAGGCATGAAACTGACCGCCGAACATCTCGGGACCCGCATCCATGGCCGCACCCTGCTGGATAACGTGAGCCTGACCATCCGGCCCGGCGAAACCTTCGCCCTGGTCGGTCCCAACGGCTCCGGCAAGTCGACCCTGTTGCGGCTACTGGCTGGCCTGCGCCGACCGGCCCGGGGCTGCGTTCGCGTGGACGGTCGCCCGCTCGCCGGACTCAGGCGGCGCACCATCGCCCGGTCGATTGCCCTGGTCGAACAACAGGCCGAGACCAGCGACCGGCTCTGCGTGCGCGATGCCGTTGCCCTGGGTCGCACGCCGTTCCTGTCGCCGCTGCGCTTCTGGACGGACGAAGACGACACCCACGTTGACCGGGCGCTGGACGACGTCGATATGCGGCCGTTTGCCGACCGGCTCTGGCACACCCTGTCCGGCGGCGAACGCCAGCGGGTCCACATCGCCCGGGCCCTGGCCCAGCAACCCCGCATCCTGCTGCTGGACGAGCCCACCAACCACCTGGATATCCAGCACCAGTTGGCCATCCTCAGCCTGGTGCGGCGGTTGCCGGTGACCGTGGTGATCGCATTGCACGACCTGAACCAGGCGATGGCGTGCGACCGCGTTGGCGTCCTGGACGCCGGTCGGTTGGTGGCATTGGGGCCGCCTGAAGACGTACTCACTCCGGAGCGACTGTGGCAGACGTTCAGGGTGCAGGCCGACAGCATCGGCGACCCGCAGGACGGGCGGCGGATCCTGCGTTTCCGGCAGGCTCCCTGATCGCCCTTGGGGTCAATCGCCGCCCAGCAGTTTCCGGTAGGCCTTGAGGGTCTTCTCGTCCTCTACTGGATAATCCGGCGCCAGGGCCTGAAGCTGTTCGTCGACCAGGGCGGCCACGATGGACCGGGCAACGGACTTGCGATCGCCGGGGATGATGAACCAGGGCGCCTCGGCTGTGTGGGTGGCGGCAATGGCCTCCCCGGCACAGGCCAGCAACTCCTCCCGGCGCTCGAAGGCTTCCACGTCGGACGGATCGAACTTCCAGCGCTTGCGCGGTTCGTCGAGGCGCTTGATCAACCGACGACGGTGTTCATCGCCGCTGAGCCGGATCCAGCATTTGATGACCGTTGTGCCTTCCCGGGCGAGATGCGTCTCGAAGCTGCGAATGGCCTCGTATCGGGCCTGCCAGTTGTAGTCCTCCGGAGCATGGATCGGCCACAGGCGCTCGGCAATCACCGCCTCGTGATGACTGCGGTTGAAGGCCGCCAATTCACCATAGGCCGGCAGCAACGGGACGACACGCCAGAGGAAGTCGTGTCGGGTTTCCGCTCCCTGCGGCCGGGCGAAGGACCAGGCGTGGAAACCGGCCGGATCCATGTAAGTCGACAGCGTCCGGATCAGGCTGTCCTTACCGCTGGCATCGAGGCCGTGGAGGACCAGCAATACCGCCCGGGACCGGTTGGCCCATAGGCGGCGCTGGTACTCGCCGATGTTCTCCAGACTGGTATCCAGGGACGGAATGTCGTCGTCCCCGACATCAGCCGGGTAATCGTGCAGTGACGGCCGGGTTGGATCGTATCGCCAGCGCTCGTTGAACGGTGTGGTCATCATGGCATGGGCCTCGTCTGCGGATTGGGAGGGGCACTGTCCAAAATGGTAGACTGCGTCAGAATTCATTCCCAGTGACGCCACAGGCAACGTTCCGCTCATGAGCAAGAAACGACGCGACATCCCCGTTTTCGAGCAGCCGATCATCGAAACCCACTGCCACCTGGACTACCTCAAGGACCGCCCTCTGGCGGAAACCCTGGCCGAGGCCCAGCGGGTGAACGTGGAGCGGGTGATCACCATTGCCGTGGCCCCGGACAACCTGGCTACCGTCCGCAAGCTGACCGGCGAGGCGGACTGGGTGTACGGTACGCAGGGCATCCACCCCCACGAGGCGGAAACCTACACCGACGCCGTCGAGGCAGAAATCCGCGAGCACGTGGGCGGTGAGAAGATGGTCGCCGTCGGCGAGATCGGCCTGGATTACTTCTACGACAACGCCGATCGCACCGTGCAGCGGGATGTGTTCCGCCGCCAGCTGCAGATTGCCTGCGACACCGATCGCCCGGTGGTGATCCACAGTCGCGAGGCCGACGACGACACCATCGAGATCCTCAAGGAGTTCGAGGGTACGCTCAAGCGCCGCGGCGTCATCCACAGCTTCACCTCCGGTCCCGGCCTGGCCCGCTACGCCCTGGATCAGGACTGGTGCCTCGGGTTCAACGGCATTTCCACCTTCAACAAGGCGGAAAACGTGCGGGACATCATCCGCATGACGCCGATCGAGCAGCTGCTGCTGGAGACGGATTCACCGTTCCTGACGCCGGTGCCCTACCGCGGCCGGGAAAATGCGCCGTTCTACATTCCGTTCGTGGCGGAGAAGATCGCCGAGGTGAAGGATCTGCCCATCGAGCAGGTGCTCACCACCACCTACGCCAACAGCCTGCGGACCTTCTTTCCGCGGGCTGACATCTGAGGACGCGCCCAATTTAACCGCATTTTACGACCGGTGCCCCATGACAGTCGTCTAGAATCATAGCGAACGGTCCTGACATTTATTGCGTTTCAGGCAATCAGGTTCCTGCATTCCAGTGGGTGAGCATGATCAAGCGGATTCCTATAAAGGCACTGAGGGTCGGTATGTACATCACCGACCTGAACAACGACTGGATTCCCCACAACAACAACCGGCGCCGCGGCGTGATTCGGCGGGACGAGACGATCGAGAAGATCAGCCGGTTGGGTGTTTACCACGTTTACATCGATACGGACAAAGGCCTGGACTCTCCCGATGCCGTGCCGGCCGCCGCCGTTGACCAGCGCAACGAAACCCTGCTCCAGCAGGCCGGTGGCCTCAAGCCACTGATGAAACCCCGCGCGGCCCTGGACGAGGAAATCGTCATCGCCAAACGCATCCATTCCGAGACCCAGAGCCTGGTCGGCAACGTGATGCAGGACGTGAAGCTGGGCAAAGCGATTGATCTGGCCCCGGTGCATGAACTGGCGGAAAACCTGCAGGGCTCGGTGTTCCGAAACGCCAACGCCATGGCGTGCCTCGGCCGGATCCGCGAGAAGGACAACTACCTGCTGGAACACTCGGTCAACCTGAGTGTGCTGATGTCGATCTTCGGCAAGGCGATGAAACACCCGCTCGATGCCCTGCAACAGACGGTGGTCGGCGCCCTGCTGCACGACATCGGCAAGATCCTGACCCCCGACGCCATCCTGCACAAGCCCGGTCGCCTCAGCCCGGACGAGTTCGAGGTGATGAAGCAGCACGCCGTGCATTCCCACGACATCCTGGCCAGCACCGAAGGCATTGGCGAGCTCACCCTGCTGACCGCAGCCCAGCATCACGAACGTATGGACCGCAGCGGCTATCCCGCCGGACTCAGGGGAAACGAAATCTCCCTTTACGGACGCATGGTGGCCATCGCCGACGTATACGACGCCATCACCGCCAACCGGGTCTATCACAAGGGCATGACGCCCACCCAGGGGCTCAAGAAACTGATGGAATGGAGCGGCGATCACCTGGACCCGGAACTGGTCCGCCAGTTCATCCGCTGTATCGGTATCTACCCGGTGGGCTCCATGGTGCTGCTGGAGAGTGGCCGGCTGGGCGTGGTCGTCGAGGCCAACGAGGACGACCAGCGCCTGCCGCTGGTGCGCCTCATGTATCACACCCGTTTCCGGATGCAGATCCCGGTGGAAACCCTCGATCTCGCAGCTCCGGGCAACCAGGACCGCATCGTCCGGGCGGTGGATCCGGCCACCTACAAGATCGATATCCGGCCTTTTATGGCCTGATCAACTGGCCAGGTCCAGGTGTTCGCCGGTCTGGGCGATCGCTCCTTCTCGGGCGATCACCCAGAACGAGTAGAGATGACGGAAATTGAATGTGTTGAGCATTGACGCCTCCGGTGAGCCGGCCCAGTTCAAGCCTAGGCCAAAGCCACCGGAGGCTCCAACGTCTTAGCTGTCGTCCAGGTGCTTGCCCAGCATCGCGTGGTACAGCTCACGATCGCCGATGGCACCGACGATCGCGCCGCCGTCTTCCACCAACAGGCTGTGGCCGGTGAAATAACGGATCTCCACCGCGTCACGCAGCGGCGTGGACGGGGCGATGCAGGTGGGCTTCTGCTCCAGGCTGTCGATGGCCTGGCCTTCCTGCCAGCTCTGGGTCTGGTAGGTCTGCCCCTGGGTGGTCACCACGGCTTCCATCGATCGTTCCGGCGTATGCAGCCAGGTGTCGTAGCGCTTGTTCAGGCAGCGGTTGCCGTCGGCATCGGCCGGTACGTCGTCGATCGGCAGCATCAGCGAGCGCGCCGCCAGCACGTTGAGCGGGTTGGTGCTGGCCACGAAGCTCTTCACGTAGTCGTTCTGTGGCTGCAGCACGATGGATTCCGGCTTGCCGTGCTGGACGATCTGGCCGTCCTTCATGATGGCGATGTGGGAACCCAGCTTGAGCGCCTCGTCCAGGTCGTGGCTGACGAAGACGATGGTCTTCTGCAGCTCGGCCTGCAGGCTCAACAGCTCGTCCTGCAACTGGTTGCGGATCAGCGGATCCAGCGCCGAGAACGGCTCGTCCATCAACAGGATTTCGGATTCGGTGGCCAGGGCGCGGGCCAGGCCCACCCGTTGGCGCATACCGCCGGACAACTCGTTCGGGCGGCGCTTGGCCCAGTCCTGCAGGCCCACCAGTTCCAGCTGGCGCTTCACTTTCTCGCGCCGTTCGGACTTGCTCAGCCCCTGCAGGTCGAGACCAAAGCCGACGTTCTCCTCGACGGTCAGCCAGGGCATCAGCGCGAAGCTCTGGAACACCATGGAGACCCGGCGGGTGCGGATGTCCCGCTGCACGGATTCACTGGCGTGGGTGAAATCCACCGACTCGCCGTCGTGGTCGATGCGGATGCTGCCGCTGGTGACCGTGTTGAGCCCGTTGATGCAGCGCAGCAGGCTCGACTTGCCGGAGCCGGACAGGCCCATCAGCACGCAGATCTCGCCCTTCTTGATGGACAGGTTGGCGCCCTGGACGCCGACCACCAGGTCGGTCTTTGCACGGATGGCCTCGCGGTCCATCCCCTGTTCGATCATCGGCAGGGCGCGTTGGGGCTGTTTGCCGAAGACCACATTGACGTTTTCGAGTTCAATCATGCGGCACTCTCCCCGGGGTTTTTCTGACGGAAGAAACGGTCCATCCAGATCGCCAGCAGGACGATCGCCAGACCGGCTTCAAAGCCCTTGCCGATATCCACGGTATTCAGGGCGCGGACCACCGGCACGCCGAGACCGTCGGCGCCGACCAGGGCGGCGATGACCACCATCGACAGGGACAGCATGATGCACTGGGTGATGCCGGCGCCGATGGAGCTCATGGCGGCGGGCAATTCCACCCGGAACAGCAGCTGGCGGTTGGTGCAGCCAAAGGCCTTACCGGCTTCCACCAGCTCGGTCGGCACCTGGGAAATGCCCAGGTAAGTCAGTCGTACCGGGGCGGCAATCGCGAAGATCACCGTGGAAATCACGCCCGGCACCACCCCCAGACCGAACAGGGTCAGGGTCGGGATCAGGTAGACGAACGGGGGGATCGTCTGCATCAGGTCGAGGATCGGCTGCAGGCCTTTGTACAGCCATTGGTGATGCGCTGCGTAGATGCCCAGCGGTATCCCGATGACCACACACAGGATGGTGGCGTACAGCACCAGCGACAGGGTCGCCATGGTGTCTTCCCAATAGCCCAGGTTCCAGATCAACAGGAAGCTGATCAGGGTAAAGGCGGTCAGGCCCCAGCGGCGGTGGCGCAGGTGGGCGGCCACGGTGAACAGGGCCACCATCACACCCGGCGGTACCCACAGGAGGCCGTCCGTCAGACCATGGATCAGGCCGCCCAGGTTTTCGGAAACGGCATCGAAGAAGCCGCTGCCGTTGTCGATCAGGAAATTGACAACCTCTTCCATGAAGTCGCCGAATGGCAATTGATGCTCGGTTATCCAGCTCATGGTGTCGTGTCTTTTCAGATTCAAAGGCGTTCCTGCCGCCGGCCTTCATGGCCAGCGGCAGGAGGCGAAAGGCTTACTTGAGGCTGGCCTTGACCGCCGGCAGCGCAGGCTGGCCGTCGATGGTGGTCACGCCGTCCAGCCACTTGTCGAGCGCGGCCGGGTTGTTGGACAGCCACTGGTGCGCGGCATCACGCGGCTCCATGCCGTCGTCCAGGATCAGACCCATCACTTCGTTTTCCATGGTCAGGGAGAATTCCAGGTTGTTCAGCAGTTTGCCGACGTTCGGGCAATCCTGGGTGTAGTTCTTGCGGACGTTGGTGTGCACGGTGGCACCGCCATAGTTCGGACCGAAGTAGTCGTCACCGCCGTCCAGGTATTTCAGGTCGTAATTGGCGTTCATGGGATGCGGTTCCCACGCCAGGAAGACGATCCAGTTGTCGCGACGCACGGCGCGGCCCACCTGGGACAGCATGCCGGCTTCGCTGGATTCGACCACCCGGAAATCCTTCAGGCCGAAGGCATCCTTGTCGATCATGTCCTGGATCAGGCGGTTGCCGTCGTTGCCCGGCTCAATGCCGTAGATGCGATTGTCGAACTGGTCCGCGTGCTTGGCGATGTCGGCAAAGCTGTGGACGCCGGCGTCGTAGACGTACTGGGGTACCGCCAGGGTGTATTTGGCGCCGGTCAGGTTGGTGCGCAGGGATTCCACGTCACCGCTCTCCAGGTACGGGCGGATATCCGCTTCCATGGTGGGCATCCAGTTGCCCAGGAACACGTCGATGTCCTTGTTTTTCAGGGACCGGTATGTGACCGGCACGGACAGGACGTTAGCCTTGGCCTTGTAGCCCATGCCTTCCAGCACTTCGGAGGTGAGTGCGGTGGTGGCGGTGATGTCGGTCCAGCCCACGTCGGCAAACCGCACGGTTTTGCATTCCTGATTGGGCGCGGCGACCGCGGCGCCACTCAGCATGAGACTGCCAAGAGCCAGCAAAAACTTCTTCATCGTTATCTCCTTTCTCCAGCTTGAGGCCGCACCGGAGTCTCCCGGCGTGCCTCTTGGTTTTGAAAGTGCTTCTGTTTTTGAAACATCGTCGTTGTCGTTATCGCGCCACTCCGGGCGCTCTGCTTATCGCTGCTTGTTCTGCCAGTCCGGGTGCTCCCAGACGTCAACAGGCATCGGGGTCAGCGGGTCCCGGCCGCGGATGTGATCCGCGCATTTTTCGGCCAGCATGATGGTGGGGGCGTTCAGGTTGCCGCTCACCACGCTGGGCATGATCGAGGCGTCCACCACGCGCAGGTTCTGCACGCCGTAGACCCGGGCCTGCTCATCGACGACCGCCATCGGGTCATCGGCGCTGCCCATCTTGCAGGTGCAGGATGGGTGGTACGCGCTGTCCGAGTACTGACGTACAAAGGCGTCGATATCGGCATCGGAGGTCATGTCGGCGCCCGGGCGCAGTTCCTGGCCGCGGAAGCGATCGAACGCCTTCTGCTGGAAGATCTCCCGGGTCAGCTTGACGCTCTCCCGCATCTCCCAGCGGTCCCGCTCGGTGCTGAGCAGGTTGGGCTGGATGATCGGGTGATCCCCCGGCTTGTCCGATTTCAGGGTCAGGTAGCCGCGGCTGGTGGGCCGCATGGGGCCGACGTGCACCTGGAAGCCGTGGCATTCGGCGTCCTTGCGGCCGTGGTCCAGCACCTGCGACGGCAGGAAGTGGAACTGGATGTCCGGATGCCGCACGCCGGCCTCACTGCGGATGAAACCGCCCGCTTCCAGGTGCGCCGTGCGGCAGGCACCCCAGTCGTGGTTAAGGAACCACTTCACGCCGGCAATCGTCTTGCCCGGCTGGGTGGTGTACTTGTAGAGCGTGACCGGCTCCTTGCACTCGTGCTGGACGTAGAGTTCCAGGTGGTCCTGCAGGTTCTGGCCGACCCCCGGACGATCCACCTTCACGTCGATGCCGTGCTTTTCCAGGTCGGCCGCCGGGCCAATGCCGGACAGCATCAGCAGCTGCGGCGAGTTGATGGCCCCGCCGCTGACGATCACTTCCTTGCGCGCGGCGACGCGGACGGTCTTGCCGTCCTGCACGTATTCCACGCCCACGGCGGTGTCGCCGTCGAACAGGATGCGATGGGTCATGGCGCCGGTTTCGGCGGTCAGGTTGGGCCGCTCCAGCACCGGGCGCAGGTAGGCCTGGGCCGCGCTCCAGCGCTTGCCCTGCTTGATGGTCATGTCCATCAGGCCGACCCCTTCCTGCTGGTAGCCGTTCATGTCGTCGGTGAACGGGTAGCCGGCCTGCTGGCCCGCTTCGATGAAAGCGTCGAACAGCGGGTTGGGCTCGTCGCCGGTGTGCACGTTGAGCGGACCGTTGCCGCCCCGGTAGTCGTCGGCGCCCTTCTCGCGGGTTTCCGCCTTACGGAAGTAAGGCAGCACGTCCTGGTAGCGCCAGCCGCTGGCGCCCTCGTCGTGCCAGCGGTCGTAGTCGTAGGCGTGGCCGCGGATATACACCATCGCGTTGAGGGCGGAACCACCGCCCCAGACCTTACCGCGCGGCCAGTACAGGCGGCGGTTGTCCATGTGTTCCTGGGGTTCGGTGTGGTAGTACCAGTTGTACTTGTCGTCCATGAGGTTGTACATGAGGGCCGCCGGCATGTGGATCTTCCAGGTGTTGTCCTTCTTGCCCGCTTCCAGCACGAGCACCTGGTCCTGGCCATCCTCGGTCAGGCGGTTTGCCAGTACGCAACCGGCTGAACCGGTGCCCACCACCACGTAGTCAAACTCACGATCAAAATTCAAAACAGACTCCCCTGCGGTTTGCAGTCAATAACCGGGTCAGTGGCGACGGGAAGGCTTGGCCGGGACCGTCCGGGGCCTGGATGGCCCCGGTCGAGCGTACAGGGACGTATTCACAGCGTGTCCCGGCCAAGCCATCCCGTCGGCACGTCTTTCAATGGCTGACGTTAGAACGGCGCTTCGAGCGGCGCCATGCCGACGTAAACGGACTTGGTCTGGGTGTAGTGCTCGATCGCCTCGCGACCGTTTTCCCGGCCCAGGCCGGACAGCTTGTAACCGCCCACCGGCATTTCCGCCGGCGACGCGCCGTAGCTGTTGATCCAGCAGATGCCCGCCTGCAGGCGGTGAATCACCCGGTGCGCCTTGAGCAAGTCGCGGGTCATCACGCCGGCTGCCAGGCCATAATCGGTGTCGTTGGCGCGGCGAACGGCCTCGTCCTCGTCATCGAACGGCAACACCGACATCACCGGCCCAAAGATTTCCTCGCGCACGATGGCCATGTCGTCGCGGCAGTCGGCAAACACCGTTGGCGCCACGAAATAGCCGTTTTCGACGCCGGCCGGACTCAGTTCGGTACCGCCCACAACGAGGCGAGCGCCCTCCTGTTTGCCACTCTCGATAAAGCCCATCACCTTGTCCCGGTGATCGGCACTGATCAGCGCGCCCAGGTTGGTTCGCGGGTCCATGGGATCGCCGGCGACGATGTTGTCCTCGGTACGACGGGCCACCGCTTCCAGGAAGTCTTCATAGACGCCGCGCTGCACGAAAACCCGGGTGACGTTGGTGCAGATTTCACCCTGGGTGTAGAAGTTGCCCAGCATGGCGGCGGACACTGCCTGCTCCAGGTCGGCGTCGTCGAACACCACCAGCGGCGATTTGCCGCCCAGTTCCATGGTGACGGACTTGAGTGACTTCGAAGCATCCCCCATGACGGTCCGGCCGGTGGCCGCTTCACCGGTAAAGGAGACCTTGGCGATGGCGGGATCGGCGGTCAGCATCTGGCCGACGCGATAATCGCCCTGCACCACGTTGAACACGCCCGCCGGCACGCCCGCCTCGATGTAGATTTCGGCCAGCTTGATCGCGCCCAGCGGCGTTTCCTCGGACGGTTTGAAGATCATGCTGTTGCCGCAGGCCAGCGCCGGGGCGGATTTCCAGCAGGCGATCTGCAGCGGGTAATTCCAGGCGCCGATGCCGGCGCACACGCCCAGCGGCTCGCGCCGGGTGTAGAAGAAATCGGGGCCGATCGGCTGGCTGATGCCTTCGATGCTGGAGGCCTGGCCGGCGAAATACTCCACCGCGTCGGCGCCGGTGACCACGTCCACCACGCTGGCTTCCTGCCAGGGTTTGCCGGTGTCCAGCACCTCGACACGGGCCAGCTCGTCGTTGCGCTCACGCAGCAGCGCCGCGGCGCGGTTGAGAATTCGACCGCGCTCCAGGCCGGTCAGCGCCGACCATTCCTGGAAACCGCGCTCGGCGCTTTCCACGGCAGCCTGCATGACCGACTCGTCGGCCTGCTCGACCCGGTAAATCACCTCACCGGTGGCCGGATTCACCACGTCGAAGGTGTCACCGGATTGATTGGCCAGGAAACGGCCATCCACAAAAGACGAATAAACGGGAAGGGTCATGCGGGATCTCCATTGTTCGCGTCGATGGCCTGATCGATGTAGGTCTTGCACAGGGCCACGGCCTGGTCCGGCTCGATGCGGCCCTCACTCATGGCGGCACGCAGCCAGAAACCGTCGATCAGGGCGGCGATGGTCTGGGCCGTGCCCAATACCCGTTCGGCAGGCATCAGGTCACGGAGATAGAATTGCAGGTTGGACAGCAGGCGGCGTTCGTTGACGCGCTGCAGGCGCATCAGCGCGGGGCTGTGCATGGCCTGGGTCCAGAACGCCAGCCAGGTCTTGGCAGACTGGGGATCGGTCTGCACGCTGGAAAAGTTGGCGTCGACGATGGCCATCAGGCGCTCGCGCGGGGTGTCCGGGCGTTCCTGCATCAGCCGCTGCACATCTCCGCCCAACGTCGCCAGCAGATGACGCATGGCCGCTTCGAGCAGCCCCTGCTTACCGCCGAAGTAATGACTCACAATCCCCACGGACATGCCGGACGCCTTGGCGATCTTGCCGATCGTCGCACCCTGGAAACCGTGCTCCTCGATGACCTTCAGCGTGGCGTCAATCAACTGCTGACGCCGGATCGATTCCACATCCAGCCTTGCCATACCCACCTCATGAAACGACTTTGAACACTCATTCAATTCATTGAACACTCATTCAATGCGGATAGCTTAGTCATTCGAGCACTAAATATCAAACCGGCTTTCCGGATCCGAATTTGAGTGCGATGCAGAATCAATCAGCCGATATCGGCCGAATTTCAGCGACAACAAGGCCTTGCCGCCGATAACGGCAACCGCCTATTCGATTAGAACTCAATTGATTTGCGCGCGTCCGGAGAGATCGAAGCGCGCCAGCAAGGCCGGCGTCAGCCGGCGAGGAAGAGGCCCATCAGAACGGGCGACAGGAAGGACAGGATGAAACCCGAGGCGATCGCGACGGGCACGGTTTCCAGGCCGCCGCTGCGGCGGATGATCGGCAGGGTGAAGTCCATGGCGGTGGCGCCGCCGTAGCCGATGGCCATGGCTGGCCGCCGGGCGATGATCAATGGAATCAGCACCAGGGCGATGATTTCCCGCAGGACATCGTTGAGAAACGCCACGCCGCCCCAGGCCGGCCCCAACGCATCCCCCACCACGATGCCCGACAGGGAATACCAGCCAAAGCCCGACGTCAGCGCCAACACATGCATCAGGGGCAGATCATAAAACGGCGCGATCGCCAGGCCCGCCAGCAGCGAGGTCAGCGCCAGGGTGACAGCAATCCCCAGACCCTGCCGGTTCATCAGCAGGCGCCGCAGGGACAGACCGGCATTACGCAACTGCAGGCCGATCAGCAGCAGCAGGAGCATCAGCGCCCCGCTGGCCACGTCCTCGATCCAGCTCACTGCGGGCAACAGCCAGTGGCCCAGCGCCATGCCGGCAATCACCGCCAGCAGTGGTTTTGCCGCACCGAGGAACAAACGCCGGTAACCCACATTGCCCTGACTGTCCTCGGCCGCTGCCAGCGTCATTGGCTGCCAGCGATGCCACAACCAGAGGCCGGCAACGTTGGCGATCAGCAATCCGAAAACCAGGACCAGCACCTGACCGGTCATCCGGTTCAATTGCTCCGCCAATCCCTCAAGCTGGCCCAGGCTGATGCCGAGCAGAGCCAGAATGAGATACACCAACGCTTCCAGCGAATGGTTGATCGTTGACAGTACACGGCGATTCTCGACGTGGAAGGCAAAACCGACAAAGAGAGGCACCAGGATCAGCAGCGCGCTGGCAAGCATAGGGCGTTCCTTGGAAATGGACGATCAGGTGTGGCCGGGAAGGAGGCGGGAGTGTAGCAAAAACCGATCAGAAGGTCAGGTTTCGACCACTGGGTGAAGGGCTGCAGAACGACCGGAATCGCATCGTCCTGCAGCTCGGTCGTCAATTACGGGTAGTGCGATCCTGGATCAGCACCCAGGGGGCAACCACAACAGCCCAGACCGGCGCTTCGGCGTCGTACCAGGACTGGGCACGGTCGGCCGGTACGTCGCCGATCGTGCCGTCCGCCATCCACTGCTGGAAGCGGGCCTTATCGTCAGCGGCCAGAGCCTCGGCCACGGCCAGCAGGTCCAGCGACTCGGCCACGAACACCACCTGCCCGCGGGCAAAATAGGTCTGCAGGTCACGCCAGGGAATCTGGGCGGTTTCCAGGTTGAGCTTGTCGCGCAGGTTCTCGGCGGGCTGTTCAGTGGCCATCGGGTCTCCGTTCGGTGATGCGTATCAGTTGGTCGGCTGCTGTTGCTGCATATTCTGCTGCTTGCGCGCCTGGGCCTGCATGAAGTCCATGATTTTCTGCTTGTTCCGTTCGAGCACTTCGCGGTCGTTGTCCGACACCTTGTCGGCGATGTTGCCGAACTGCTGCTTCATTTTCTGACGCGCCTGCTCCGGCACATTGGGGTTGTTCATCATGGCTTCCTGGGTTTGGGCGAGGAAGCCCATCATCACCCGGGCCTGCACTTCCAGCAGCTCTTCCACGGAATCAAAGCCGTTCTTTTCCGCCACGCGGCGCACGTCGGAATCCGCGTCGACCTTCTCCAGCGCTTCCGTCATGCTCTCGGCCATGGCTTCCGGATCGAAATCCTCGGCCCGGGGATCCAGCCGCGGCGGACGCTCGTCTTCCGGCAGCGATGCCAGACGCTGACTCACTTGCTCCATCACCGGCTGCAGCTCGTCCATGGCCCCCAACAGGTTGTCGAGCCGCTCGTCGGTCAGCGGGGCATCCGCCTGTACGGACAGTGTGACCAGGGCCAGCATGACACCGGCCAGCCAACGTCCCATGATTTGCCTCATTCTGCTCTCCTTTTCGCTGTGGCCGGCCGGGATCTCGTTTCTGCTCCAGCACGCAATGATTAGTGTTCGGGCACGTTCCCGCCTCCGGACGGACGTTCCCTGAATCAGGATGCGGTCCATCCTGTTACGCACGCCGGGCAGTCGGGGATTTGTGGACCTGGACCCGAAATCCGGAATTATCCAGACAATGTCCAAAAATTCCCAGAGTCAGCGTGGCATGATTTCCCGGGGCGAACAAGCGCCCGCGTTACCCGGTCGACTGCTCACGCCAGATCGCCCGGACCGATTCCGCCAGCGTCATGGGGTCGAAGGGCTTGGCGATGGTGCCTGCCGCCCCCAGCGCCCGGTAGGCCGCCTGTTCGTCGGGGTCGGCCCGGGCGGTCATGAACACCACCGGCACCGCCGCGACCGCCGGAATCCGGCGCAGCGCAGACAGGGTTTCCGGGCCATCCATGCCGGGCATCAGCACATCCAGCAGGATCAGCTGGGGCGCGTTTACCGGTGCCACCTGCAGCGCTTCCTCGCCGGACGCGCAAACGATCACCTCAAGGCCACCAATGGCGCCGAGGGCGAGCTCGGCGACCGCCCGGATGTCCGGCTCGTCCTCTACACACAGCACGCGTTCAAGGTCCGTCATTGTCGATCATTCCAGCGGTTGTCGTGAGCGCGGCGCATCCTCCGCCATCGGGCCGTCGGGGTCAATGGTCAGCTCCTTCCGACGCGGGCGGCTCGCTACCCAACCGGCGCATCAACGTGCGGTATTCCGGAGACTCCCGGGCCCCGTCGGCAAACAGGGCCGCGGCCCGCATGATCAGCCGGCTCTGGTGGGTGGCTCCGTGGGGCAGGCTGTGGATCGCGCCCACCAGATCCCGCAGCTGAAGCGGCAGGCGCCACTGGACTTTCAGTCGATTGCCCAGCGGCTGGGCCCAGTCCCGGATCAGATCGTCGATGTCGGCGTCGGACAGCTCGCCGCCGGCGCCCAGGTATTGCTGCAGGACGCTGAGCACCGCCAGTTCACCGATCCGTCCCATCAGCCCCGCGGTGTAGCACAGCACCGGATCCTGGCCCAGCTGACGGGCCAACCGGCTGGCCTCCAGGGCGACCCGGTCACTCAGCTCAGCGTAGGTTTTTGCCTTGTCTTGCAGGCGGGGATCGCTGAGGTCGTGGGCATGATCCAGTGCCATGCCCAGAGCAATGTTCAATGCCATGTCCACACCGAGGGTGTTAATGGCATCCCGCAGGGAGTCGACGGACTCGCCGCTGCGGCGATAGGAGCTGCCGTTGGCGACATCAAGAAGGCGCATCACCAGGGAGGTCTCGTCCCGCCAGCGTTCCGCCAGCTGGCTCGGTGAGATCAGGTCGTCCCGATGCATCAACTCCAGCATGCTGGCCGGGTCCAGACTGGTGGGCAGCAGGATCTGCCCCTCCATGGCGTCGGCGAACAGGGGTTCCGGCCCGCCGATGGCATAGCTCGCAGGTTCACCCTCCACCAGTAGGCTCTTCAGGCGATCGTGCACTACCGTGACGTCGAACGGCTTGGTGATAAAGCCATTGATGTGGTGCTTGGCCGCCATCAGGACGGACTGACGGTCGGAACGACCGCTGATCATGACAATGGGCACCTCGGAATCCTGACGTCGGACATGGCGCACAAAATCCAGCCCGGAACCGTCCGGCAGGTTCCAGTCGCAAAGGATGAGATCAACCTTGCCCGGCTGCCACTCGGCGACGGCATCCTGATAGCTGCCCAGGAGGCGGACGCGGCCGTGGGGATACAGGCTCAGGACGATAGTTTCCAGCAGTTCGGCCACCAAAAGATCGTCTTCCAGAATCAGGATGGCCATCAGTCGTTGGCCGTCCAGACGCGCACGTCCTGCTGGGCATCCGGTTGCCGGTCGGCGAGTACCTGATCGGCGGCGGCCAGCGCGGCGTCGGCACTGGCGAACGTCCCCAGCTCCACCAGACCGACACTGAGTGTGGCGCGGAATGACCGGACACCGGACTGGAATTCCAGCGCCGAGAACTGCTCGCAAATCGCCTCGAAAACCCCGCGGGCCTGCTCATCGGTACAGTCCGGCAGCAGCACCACGAACTCCTCCCCGCCGTATCGACCGATCAGGTCGGAACTGCGCAGACGCTGGCGAAGCACATCCGCCAGGCTGCGGATCACGATATCGCCGGAGGTGTGGCCGTAATCCCGGTTCAACTGGCGGAAATCGTCCAGGTCGAGGATGGCCACTACGGAACGACGGCCGTGACGACGAACCTGCGCATGCTCGCGCGCCACCGCCTGGCGGATGCGCGAGGCGACCAGGGTGCCGGACAGGCGGTCCCGGGAAATCTGGCGGGCCATCTGCCGGGCGCGATAACAGCGGGAGCGGACGGCAGTGATCAGCGATCGGTCGGTCAGCGGGCCGGTCAGGACGTCTTCGGTATCCAGGGCGTCCTGGTCGACATCGCCGGGGCCGGCCGTCAGGAACACCACCGGCAGATCCTGCCACTCCGGCTGCAGGCGCACCATCCGGGCCAGCACGGGTCCACTGCAAGGACCAACCCGGGTTTCCAGCAACAGGATGTCCGGTCGGAACGCGGGCAACTGGGCCAGGATGTCGGCGGGCTCGACCACCACCCGGACTTCCATGCCGGCCGACGCCAGCACCGCCTGGGCATGCATCACCCGGGCACGGTCGTCATCCACCAGCATCACGCGGCTGCGCCGGGCCGACTGAAACTCGCCGACGGCCGCCTCGATCCGCTCCACCAGCGCCGGCACGTCCACCGGCCGCAGGAACAGGCCGCCCGCGCCGCTTTCCGCCACCCGGTAACGCAGCTCGAACGAATCCTGCCCGGCCAGGTAGATCACCGGCAGGATGTGGGGGTGACTGGTCATCTCCAGATCCTGCAGCTGCGGTTGCAGCGCCGCGTCCGCCACGACAACGACGGGGCCGTCGTCCGGCAGGCTGGCGCGAATCGCCTGGATTTCCACCGGGTCCTGCACCCACTGCACGTGATAGCCGTGCTCCTGCAGGCGCGACGCCAGGGGCGAGGCCTGCGCCACGTCCGGGTCGGCCAGGATCACACGGGTTGGACTGACCTGGGGAATGTCCGTGGCAACCGGCTCGTCGTCATCGTCCGGCAGATAGGGCTCGCGCGGGTCACCTGCGGCCAGCGGCGCGGTGTCGTCCAGGAAGTCGGACAGACTGTGGATCCGGGCCAGGAAGGCGTCATCCAGTATCTGCTGCAGCTGGTCCGGCAGGCCGGGCGTGGTGATGTCGGCCTCGACCAGTGGCTGCAGCCGGGTTTCCAGGTCCCGCGCCTCTTTTCCCAAGGCATCCAGGCCAAAGGTGCCGGCGCCACCGGCAATGCGATGCAGGATCTGATAAGCCTCGCGCGCGCGCTGGATACCGGCGGCATCGGCCTGGCGGGGGGCCAGCAGGCGCTGCAGTTCTTCCAGTTCACCTTTGACTCGCGCGGCAAATCGGGTCTTCAGAGCCTGAAGCCGGCCTTGTACATCAGGAGCACTCAAAATATCGCCATCCAAGCAGTTGGAGAGCCCTGGACGATCCGGGCTCCAGCCCGCCGCGCAGAGACTCGTCGCAGAACCCCGAAGCCCGCCGTGTCCGCGACGGGCCTCTTTCAAACTCACTATAGACGGCGATCCTACAGAAACAAACTGTCGAAAGGACCGATATTTACGGGACTTTAATCCGAATCCACCGGATTCCGTCCATAAAAAAACCCGCCCTGGCGTTCACCAGGACGGGCCTTACTCAGCGACAGGATGCCGATATCAGGCCGCCTTGATCATCTCCCGCAGCACATAGTGCAGGATACCGCCGTTCACGAAATAACCGGCTTCGTTGACGGTGTCGATCCGGGAGATCAGCTCGACGGACTGCTCCTGGCCATCCGGGTACGTCACGGTCATGGTGACTTTCTGCCCCGGAGTAACCTTATCGCCCGCCATCCCGGTCAGGCTGATCGTCTCCTCACCGGTGAGCTTGAGCGACTTGCGGTCCGTACCTTCCGGGAACTGCAGGGGCATCACGCCCATGCCGATCAGGTTGGACCGGTGGATCCGCTCGAAGGACTCGGCCACCACGGCTTTTACGCCCAGCAGGCGAGTGCCCTTGGCCGCCCAGTCGCGGCTGGAGCCCGTGCCGTATTCCTTGCCGGCAATCACCACCAGCGGCGTGTCGTCCTCGACGTACTTCATGGCGGCATCGTAAATGGCCATTTGTTCACCGGACGGGATGTGGCGGGTGAATCCCCCTTCCACGCCATCGAGCATTTCGTTCCTGATGCGCACGTTGGCGAAGGTGCCGCGCATCATGACCTCGTGGTTGCCCCGGCGTGAGCCGTAGGAGTTGAAGTCTTTCGGCTCCACCCCGTGCTCCTGCAGGTAGCGCCCGGCGGGGCTGTCCGCCTTGATGGAACCGGCCGGTGAGATGTGGTCAGTGGTCACCGAGTCGCCCAGCAGCGCCAGGATGCTGGCGCCCTTGACGTCCTCTACCGGGTCCGGCTCGCGACCCATGCCTTCGAAGAAGGGCGGGTGCTGGATGTAGGTGGACTTGTCGGACCACTCGTACACCTTGCTCTCCGGTACCTTGATGGACTGCCAGGTGGCGTCGCCGTCGAACACCTCGGCGTATTCCTTGCGGAACATGTCGGTCTTGACCTTCTCCACCGCCTGGGCAATTTCGTCCTGGGACGGCCAGATGTCCTTCATGTAGACCGGGTTGCCGTCCTTGTCGGTGCCCAGCGGATCCTTGGTCAGGTCCAAGCGGACGTTGCCGGCCAGCGCGTAGGCCACCACCAGCGGGGGCGACGCCAGCCAGTTGGTTTTCACCAGCGGATGCACCCGGCCCTCGAAGTTGCGGTTACCGGACAGCACCGAGGCCACGGTCAGATCGCCCTTCTCGATGGCTTTCTCGATCGGATCCGGCAGCGGACCGGAGTTACCGATGCAGGTGGTGCAGCCGTAGCCCACCAGGTTGAAGCCGAGTTGGTCCAGGTCTTCCTGGAAGCCGCCGGCCTTGAGGTAGTCGGTGACGACCTTGGAGCCCGGCGCCAGCGAGGTCTTCACCCAGGGCTTAGTGGTCAGCCCCTTCTCCAGTGCCTTCCGCGCCAGCAGGCCGGCGGCCATCATGACGCTCGGGTTGGAGGTGTTGGTGCAGGACGTAATCGCCGCGATCACTACCGCGCCCGGGTCCAACCGGAATTTCTGGCCGTTGTGCTCGGTGTGCTGACTGGCGGCGTGTTCGTAGCTCTCTTCAACACCCACTGCCGACTGGCCGCCTTCGGATTGCAGCTTGCCGTCCTCGGTGCCGCCGTTATTGGTCGTGTCGCTGGTGTTCATCAACAGCTCGAAGGTGGACTTCATGTTGGTCAGCGCGACCCGGTCCTGCGGACGCTTGGGACCGGCCAGACTGGCTTCCACGTCGCCCATGTCCAGTTCCAGGGTATCGCTGTAGACCGGTTCATGGCCCGGCTCGCGCCACAGGCCCTGGGCCTTGGCGTAGGCTTCCACCAGCTCGATCTGCTCTTCTTCACGGCCAGTCAGGCGCATGTAGTTCAGGGTCTGTTCGTCCACCGGGAAGAACCCGCAGGTGGCGCCGTATTCCGGCGACATGTTGGCGATGGTCGCGCGGTCGGCCACCGGCATGTCTTTCAGGCCGTCGCCGTAGAATTCCACGAACTTGCCGACCACACCGCGCTTACGCAGCATCTGGGTGACCGTCAGCACCAGGTCGGTGGCGGTGATGCCTTCGCGCAGCTTGCCGGTGATCTTGAAGCCCACGACTTCCGGAATCAGCATGGAGACGGGCTGGCCCAGCATTGCCGCTTCCGCTTCGATACCGCCGACACCCCAGCCCAGGATGCCCAGGCCGTTGATCATGGTGGTGTGGGAATCGGTGCCCACCAGGGTGTCCGGATAGGCGTAGGTCTTGCCGTCCTGCTCTTTGGTCCAGACGGTCTTGCCCAGGTACTCGAGGTTGACCTGGTGACAGATGCCGGTGCCCGGCGGCACCACACGGAAGTTATCGAAGGCCTGTTGGCCCCAGCGCAGGAACTCGTAGCGTTCCTGGTTGCGCTCCATTTCGATGGCCACATTGTCCTTGAAGGCGGAGGCGTCGCCGAAATGATCCACCATGACCGAGTGGTCGATGACCAGGTCCACGGCGGACAGCGGTTTGATTCGGGCCGGATCTTCGCCGGCAGCCTTCATGGCGTCGCGCATGGCGGCCAGATCCACAACACCCGGTACCCCGGTGAAATCCTGCATCAACACCCGCGCCGGGCGGTACTGGATCTCGGTGTCGGAATGGCGCTTGTCCAGCCACTGGTGCATGGCCTTGAGGTGGTCTTCGGTGACGGTATCGCCATCCTCGTTGCGCAGCAGGTTTTCCAGCAGCACTTTCAGTGAGAACGGCAAGCGGGATACGTCGCCGAGGCTGTCGCCCGCCTTGGGCAGACTGTAGTAGTGGTAGGTCTTGCCGCCGACGTCCAGGCTGGCAAGGGTATTCAGACTGTCGTGACTGATACCTTCTTTCGACATGTAACGCCTCCTTTCCTTATCGCATTCGAAGTGTCAAAGGGCGTGGCAGGGCGCTTCTGACCATTCCCGGCCTCCAGAACCTGTCAGAAGCTCCCGCGATCTCTCTCATCAGATGGCTTATTAGCCTGCGCCAGATAAACCCGCTTGACCAGTTACTCCTTACTATTGCATTGATTTGGGCGACTTCAACCGCGTTTCCATGAATGTTCAGCATAACGACGGTGAATGCGGGCGGCGCGCCGACACCCCATTGACGGCCTCTATTTATCCAGCCGGAACGCCTTCATCTGGCGCGCCAGATCGTCCGCCATGGCGCGCAATGCCTCGACTTCCCGATTGGCGGCCGTCATGTCCTCGCTGGAGCGTGCGCTCAGTTCCGAGATGTTCTGGACGTTGCGGCTGATGTCCTCGGTCACCGAGCTCTGTTCCTCGGTGGCGGCGGCCACCTGGTGGCTCATGCCGACAATCCGGTCGACGCTTTCGCCGATCTCGTCGAGGGATTCGCCCATGCTTCGGGTGGCGTTCACGGTCGCCTCCGTCGCCTGTTCCCCGGCCTGCATGGCCTTCACCGACCGGGCCGAGCCCTGCTGCAGGCGTTCGATGATGGTCCGGATTTCCTCCGTGGAGCTGTGGGTCTTCTGCGCCAGACTGCGCACTTCGTCGGCCACGACCGAGAAGCCCCGGCCATGCTCCCCGGCCCGGGCCGCTTCGATGGCCGCGTTCAGGGCCAGCAGGTTGGTCTGGTCGGAGATGGCGTTGATCACATCGATCACCCTGCCGATGTCCTCCACTTCCCGCGCCAGCTGCTGAATGGCCGCCGCCGATTCACGAATATCGTCCGCCATGCCGCCCACCTGGCGGATGGATTCAGACATCGTCTCGCGGATGCGGCCGGCATGATGGCCCACCTGCTCCAGTTGATTGGCGGTTTCCGTCGCGTTCTGTGCAATCTCCTGTACGGTGGTTTCCATCTCATAGACCGCCGTCGCCACGGATTCGGTCAGGTGACTCTGCTCGCCGGCCCGGGTGGTGTTGGACGCCATCACGTCGGAAATCTGCTCCACGAACCGCTGCAGGCGCTGGGCGGTTTCCAGCAATCCCCGGATCATATCCCGCTGGGACCGCACGAACCCGTTGAACCCGGTCGCCAGTTCACCCAGTTCGTCCTTGCTGTCGACCGTCAGTTCCTGGGTCAGATCGCCCCCGCCCTTGCCGATTTCGGTCAAGGCTCCAGTGATCCGCTTCAGTGGCCGGGTCATGCGGGTGGCCACCAGCGCTACAATCCCGAGGAACAGCAACGCCACCAGCAGGCCCACCACCAGTGAAATGGTATTGGCCCGGTTGGCGGCGGCGTAGATCTCACTCGCCGGTACTTCGGCGACGATGCGCCAGTCGGTCATGGACAGCGGCAGACTGGCGGCCAGGTAGTCCGTGCCGTCCCGGGAGAACTCGCTGACGGTGTAGCCTTTCCCGGATTGCAGAGCCTTCGCCGTATCAGGTGTCGTGACGGACGACAAGGTCTGTCCGGTCTTGTCCAGATCCGGGTGAATGTTGATATGCCCATCGGACGACACCAGGTAGACGATCCCGGTGTCGGCAAAGCGGAATTTGCGGATGCGCTCGGCCATCTGGTCCAGCCCCAGCCCAATACCCGTGACCGCCACCGGCTGGCCCTGATTCTCCATGCGCACGTTGATGAACAGCATGGGCTTGCCGGTGGTCTTGTCCACGTCCAGCGACAGTGCGCGCTTTTCACCACTGTCGAGGAAGCTGTAGAACCAGTCGTCCTGGCCGCGCTTGATCACGCGTTCAATGCCGTCCTGGGTGTAGTAATTCTGGGTTTCGGCCGAGACGAAGTGAGCCGAGACGGCATTCTGGCGACTGCGGACATTGCCGAGGAAGCGCTTTACCGGGCCCAGGCTGTCTTGCGGCTCACCGGCGGCAATCCAGTCTTTCAGGTAGCTGTTGTCGGCAATCATTTCCGAGGCAGTCAAGGGGGACTGCAGGTCGCGCTCCACCGAGCGGGCGATGGACTCCACGCTGGCCGGCAGCGCCGTGTCCAGCAAGTAGCGGTCCAGCAGACCGCGCATCTGCACGATATTGAGAGCAATCAGGACAAAGGTGCTGACGAGTAATGCCGCGCCCATGCCGACAATCAGCTTCAGACGAATGCCCATCGGTGGCGACTCCTGGAAAACCGTTTCGAGCTTTTTTTGAGGTGAATACTGCCCTTACAGTCTAGCAGGCCTGTGAAAACAGAGGGTTAGTGCTGACGATCCCCGTAGAGCTGGGCGTATAGCCCCTGCCGGGCGATCAGCTCGTCGTGATGGCCCTCCTCGATGATGCGACCATCCTCGAACACGTAGGCCCGGTCGGCCTGTTTCACAGCGCTGAGGCGGTGGGCGATGATCAGGGTGGTGCGCTGTTTGAGGAAATCCTCCAGCGCCTGATGCAGCTGGTATTCGGTTTCCGCATCCAGCGCCGAGGTGGCCTCGTCCAGGATCACCACCGACGGGTCCGAGAGCACCATGCGGGCAATCGCCAGCCGCTGGCGCTGGCCGCCGGACAGACGCACGCCCTGGCGGCCAATCCTGGTTTCCAGCCCCTTGTCCATGGCCTGGATGGTGAGGTCCAGTTGCGCGATCCGCAGGGCATGCCACAGCGCCTCGTCGCTGTGCTCGCGCCCCATGGTCAGGTTCTGGCGCACGGTGTCGTTGAACAGCGCGGGATGCTGAAGCACCGTGGCCACATGCTCGCGCAGGCACTCCAGCCCGATACGCCGAACTGGCACGCCGTCGATCAGGATCTCGCCCTGGGTGGGCGTGTACATGCCCAGGATCACCTGAACCAGGGTGGATTTTCCGCCACCGCTGGCGCCGACAATGGCCACTTTCTCGCCCGGCGCTACATCCAGGTTGATGTGCCGCAGCACGTCTTCTTCGCCGTAGCGGAACGAGACGTCGCGCAGGGCCAGGCTGACGGTGTGGCGGTTCTGGAACGGGTTCTCCAGCGCCGGATAGCGCGGCTCTTCCTTCAGCTGCAACAGTCGGTTGATCCGGGCCAGGGCGGCGTTGGCGGCGTAAAACGCGTACTGCATGTTCAGCATTTCCTGCACCGGCGTCAGCATGAACCACAAGTAGCCGAAGATGGCGAACATCATGCCGATGCTCAGGTCACTCAGCAGCACGGTGATCATGGCGGCGGCACGGAAGCTGTCCACGCCGAACTGGAACAGGGTAAAACTGGCGCGGGTGGCGGCGTCGCTGCGCCACTCGAACTGCACGGCGTGATCGCGTACGCCGCGGGCCCGGTCGACCAGATGGCGCAGATAGTGCCCTTCGCGATTGGCCGCACGCAACTGGTGGATGGCGTCGAGAGTTTCGGTCAGGTCGCCCTGGAACACCTCGTAGGCGCTGTTCTCCCGCCGCTTGAGTTCCTTCACCCGCTTGCCGATCAGCATGGTGCAGAAGATCACCAGCGGATTGAACAGCAGGATCAGCAGGCCCAGCTCCCAGTGGACCCAGAGCAGCACACCCCCCGTCCCCAGCACCGTCAGGCTGGCCACCAGGAAACGGCTGATGGTGGTGCCCAGGAACTTGTCGATGGTGTCCAGATCGGTGATGAAGTGGGCGGTGACGGCGCCGGACCCGAGGGTTTCGTATTCCGACATGGCGATGCGCCCGAGCCGGCCCAGCAGACGTTCACGGATCCGGAACACCACGTCCTTGGAAATGATGGAAAACTCCCGCGACTGGGCCACGTTGAAGGCCAGCGCCAGGACGCGCATCAAAAACGCCAGGAGCACCATGGACGCGATGTAGACCGCCGGCATCTGCCAGCTTTCCGGTAGCACCGAGTTCATCACCGGCAGCACCGGGCCCGGCTTGTCCAGCAGCACCTCGTCCACCAGCACCGGCAGCAACAGGGGCAATGGCACGCTCACCAGCGTCGCCAGCACGGCAATGATATTCGCACGCACCAGCCGGCGCCGGTGGGTCAGCGCGAAGCGGGCGATCTGGCGCCAGGTGTAGGCCTCGTGAGGGGCTGTCGCGGTCTCCACGGACCGGAGGTCGGGCTGGTGTCGGGTCAATCATGCCTCCCGGGCCCGGAGCGGCCTGCAGTCACCGGCCGGGCAAGAATGAATCGTCTGTCTCTGTATTCTAACGGAACCGCGTCGCCCGCCGTGTCCGCAATTTTACGAAAAGCCAACATCCTGAGCGCCACCGGCGCTGGTCCCGTCTCCCGCCTTCTGCCATGATTGTTGGCCAGATCAACACCTTAGCAGCGCGACGTGAAACACTACTGTCATTACCATCCCAATACCGCCGCCAAGTGGCACTGCAATCACTGCCAGCAGGAATTTTGCCTGGTGTGCATGCCCGACGCCGACACCCATCGCCGGCACGGCACCTGCCCGCACTGCAGCCAGACCATGCGCTACCTGGGCGCGGCAACGCAGGTGGAGCCGTTCTGGAACCGGATTCCCGCGTTCTTCCGCTATCCGTTCCATTCTGATCCGCTGATGGTTGTGGGCATCTGTACGTTCGTGCCACTGCTGCTGGATCGCAACCTGATCGGCCTGGTAGTGAGCCTGCTGTTGCTGCTGGCACTGTTCAAGTACACCTACGCGGTCATCCGCCACACCGCCGACGGCCACATGACGCCTCCGCCGCTGGCGACCGCGTTCACCGGCTCAGGGTTCGGCATCGTCCTCCTGCAGTTGCTGGTGTTTATCCTGATGGGGGCGCTGGTCTACAGCGCCGGCCTGGTCGGGGGGCCGTTGCTGTCACTGGTGGCCATGGCCTTCGTCATCCTGGTGCTGCCGGCCAGTGTGATGATCCTGGGGATGGAAGAAGCGGTGGGACCGGCGGTGAATCCGGCCCACCTGATCTCGCTGATTTCCCGCATTGGCTGGCCCTACTTCGTGCTGTACGGGCACCTGGTGCTGATGATGCTGGCCAGCGCCGCCGTGCAGGAGTTTGCCGTTAACCATTTCGCGCCGATCGTCGCCCAGCCCCTGTCCGGCTTTATCAGCAGTACCTTCACCCTGATTTTCTTCCACATGATGGGCTACCTGCTGTTCCAGTATCAGGAAGAACTGGGCTTTGCCAGTGACCTGCAGGACGATGAGACCGTGCGCCGGGAGCCGGACCGCTCGCTGCGGCTGGACGCCGACATCGATATGAACCTAAAGGACGGCAACTACGAGCGGGCGCTGAGCCTGATCAAGTCCGGCCTCAAGAGCCATCCGAGCCACCCCCAGCGTCTGGGCCAGCTCTACCGCTTGTTGGTGGCCCTGAACGATAACGGCGAACTCTACCGGGCCCATCCGCGGCTGCTGCAATGGCTGGCCGATCAGCGCGATGCCGAGGGTCTGGCGGACTTCCTGCAGCGACTGGAGAAAGTGGAACCGGGCTTTCGACTAGACGATCCGGCCCTGGCCGTCGCCTGCGCCCGGGTCCTGAACCACTATGGGCAGCACCGCGAGGTGCTGCGTTTACTGCAGGATTTCCACAAGCGATTCCCGGACAATGACGAGCTGGCACCGGCCTACCTGCTGGTGGCGCAGTCCCTGGCCCAACTGGGGCAGTGGGAAAAGGCCTCGGCCTTTCTCAACTTCATCCAGAAGCGCTGTACCGGCCACGCCCTGCATGCGTCGATCGACACCTACCTGGAGCAGGCGCGCAACCAGCAACCGCTGCGCGGGCCCGCGGCCCGTTTCGGGACCGATCAGGCCTGACCCAATTGCCCCAGCAGATCGCGGTAGTGACGCGCCTTGGGCGTCATCTGCCGCTTCTCGAACTCGGCCGCCAGCATACGGCAGGCTTCCTCCACCAGTGACAGGTCTCCGGCGGCCCGCAGGCGTTCGAACACCCTCTCCGCCGTTTTCAGGTCACCGCTGCGCAGGCCCGCAAAGAAGACCCGGTTGTGGTCCTCCGCCGCCAGCGGATGATGCGGCTGCCCCTTGCCCTGGTATTCCTGCCACACCGCCAACATGCGCTCGGGCTGATGGCGGGCCTGGGTGGCCTGCATCAGTTCCCGGGCTCGGTCGCGGTAGGCTTCACTGTCCGGACGCAGCTTGGCCAGCTGGTACAGGTGCTCGAGCAGGACGATCCGCTCCGGATGCCGCTGCCACAGGGCCTCGAACTGCAGCCGGGCCTGCTCGAAATCCAGCGCGCTGATCCGGCCCATGGCCTGGCTGTAGGCGCTGCGGAAGCGTTCTTCCTGTTCGTCCTCTTCCGGTTCGTAGAACGTCTCACGGGGCTGTAACCAGCTGCGACCCAGCAGCCAGACCAGGCCCGCGCCCACCGCCAGGCCGCCGGCGTGGGCAATGTAGGCCACACCCGTGGCGCCGGCGAAGAAGTGATCGTAGATTTCCTTGCCGATCCAGACGGGCAACAGGGCCAGGGCTGGCGCCCGGAAATAGTCGAAATAAACGCCGAGAAAGTAGAAGAAGCGGATGCGCTGGCGGCCGAACAGCGCCACGTACATCCCCATCAGGCCGGCAATACCGCCGGAAGCCCCCACCAGCGGCAGGTACTGCCCCCAGTTGAAGCCCGCCCACACCAGCCCCGACACCGCGCCGCAGAACAGGTAAGCCAGCAGGAATTTCACCGGACCCAACGCGCGCTCCACGGTGAAGCCCAGCATGAAAAGCACCAGCAGGTTGCCGATGATGTGCATCCAGCCACCGTGCAGGAACTGGTAGCTGACCAGGTCCGCCAGCGACAGGTCGGCCGGCACCACGCCGGCGGCCATGGCGGAGACATGGCTGACGTAGTCGTCCTGAATGGGGATCCGGTGCTCGGCCCAGTAGGTGCGTTGCTCCGTCGACCAGATCACGGACTGGTTGTCCCGCAGGTAATGGTAGAAACCGGCGTCGCTCAGCAGCACCTGGGCCAGGACAATGCGCTGGTCCTGGGCGATCAGGTCCCGCACCGAGCCCAGTCGTGCGGTCAGGCCGGTTTCACCCTCCAGCCGGATGCGGCGTTCCAGATAGGTTTCGTAGGCCGGCGCCTCCAAACGGTCTAAGTCGGCATCCAGGTACTGTTCGATGGCCGAGCCCATCAGGTGTCTGTCACCGGATTGGTAGAACAGGAACACCAGCAGGCAGGTGAGCATGATGCCCAGCGTCATCCAGGGCGGGCGGCGCCAGTCCACGGCGCGTTCGACGGGAATTATCAGCATAGTACGTCCATGGCTACGGACAGCCGTCGCAGGTCCTGCCCGATTTCATCACATTTCATCCGATCCGGTCTGCTTTTTACCACAGCGGTGCCAGATTATCGCGCTGAAATAGATCCTGAGAGACAGAGACGGGGCCGGCGCCCCCAACCGACGATCAGGAGTTTTTCCATGCCACAGCGTTTGTCATACCCCTTTCACACAGTCCGCATTCAATCTGAGGCGGGCCGATGGCGGTTCGCCGCAGGCGCCCTGCTGCTGGGCGTTATCAGCGGCTGCGCCTCCAGCGGCGGACCGGAAAACGAGGCGACCACGGCGACTCCGGCCCAGCCGGCCGTCGCCGACACCCGTCAACACATCGACCAACGGCCAATTGCGACACAGGCAGCAGCCGACAATAGTGAGCCCAAAACGGATGATCGCATCGCCGATGCACCTGAGGAAAAAGATATGACCGTTCTCGTCCTGGACAACCCGGAACTGATGGCCCACGCGGCCCAGGTACAAGCCAGCAACGCACAGGTGAATGCGATGGATGACAGCCCCCGCAAGCCGCACCAGATGAAGTTCTACTTCGGCTTCGACAAGCATCGTCTGTCGGAGGAAGACCAGGCCATCCTGCGCAAGCACGCCGCCTACATGAAGGCCCACCCGGAAGTGACCGTCAGCATCAACGGCCATACCGACAGCCACGGTCCGGAAGAGTACAACGCCTTCCTGTCCCGCCTGCGGGCCAACAGCGCGGCCAAGATCCTCAAGAGCGAAGGCATCGACGAGAGCCGCATCGAGGTGGTCGGCTGGGGCAGTCACAAGCCGCTGACCAACCCGGAAGACAGCGCCGCCAACCGCCGCCTGGATCTGGACTACCACAGTGAGCAGATGGCGAAGGCCCAGTAATCGATTCTCCCTGCCTCCTCTCAATCCGGCGTGTCGCCTGATACGCCGGATTGAACCCGCCCAGCGAACCTGCGATTCTTTCCCCTTTCCTGACCCGCTACCCCTTGCCAAGGAGGCGACCCATGCGCCCAATGACGCTCAGTGCCCTGATGACCGCGGTTCTGCTGACCGGGTGTGCCAGTCAGACACCGGAAACGGAACGCTCACCGTACGGCGTCTGGGAAGGCACCCTGCCCTGCGCGGATTGCCCGGGGATCGAGACCCGCCTGACCCTCTACCGGGAACCGGACACCTACAAACTGACCGAGACCTATCAGGAGCGCAACGGCGATGTCACGGAACGGGAAGGTCAGTGGCAGGTCCTGCCGCCCACCGATCCGATGGATCTGGGGCGCATCAGCCTGCAGGGGGACAATGGCAAGGTCGTCCGGATGTACCGCCGGCTTCCGGAAGGGGATCTGGAAATGCTGAACCGCGACGGCGAGCGCATCCAGTCGAAGCTGAACTACACCCTCCGCCGCAAACGGCTCTGAGGATACCGGGTTAGAGGGAAACCTGGACCACGTTAAGCAGCGTCAGTGCCGCCATGACCAGGATCGACAGCCAAGTGAACAGCGTGCCGAACATGCGGCTCAGCGCATAGCCACCGCGACTGCGGATAAAGCCCCAGGCGTGCAGCAAGCGGCCCACAATGAACAGCATGCCGATGGCGTAAACGTAAATCACGTAGACCCCGTTCAGCTCACCCAGCCCCATCAGGATCAGTGTGATCGGGGCGTATTCCACCAGATTGGCGTGGGCACGGATCGCCACCTGGATATCCTTCTGACCACCATCGCCCATACCCACATTGAGCTTGCGACGGAACAGCGACACCCGCAGGGCGAGGAACAGCATCAGGATGGCCGTGATGGCGGCAAAGACGGCGGTAACCGGTACGATCATTCTCCAGGAATCTCCACAACGGCAGTGAGGGAGCCCCGGGACATTCCCGGAGGCTCCATGGCGGCGTTCACGCCTTCTTGATGGCGCTCACGATCCATAACAATACGATGGCCCCCACGGTTGCGGTCACCAGCGAGCCGATGGTGCCGTGGGAAGACAGCCCCAACAGACTGAACAGGAAGCCACCGATCAACGAGCCGACAATACCAATGCCGATATTGGCGAGTACGCCAAAACCACGCCCTTTCATGATCAAACCGGCCAGCCATCCGGCGACGCCGCCAATGATCAGAAACAGAATCAGATTCATCGCATCACTCCCTTTCGCCACTCTGAAGCCGGACACCGTGACCCGGCTGCACCTTGCCGCCCCATGCGACAATCCCCCACATACCGAAGGAAAAGCGCTGCGAAGTCAAGCAGTCACGACGAAGGTAAAGACCTCACGCCCATTCCCCGGTTCCCATCTCGTGGATGGCCTGGCTCATCTCTCGATGGCAACGGGCCATCAGTTCGGGAACATCGTCGGAGGACAGGTCGCGGGTTTCGACGGGCGGCAGCACCCGTAACCGCACCGGGCGGCGTCGGCCGAGCAGTCCCCGGGTTTCCGAGCGGTAAGCCTCGGCACAGACCATGGTGATGGGCGCATTGGCGGCGATGGCCGCGTAGAAGGCCCCTTTCTTGAACGGCTGCAGGTTTTCACCGTGGCTGCGTGTGCCTTCGGGAAAGATCCACAGGCTCTTGCGTTCCCGGGTCATCGCCTCCGCCGTGGTCTGGATCACGGCGACAGCGCGGCTGGAGCGCTTGCGGTCGATCAGGACATTGCCGCCCAGCCAGAACACCTGCCCGAAGAAGGGAATCCAGCGCAGGGACGCCTTACCGATCGCCACGGTGCGCGGCGGCAGCAGATCGCCCATCAGGAACAGGTCGTCGTTGTGCTGGTGGTTGGCAATGATCACGGTCGGCCGGTTCAGGGGCATGTTGTCGTAACCATCCAGAGGGCGCTCCAGCCCCAGCAGACAGCGGCCGGTGCGGGCGAGCGCCCAGCCCAGGATACGGGTGTTATCGGGATTGAAAGGCCGCGCCAGGCAAAGAAACAGGCCCAGCAGGCAGAGGACAGGCACCGACAGCCACGCCAGCAGTGCTCGTAAAAAACGCATCGGGACAGACTCCACAGCTCACCAAACGGCGCACACCTGTGCGCCGGACCGCATAGGATATCGATCCGGGTCGTTTATTGGAACCGTGATAAACAGGCCAGCAGCCCGTCAGGACAGGAGTCGGGCCATTTCCCGGCACTGCTGACAATGGGCGGCGGTGCAGGTTTCATAGTCGTGCAGAACGACGCCGTAGCTGTAATCCACAGAAGCCCCCCGGCGATGGGCGTCCACATCTTCGATGTAGGCCTTCACCGATTGCTCCGCCTGTTCGAAAGACTCGAAAGGCCCCAGCGTGGTTTTTTCCCGCGTCGTGAAATACCAACGTCGCCCTGCCGCGAAATAGCGGCTTGACCGGGGCGGCAATGGCCCGTGCTCTCCTTGCCGTTTCTGCAGGAACATGACACTGTCTCCGATTAGTGTGCATCAAATGTGCGCCGGAATCTGACTTTTGTCAAACAATGTCAAAGTCCTACGTTGGCAGAGGTCAATAGATCACTTCCGGGCGGGTTCCTTGCCTGCTTTTGGGCCGGCCTGACGGCGATCTGGCTGTCTGTTTTCAACCCCTCCAGATCCTCAGCTTCAATAACATAACGCAGCGGTCCGTGGGGATCGAGTGCGTCGAACGGGTAGCAAGTCACCAGGATCAGCCGATTGGTGCCATCCGGCCGGTAATCCAGGCGTGACCGCCGGGAATCCACCACCCGTTCGTTCACCACCCGATAGCGATGCCAATCGCCGTCGAGGCCCTGCAGCGCCAACCGATCCCCCACCCGGATTTCCTGCAGCACACTGAAATGGGTATCGCGGTGGCCGGCCAGAATCACAGTGCCGGCATGGCCTGGCAGCGCCGAAGCGGTGACGTGGCCCGGCCCGAAGGCCAGGCTTTCGCCGCTGGTGCCCGCCAGCACCACCATGGGGTCGTTCCCATCCGGCAACCGCAGCCGTCCCACGGGCCAGGTATCCGCCCAGGGCCAGGGCCGGTTGCGGGCCTGTTCGGCCTGGCTCTGGGCCCAGGCCATGTTGAGCAGTTCCTGGGCCAGCTGCGCTTTCAGGGGAATCCAAAGGCCGACCACCAGGGTGATGGCGGCGGCGACGGTCAGCGTCATCAGCGCGCGCATCATCCGAAGACCCTCCGCCGGGCCAGGAACACGCCAAACGCCGGCATCAGGCCCGCCAGGCCGATCAGGATCAGCAGCGACGAGGGCGTGGCGGTTTGCGGGTAGCGCAGCATGCCCGGAGTACTGCCCGCCGGCAGCAGGGTCGGCACGGACTCGGCTTTCAGCTTGTCTTCCCGGGTCCGGACCGGTGTCTGATCCACGGCCACGAAACTGGTATAGGGCGTCACCAGACCGTGGGCGAGCGCCAGCGGCGTAACTTCGGCACGGATATCCGCTTCGGAGGCTCCGTAGATGCGCTGGTCACTGATCTGGTCGATTTGCTGACGCGCCCAGTAGCGATGCAGGCCCTGGCCGGGTGCCGCAGCGTCCAGTTTCAGGGCGCGTTGCCAGGGCGTGCCGTCCGGCAACTCGCCGCTCAGCTTGAGTTCACCGACCGGCGCCTGGCCGCGGGCCACCAGTACCAAGGGCTCCCCTTGGAACAGATCGCCGGGACGTTCGGGAAACGCCGTCGGCTGGTTCGGCCAGCTCGCCGAGAGATGGCCCAGCACCGGAGCGGCCATGCGATCCAGCAGGCTCCCCAACTGGCTGCCGATTTCAGCGCTGCTGCCTACCGCGGTGAACGTCCCCCGGCCGAAGCGGGCCGCCTCGCGCATAAAGTGCATATTGGGGGCCGAACCGATGCCCACGGTGAACAGTCGAGTGCCGCCCAACTGGTCGTGAATCTGCTGGAACAGCGCCTGCTCGTTACCGACGGCACCGTCGGTCATGAACAGCACCTGGCGTACCTGGGTGGACGGTTTTTCACTGGCGGGCCCCTGCTGGCGCAAGGCCCGGTCCAGGGCCGGTGACATTTCCGTTCCGCCGTTGGCCGACAGGTTGGCCGCGTACTGACGCGCCGCTCGCAGTGAGTCGGCGCTCACGTCGCGAGCGCTGCCGAACAGGGCCGACGTGGTGCTGTTGAACTGGATGATGTTGAAGCGGTCCCCGGGTTTCAGCGTTTCCAGCCCGGCCAGCAGGGCCTCACGCGCCTGGCGGATGGATTCACCCGCCATGGAGCCGGAGGTGTCCACCACGAAGATCAGCTCCCGCGATAACGACTGTCCGCCGTTCAGGCCGGGGACGACCATCGCCAACAGATAGTCTTCGCCGTCGTACTGTTCGTGGAAGACGGCCGCGGAAGGCGTCTGCTCCCGCTTCGGGCGCCAACGCACCACCACGTCCCGGTCCATGGTGACGCCGTCGCCCTTGGGGCTCACCTCCACCTGCTGGCCGCGCCAGACCGAATCCAGCGCGTGACTGGGGCTGACCACCTGCTCGATCGGCAGGCCGGCGTTCAGGGTCAGGTGCACCTGGGCCCGATGACTCCCCGCCGGCACATCGCCGGGATTGACGGTGTAGGGACTGATGGCGTCGGCATCCGGCACCTCGGTGGTGGGCACCGCCCAGCCCTGTTGCCAGGCGACCGGTTTGGGATCATCCACCAGCGGTTCGCCCGGCATGTAACGGGGCGTCAGGGTGGTGGGCAGGCGCAGGCTGAATTCGCCATCCCGGTAGGTCACCCGCTGCTGGTAGCGCAGTTCCACGGTGACCGTTTCGCCCGGCGGGATATTGGCCACGCGCGTGGTGAACAGGTTGGGCCGTTGCTGTTCCACCTGGGCGGCCTGCTTGCCTTCGGACTTGGCCTTTTCGTAGGTCTTGCGGGCGTCCTCCCGGGTCTTGATCTCGCCCACGATGACCCGCTCACCGATATGCAGGCGCATGGCGTACACGCTGGCCTTCTCCGGTAGGGGGAAGACATAGGTACCCTCGCGCCAGTCGTCGCTGGTGTTGCGGAAGGTCTGTTTGAGGCGGGTATCGGCCAGTAATGCGCTGACGTTGACGCGATAATCGGTGTTCAGCGCCAGCGCCGTTTCGATTTGCCCTGACGGCGTCATCAGGCGCAGTTCGCCGGTACCGGGCGACTCACTCGCCCGCGCAGCCGCCGATTGCAGGACGAAAAACAACGCCACCGCCAGCCACAGACTGATGCCTTCCATCACCCGCAATAAACGGGGCCGGGAGGTCGTTTTCGAGCGCAGGCCACGGGGCCGAGACAGGGTCAGGTTTTGCACAGCATGTCCTCTTTGCCATTCGATTTTTGGCTATTACATCGTCCGGGAAAGGCAAAGCCGTGGGAGAACCTGTCGGGATTGCGGGTCAATCGTGATCAATTGTGGCAAATGGACCGTCAATGCTTGCGAGGGGCCCCCGGCATGTTTAAATAGCCGTCAGTCTTTAGGGAAGCTGTGAGCCGGATGTATGAAACGCCATATCGTGCTAGTCGAGGACGAACCCGCGATCCGGGAAAATTACCGGGACGCCCTGCAACGACGGGGGTACGAGGTGACGGTCTACGCCGGCCGCCCGGAAGCCCTGGAGGGTCTGAAAGGCCCGCTGCCCGACCTGGCCATCATCGACGTGGGCCTGGGTGAAGAAATCGAGGGCGGTTTCGACCTCTGCCAGGCCCTGCGCCAGCGTTCGGCGCTGCTGCCCATCATTTTCCTGACCGCCCGCGACAGCGACGCGGACTCGGTTGCCGGCCTGCGCCTGGGCGCGGACGACTACGTCACCAAGGACATGAGCCTGGACCATCTGTTCGCCCGTATCGCCGCCTTGCTGCGTCGGGCGGACGCCTGGTCCCAGAGCAGCCAGCAGGCCGATGAGAAACTGCAACGGGGCCGCCTGGCGCTGAATGTCGACCGCATGACCGCGGAATGGGACGGCCAGGCCGTGGAGCTGACCGTCACCGAATTCTGGATGCTGCACTCGCTGGTCCAGCACCCGGGCCACGTTCGCAGCCGCACCCAGCTGATGGAGGCGGCCAACACCGTCCTCGACGACAACACGGTGACCTCCCACATCAAACGCATCCGGCGCAAATTCCAGCAGACCGATCCGGCGTTCGACGCCGTGCAGACGGCCTACGGCTTCGGCTACCGCTGGAACGCCCATGAATCCTGAGTCTGCATGGTCCGCCTGACCCTCAAACGCCAGCTGCTGATCGCCTGCCTGCTGGTGTTGCTGATTCCCTGGGCGGGCCTGCAGTTCGTGCTGGAGCTCGACTCGGCGCTGCGTGCCCAGGCCACCGAGCAGCTGGCCCGGCAGTCCGCCCGGCTGCAGCACCTGATCGAGAACGACCGCGCCAGCCTCAACGCCCTGCCAGCCCCGGACCAACGGCTGCTGTACGCCCAACCGTTGACCCGGCACCTGTTCATCGACGGTTACGGCGACGACTGGCCCAGTTGGGACGAGGACACGGATTCCGCCTACGCCAGCCCGATCTCGGCAGACGATCCGGTGCAGTGGCGCGCGGCCGTGGACGGCCAGTCCCTGTATCTGCTGATCCGCGTACGCCAGGCGCCGGGCCGCTATTTCAATCCGGGTGATCCCGAGGCGCCCCACGCTCACCTGCGCCTCTACCTCAACGACAACGGCCACGCCATCACCCGTGAAATCCGCACGCCGGCGCCCGGCCCGGTGGTGGGCGCCGCACCCGATGGCGGCCCCGGCGACTACCGGGTCACCGGCGTCTGGCAGGCCACGGCGCAGGGTTATCAGGTGGAGCTGCGAATGCCCCGCCCCGCCCTGAACAGCGAAATCGGCTTCGAAGTCTGGCACCCGGACCCCAGCCTGAGCGGCGGCTACCGCCTGCTCGGGCATATGGGTTACGACGCCGGCCACCACCTGCCCCACCTGCTGTATCCGCTGACCGTCTTGGGCGGCGAGATCCAGCCATTGCTGGGTTCGGGCCAGCGGGTGCTCTTGCTGCACGACAAGGGCTGGGTCCTGGTGGACAGCCACGGACCGCTGCAGGAAGACACTACGGATTTCGACAGCCTGGGGCCCGGGCAGATCGTCGAACAGATCGCCCTCAATGGCCTGCGCGCCCTGCTGCGTCGCTTCCAGCCCGATCCGGCACCGCTTCCGGAGGCGTCGCCGCGTTACGCGGTGCCCACCATCCCCGAGCAGGGACTGGTGCGTCACGGTGACGAGGAGTCTGCACTGGTGTATCGGCGCACCCTGACGACACCGTCCGGCGCGCCGGTCACGCTGGTGCTCGAACAATCGCTGAAGGACATCCTGGCCCTGTCCGGCGATACGCTGGGCCGGGTGATCGTCCGCAGCGTGCTGTTCGTGGGCCTGCTGGTGCTGACATTGCTGGGCTACGCCAGCTGGCTGTCCTGGCGGATCACACGGCTGCAACGCAGCGTGGCGGCGACGGTGGACGCCGATGGACGCCTGCTCAAGCGGATTCCGGAGAGCCGTGCCGGCGATGAACTGGGCGAGCTGTCCCGCCAGTTCAGCCGGCTGATCGACAACCTGCACGGCTATACGGACTATCTCGAGAGTTTTGCCCGTCGCCTGTCCCACGAGCTGAAAACACCGGTGGCGGTGGTGCGCTCGTCGCTGGAAAACCTGCGCCACGATAACCCGGAGGTGGCCAACTCGCCCTACATTGACCGGGCCAACCAGGCCACCGACCGCCTCAGCCAGATCCTGCAAGGCATGAGCGAGGCCGCGCGGCTGGAAAAGAGTTTCGAGCAGGCCGAACGGGAATCCTTCGACCTGGCCGACGTGGCCGCCCAGGCCACCGCGGCCTACCAGAGCCTGGATCCGGACCACAACATTCGTTACGAGGGACCGACATCGGGCTGTCCGTTTGAGGGCTCACCGGAACTGCTGGTCCAGTTGCTGGACAAGCTGGTGGACAATGCCCGGGATTTCACCCCGACCGGCGGCCTGATCGAAGTGCGGCTGGAGGATCGGGACGCGGTCTGGCACCTGCAGGTGTTCAATGCGGGAGCGCCGCTGCCCGCTCACCTGACCAGCGAAATCTTCAGCCCGTTTGTCTCCCTGCGCGAAGGCCAACAGGATGGCCACCTGGGCCAGGGGCTGCAGATCGTGCGGCTGATTACCGACTACCACGGCGGGCACATCAGCGCCCGCAACGTCAGCGATCCCGACGGGGTGGTGTTCGACCTGCTCCTGCCGCGTCACCGGCCCCATCCACCCCAGAGCTGACGGGCAGCCACCGGTCCTTTCTGGTAGGCTGACGCGTTCAGAGAACAACCAACGCCCACGGATCGGGCAGGAGAACGCAGGATGCGCACGTCCCTACTGATACTCATGCTCGGTATGGGTATCTGTCCGGCGGTGTCCGCCGCCATCTATCAATGTCAGGGTCCCAACGGCCAGGTGATCTTTTCCGACTCGGCTTGCTCGAAGCATGCAAAAGAGGTCGAGGTCCATCCGGTGACCACCGGCGGTCGACTGGATACCGGCACCGACGTTGAAGTCTGGCAACCCGCCCACCACGCCAGCCGCAAGACATCAACCAATGGCTGCGATCTCGGTTACATCCAGTCGACCCAGCTGCGCACCTGGCGGGCGCGGCGGCAAGTCAAGGCGGGGATGAGCGCTCAACAACTCAATTACGTGCTGGGGGATCCAGACCACAAGGAAGGCCAGTGGTGGGTCTACGAGCGCCGCGGCAAGGAAACCGGGCGCTACAGGGTGCGCGGTGGCTGCCTGGTGAGCTGGCGCTGAACCGATCGCTCAGGCCGGCTGGCGGGCCAGGTAGACGGTGTTCGACGATTCGCCGTTCTGGAACGGATTGAAGAAGCTGACGACCTTCGCTTCCACATCCGTGAAGACGGCCCCCAGATCCGCCATGAAGGCGTCTGCCGGCGGCTCATTGGACCAGACCGCGAAAATGCCACCCGGCTTGAGCTGCCGGCTCATCAGGCGCAGGCTGTCCGGCTGGTAGAAGCTGGCGTTGCCCTCGTCCAGGAAATCGCTCGGGGAATGGTCGATGTCCAGCAGGATGGCATCGAACTGGCGCCCGGGTTGCGACGGATCAAACCCGCCCTCGACGGCCAGGTCAAAGAAGCTGCCGTTCACGAAGCGGCAGCGATCGTCCCGGTTGAACACGGCGCCCAGCGGGACTTTTTCCTGCTGGTGCCAGCGGATCACCGGTTCCAGCATTTCCACCACCAGCAGCTCACCCACGCGCTTGTCGCGCAGCGCGGCGTCGGCGGTATAACCCAGCCCCAGACCGCCCACAACCACTGCAAAGTCATCGCCGGTCAACGCACCCAGGCCCAGGTCCGCCAGCGCCATTTCGGCGTCCACGAACATGCTGGACATGAGGAATTCCTCGCCCAGTTTCACTTCGTAGATATCGCGGTCGCCCAACGCCGGAATGCGTCGCCGCCGGAGTGTGATCTCGCCGATGTCGGACGGCTGGCTATCAATCTCTTCGAAGAGTACGCCCATCTCGATGTCCCCGTTAAATAGCCGTACAGACTATCATTCGTAGACCAGGAAAGCCCTTCGGCCGGCCTTGCTTGTCGTCGAATCGATGAAAGTTCATGCTGGACGGTTTCGAAGGCAACGCCCGCGCGGGGCCCATCAGGACAAGGAGAGCGTCTTTGATTGACTGGCTCAACCAACACAGTGGCGTATTACAGGTCATCACCAGCGTCTGCACGCTGGCCATCTGGCTGTTCTACGCGCAGCTCCTCTACACAACCTACCGGCGGGATACTCGACCGCGCCTGCTGATCAACAAGGGCGTGGGCAAGGACGATCTGGATTCCCCCTGCCTGATCTGCAACATGAGCAAGGAGCCCATCTTCATCCAGTGCCTGGTGGTGGAGCTGGAAACGTCGGAAGGGGTTTTCTGCACCACCGCCACCGATCCGGACGAAAGCCTGGACGATGACGAGAACCGCAAACCCGTCCGCGAACGCACGCGGCAAGGGCCGCTGCACAATGGCGCCTGTATCGAGGTGAAGAGCTTCCGGGAGTTGATCGAGCGGGCCGCGGTTGCCGGCGGTGTCCAGGTGGACAACGGGTTACCCCGGAACCGGGAGGTGGACTTCCTGTCCCTACGGCTGACCATCATCTCCATCTACGGACCGGAAGACCACCCATTCGGTGCAGCACGGACCTTCAGCCTGGACTGCAGCGATGTACAATGCCCACAGATCCAGCCGATGTCACTGGATACCGAGCGCCTGACCTCGCGCAAGGACAAGCGTCTGGTCGAGCAGTGGCTTTGGGAGTATATCTAGGAAGATGCTGTAAGCGAGCTGGCGTTCTGTCACGCCAGCTCGCAGGGACTCAACCGCGACGGGCGCGACGCAGTCCCAGGCCCAGCAGACCCAGCCCCAACAGGGCGACGGAGGACGGCTCGGGGACGGACGCCGCATCGTCCGGGTTGGAAGCGCTGTCGACACCGTCCAGCCAAAGGCTCCAGTTCGGCCCCATGCCCTCGTGACTGGCGGGCTGATCCCATTCGGCCAGGGGAATCGGATCCAGGCCGTCGTATGCGAACCCGTCGGACAGCATGTTGCCTTGCGCCGCGTTGTTGTAGGTGGCGATGGTAAAGATGTAATTCCCCGCCGCCAGGCTGCTCAGTGAAAACCCTGAGTCATAGCTGGTCTGGGTCGACGGATTGATGCCACTGTTGTCGTCGTTTTCATCAATCAGTGACCCGTCTGCATTCCAGAGTGCCGTGATCGGATCAAAGTTGGTTCCCCCCTGATACGAATCCGTCCAGATGCGCACGTCGTCCGCGTCGTTATCCAGGGTGAAGTAGGTGTAGACGACATCGTTGTGGTACTCGATGTTACCGGTGAAGTGAATCGTTGCGGCGCCGGCATTCGCCGCCATCAGGCATCCAGCCAACAACACTGCTCCCGTCTTCATAACAACTCCTTATCGTTAGAATCCTGTCCATATCCATGGGCCCATCCGGGCCGACGCCGACAGCAGCAAGATGCGATCCACAAACGGAATTCATGCCCTAAATCAGTCGCTTTAGGTGAAAAAATCACTGAATATTCAGAAGCATGAACAAGATGTGTGAATTTTTTCGACACATACTCATGATGATCGACCTACTCCCATCGTCGCCTTCCCGGTAACACTGCTTTGGCCTAAGGTCATCACAGGACCGTCATAAAACCCGTTGAGGAACATTGCCTTGCACCCGTCACTTGGCCGTCTCGATTTGCACCCGCTGCGCGATGAGCTCTACAACGAGCTGCATTCACGGCCGTTCCAGGTGTTGTCCTGTCCGGCCCGGGTAACTCATATCGCGCTGCTAACCACACCGGGCCAGCGTCGCGAACAGTTCCGACACCTGCAGCACCTGCACCGCCTGTTGGGGTTCGAGGCGCCCGTCCATGAAGTCAGCTGCTACGAGAAGGATTTCGGCACCCTGCGCATCCGGCGGGAAATGCACTTTGAATTTGCCTCCTACACCTTCACCAGTCGGGCCGATCCCGAGGCCGATCCGTTTACGTCGACCGGCATCACCCATCTGCCCAAAGGCTGGCTGGAACAATTACAGGGAACCGTTGTTGCGGCGTTTCACCTGGACGTGCAGCAGGTGGCCGGCGGCCCGGACGTCGACCTGGCGCGGGTGCGGCCGTGGTTCGAAGAGCTGCGGCTGGTGGGCAGCAGCCCGCAGGAAGGTGCGGCCCGGATCTGGGGGACGTTCCGGCTACACAGCGATGGCTTCGGCCGTTTCATGATTCTCAACCACCACATGTCCGACAGCCAGCTGGGGCGGCTGACCCAACGGGTCATGGAAATCGAGACTTATCGGTTGATGGCGCTCCTGGCGCTGCCCCTGGCCCGGGACATCTCGCCCGGCCTGGCGGATATGGATCAGACCCTGGCGGCCATCACCCAGACACTGGCCGACAACGCGGACGTGGACGAACCGGCGATTCTGGCCCGACTGACCGACATCGCCGCCCGCATCGAGGCCTTCCGCGCCCGTTCCACGTTCCGGTTTACGGCAACACGGGCCTATCACCAGTTGGTGCTGTCCCGACTCGCCGCCCTGCGGGAAGACGAGTTGAGCGGCCACCTGACCCTCACCGAATTCATGACGCGGCGCCTGACCCCGGCGGTGGAGACCTGCCAGTCCGTGGGCGACCGGTTGGAGGATCTGTCTCGTCGTGTCGATCGGGCGTCAGAGATGATGCGGACCCGGGTCGAGCTGGCCATCCAGAGCCAGAACCAGGAACTGCTGAGCTCCATGGACCGGCGTTCGAAAATCCAGTTGATGATGCAGCACACGGTGGAAGGGCTGTCGGTGGTGGCGATCAGCTACTACCTGATCGGCCTGTTGAAGCTGGGCCTGGATGCGGCCTACGACAACGGCTGGACGTTCAACAAATCGCTGGTGCTGGGAATCGCCATACCGGTTGTACTGGGCGGTGTCTTCCTGGGGGTTCGGCGGATCCATCACCGTTTCCTGAAGATGGCCCGTCAGCAGTGATCAGTCATCCAGGCAGCGCTCGACCTGCTCCAGGTCCAGATTGGCGCCGGTCAGCACCAACACGGTATCGCCGGCAACCGACGGCAGACGATGCTCGATCAAAGCCGCCAGGCCAACGGCGGCCCCCGGCTCCACCATCAGGTGGCCGCAGGAGAGCAGGTATCGCGTCGCCTGTCGGATCGACGCCTCGCTGACCGTCAGGATGTCGTTCACCACCTGCCGGCTCGCGGCGTAGGTGTTCTCGCCCACCACCGCCGGCGCCAGGCTCGCCGCCCAGGTGTCGACCTGATCCAGTGCGGCGGCGGCATCCTGGCAATCCCAGGCATGGCGCATGGTCGGCGCACCCGCCGGCTCCACACCGATCAACTCAATCTCTGGCCGGGCCGCTTTCAACGCCAAACCCAACCCGGAAATCAGCCCGCCGCCGCCGATCGGGCACAGCACGCGCTTCATGTCCGGACACTGACGCAGCAGCTCCAGACCCACGGTGCCCTGCCCGGCCATCACGCGCGGATCGTTATAGGGGTGGACCAGCGTCAGCCCGGACTCGTCGCGCAGGCGATGGCAATGAGACACCGCCTCCTGGATCGTGCCCTGGACAATCACCGTCGCCCCCAGCGCTTCCGTACCGCGGACCTTCAGCGGGCTGGAGCCTTCGGGCATCACTACCGTCACAGGTACCTCACGCTTCGCCGCGGCCCAGGCCAGTGCGAGAGCGTGGTTGCCGGCGGAGACCGTCACCAGCCCCCGTCGCAACTCTTTCGGTTCGGCCGTTAGAACCCAGTTGAGGGCACCGCGAGCCTTGAAGCTGCCGGTTCGCTGCAGGGTTTCCAGTTTGAGGTGGAGCGGCGCGCCCATCACGGCGTCCAGGTCGGGCACCCGGAGCAGGGGCGTTTCGGACAGGTAAGGCCGGATACGGGCTTCGGCATCGTGGATGGCCTGCGCATCCGGTATCGGGGCCTGAGTCATGTGGGCCCTCCGGAATCGTGCACACCTCCAGAGTGAACGCTCGGCAGGCGGGTATCAAGCCGCCGCTTCCGCCTTCACGCGGTCGGCCGGCGGGACGGTCAGCATCAGCAGGAAACCGATCAACAGGAAAGCCAGGATCGTCGCCATACCCCAGCGTTGACTGCCCGTTGCAGCGGTCACCGCGCCCACCAGCAGCGGCCCGGCGAACGCCGTCGCCTTGCCGGAGAAGGCAAACAGGCCAAACATTTCCGTCTGCAGATGTTCCGGCGCGATGCGCGCCAGGAACGAGCGGCTGGCGGATTGCAGCGGCCCCACAAAAATCCCCAGAATCATCCCCCAGGTCCAGAAGCCGGCCACGGACTCCACCACCAGGATCGCCAGCGCGCTGGCCCCCAGGCCCACCAGGGACAGCAGCACGGTGTTGCGCCCGCCAATGGCATCGTCGACCCAGGCAAAGCCCACGGCGCCCAGCCCGGCGGTGATGTTCAGGGCGATGGCGAACTGCAGAACCTCGGTCTGCTCCATCCCGAAGGTGCCCGCGGCATAGACGCCGCCAAACGTGAAGACCGTCGCCAGGCCGTCGGTATAGATCATGCGCGCGATCAGAAAACGCAGGATGTGCCGGTACTGGCGCACGTGCCGGATGGACTCGGCAATCTGGCGCAGCCCCGCGCGCACGGCCTGACCCGCCGGTATTCCGGTCGGCGGACGATCCGGTGTGAGGAAGAAAATCGGCAGTGAAAACACCAGATACCAGATCGCGACCAACACGAACGTAGCCCGGACCGGCTCCGCCTGCGTTGCGTCCAGCCCCAGCCAGGCCCCTTCCGGCTCGATGAAGGCGTAAAGGGCCACCACCAGACTGAGCACGCCGCCCACATAACCCAGGCCCCAGCCCCAACCGGACCAGCGCCCGACATGATCCGGCGACGCCAGTTCGGGCAGCATGGCGTTATAGAAAATGAAGGCAAACTCGGCGCCGAGGACACCCAGGCCCACCCAGATCGCCGCCGGCCAGAACTGATCGGCACTCGGAGTGATGAACCAGAGCATACCGCTGGCGAACACACACAGCAGGGTAAACGTCACCAGCCAGGGTTTGAGCCGGCCGGACTGGTCCGCAATGGCCCCGAGAATCGGCGCCAGGACCGCTATAAACAGGCCGGAAATCCCTATGATGTTGCCCCATGCCTCGGTGCCGGCCACATCGTCCTGAACCACGGACTGACTGAAATAACGGGCAAACACGAAGGTGAGGATAATGGTAAAGAAGGCGCTGTTGGCCCAATCGTAGAAGGCCCAGGACCAGAGGGCGCGCCGACTCCCGGCGGTGGGTACTGCAGTCGGACTGGCTTCGGATGGCATCGCAATTCCCTGGCGGTGCGTCGATTATCAAAAGGTTTTCAGGAGATTAGCACTGGCCGATACCCCCGGCCAGTTACCGTCTGGTTACGGCGTAATCACGGCCTTTCACTTTGGCCGGCGTCGGCTAAATTTAAAATGCGGTATTAGGCCAGATGGGACACTTGGCTTCGCGGTCACTCGGCTGCCTGGTGGACGCCCCGTCGCGGATACCCGCCCGTTGCAGCCGGTTTGCGGACTGTCAGAACAGTCCAGCGACTGCTACGGGAGCAATACCATGAGCAAACTTTCCGAAATCGAGGGCATCGGCGAGACCTACGCCGGCAAGCTGGAACGGGTCGATATCCATTCCCTGACCGATCTGCTGAAGACCTGCGGCGATCCCAGGGGGCGCCGGGCCACCGCCGAGCAAACCGGCATCAGCGAAAAACTTATCCTGGGCTGGGTGAACCGGGCGGACCTGGCGCGGATCAACGGCATCAGCACCCAGTATGCCGACCTTCTCGAATACGCCGGTGTCGATACCGTCCCGGAACTGGCCCAGCGCAAGGCCGACAACCTGCACGCCAAGATGGCCGAGGTGAACGAAGAACGGAATCTGGTCCGCCAACTGCCCGGAATGAGTCAGGTGGAAGACTGGGTTAAACAGGCCAAGGCGCTACCGCGGGCCGTCCACCACTGAACATGTGTTGAGCCGGAGTCTGGAGCCGTTGGGCTACCGGGCCCCGGCTTCCTTTTGACTGACCGTTTCCACCGCCTTGCTGCCGTCGTAAGCGAGGCAATGCCCGTACTCCTCCCAGGCCGGCTCGTGATTGGGGCTGTCCACAAAGGTATCGCCCCGGGATACGTTTGGAGGCGATGGGAAATCCAGACAGTTCGCCGCCTTGTCCACCGCCACCTGGTAGCCGAAGCGGTTGTGCTCGAAGCGGTTATCCACAAACGTGTTGTCCCGGCTGAAACTGTTGTCCCAGCACAGCACCGGATCGCGATCGCGAACCGAACAGGTCAGGAACACCCCGGCCCCGGCATTGGTCCGGATCATGTTCTTCTCAAACCGGTTGTGCTCGGCATCCGCCAGATAGAGGCCGTGGGAGCCGTTGTTGGCAATCACATTGTTGCGGATCTCACTGCCTTCCATAAATTCCACAGTAATCCCGGCTGCCGTGTTGTTCTCGATGGTGTTGCCGATAATCCGCGTCGGCCCGGCCCGGTTGAGGGAGATGCCGTCCCATTCCGCGCCGCTGACGTGGTTGTTTTCCATCAGCACGTCCTTGCTGTGGTATTCCGTCAGCAGGCACGCGCTGCGGCAGTCATTCAGTTCGAGGTTACGCAGCGTGATCTGCTCACCGCGACGGACAATCAGGCCACTGTTGCTCAGGTATGGCAGGTCCGGCCGGAATTCACTGTCGCTGTGGCCGCCGCCGTGAATGCCCAGGCCTTCGACGATTACCTGACGAATCGGGCGCTGGGGTTCCTGGTGATGGGCATCGCCCAGGACCAGCACCGGACTGGAGACCCCGGAGGCCATCTGCAGGATCGTCTTGTCGGGACCGGCCCCGCGAAGCGTCAGGTTGTTGCGATTTAGGACCACCATGTCCTTCAGGTGAAACGTGCCCGCATCGAGACAGACGATTTGGTGACTGCCGTTTTCCGGCAGGCCGTCCAGGGCGACCTGGAGATCCTCGCCCGTCGTCACTCTGCGGCTGCACGCGTTTCGGCTGTCGGCCCAAGCCATTGAATTCAAGACGAACAGGCCCAGCAGGATCAAAACAAACCGTTGGCCTGTCTTTCTGATTGCGCCAGCATCCGCCATCGCGGCACACTCCTTTGATTGCTGATCGGGATTCCCCGGTTCCGACACGATCGAAGCCGGGCAAGAGCCTGATACTCTGTCGGATTTTCGATCAACGCGCCATTAACGAATCGTCAAGGAGTGGTCATGCTGCCGGATCTCAGCGCCGAGTGGGCCGATCTCACGCCCAAGGATGCGATTGCTTTGCAGCGGTCGCTGCGTGCCCGAGTCACCACGGACGACGACCTCCCCGAGGTCCGGACCGTGGCGGGCGTGGATGTGGGGTTTGAGGACCATGGCCAGACGGCACGGGCGGCCATCGTCGTGCTGGATCGGGAAGACCTGACGCCGGTCGATTACGCGCTGGCCCGATTGCCGACGCGGTTTCCCTACGTGCCGGGCCTGCTCTCCTTCCGGGAGTGCCCGGTCATTCTGGACGCGTTAAGGCAGTTGAAGACCATGCCCGATCTGCTGCTCTGCGACGGCCAGGGCATCGCCCATCCCAGACGGCTCGGCATCGCCACCCACATCGGCCTGCTCACCGGATTACCCAGCATCGGCGTCGGCAAAAGCCGCCTGACCGGCACCCACGGCACCGTGCCCGACACCAAAGGCGAATGGACGCCACTGGTCGATGGCGACGAGACCATCGGCGCGGTCCTGCGCACTCGCTCGGGTGTGAAGCCGCTCTTCATCTCATCCGGCCACCGCATCAGCCTGCCCACCGCCATCGACCACGTCATGGCCTGCATTACCCGATACCGGCTCCCGGAAACCACCCGCTGGGCGGATGGCCTGGCCTCAAACCGCGGCCAGCAATGGCTTAAAACCCTGGAAGGACTCAAATAAAGCAAAACGCAGGATGCCGGTGAACCCAGCGAACCGCATCGGGCCCCGTCTCCTATTCCGCCACCGGCTCCTCATCCCGAACCCGCATAAAACTGGCGAACCGCGGCAACCCGGTCGACGTCAGGCCATAGTATTTGTAGGTCACCGTCGCCCCGATCGCCGGAGGAACCGCACGCTGCTCATCACTGAACCCGCTACCCAGCTTGAACCGGCGGCCATCGGAACGCTCCACCACCAGCGCGCCCAGCATGCCCTCGTATTTCCCCTGCCCCGGCGAATAGCCCACCACCGTGGCCTCGGCATCCTGATACCGCTTCACCTTCAGCAAATCGTCCGAGCGGCCGGCTTCATACAGGGCGCCGCCCCGATGCAGCATCAGCCCTTCACCACCCTCATCAACCACTTCGTCCAGACGCGCCATCAACGCCTCCCGCGTGGTTGCCGGCGTCTGTTCGATCATAACGAGGTAGGGTGATGGCGAAGGCTTGAGCAGCGACCGCATGCGAGCCACCCGCTCCGAAAACGGGCGATCGCTCCCGGGCAGATCAAAAATCTCGTAATGCACCTGCCGCCACTCGCTGTCCACCGGCTCCAGCTTGCGTACCACCCCGGACAACTCGGAAAAGGTCCCGCGTCCCATCCACAGCTCGCCATCCAGAGGTACCTCCGGAAAATCCCGGGTAAACCAGGTCGGCGGATGAAACGCATGACCCTGACGCGAAATCAGGTGCTCACCGTCCCAGTAGGCCCGCACACCGTCGAGTTTTTCGCTGACCCAGTAGCCTTTGAGGGCATCGCCCTTTTCGTAGACCTGGGCGAGGGTGAGTTGCGGTTTTTCGGCGTGGAGGTCGGAAGCGGGGAATAGCAGGGCAAGGCCAAACAGAATTGGCAGCCAGCGCTGGTACAGCGGGGTGGGCATTTCACGGTCCTTGTGGTGAATTAAGGATTTGCTTGCATTTCAGCTTCCCTTCCCTGGGAAACCACTCAACGTTGAACTGTGTACTGGCTAGTAGCTCGCGTAAACCGTCTTCTCGGCCATGATGTTTGGCCGACCCAGGGTGCTTAGCGCTCGGACCCTGTTGTGCATCTCCCGTTCACAGGCCTTGAAGGTATCGTCGTCCATATCGCGCCAGTAGCGTTCCGGGCGATTGGTTTGCCGGTCGTGCTCGGCCGTGACCGGGTCCAGGTGGCGGTGGGCTTCCCAGATCGGGATATCGGGCAAGGGCTGGGTCACGTCCATGTAGTTCTGGACGAAGTCCCAAAGGGCGTAGCAGGGCTCAGGCATGCTGGTAGCTCCACCGACAGCCCCCACACCTGCTTCGCACTTGCTGTAACGATGGAACAGATGGAGGCGATTCAGAACCCCAGCCCGGTCACCACGGGTACTGACCCAGGCGTCAAATTCGACAAAAGGCGCTTTAAAGACTTTTGGCTCGCCACGGGGAATGAAAGGGAATTTCGGAGGGTAAGTCCAAACCGTGACCATACCATTGCGGCGGTTAAGCTCCCACAAAGGGCCTTTTCCGGCTTTTAGAAACCAACCTAAGAAAAGTTTCCCCATGATCCATGAAACTAACCAAGTTCCCGCCGGGATTCCTATGAATACAGCAAAAAAAAACCAGTCATCAACAACGCTCTGCCAGTAATCACGATCTGATGTAGCAAACGACATGACAACTAACGTCAGGGCTAGCAATGGGCCGAATACGAGCGTTATAAACTTGGATATTATTTCAGCCAGATTTAAAACCTGAAAACGCTTGGCGAGCGGAGCATATCGAAAACACTCATGATCCATCTGCCCCTGATAGCCAGTTCCCTCCAGGGGATCCCCATATTTTTCATGCCTACGCAGTAGTTTTGGAGGGGCCTTCGCGAAAATAGTAATGGGAACAACCGGTTCCGTATGCCCCCACGGCAAGCGCGCGGTGCCAAAACGCTCCAGCGCGGATTGGTTGTGGTCCTCATGTTGGGGTGATTGCGCCGGTATCCGATCCGGTCGATAGGCAGTATCGGCATAATAACCAGTTGTCTGCCTCGGCATTTCTACAACACTATCCACGTTGAACCACCTTTTCATCAAACCAGAAAACCCTGTTCGTTTCAGAGAAATCCGGCTTGGTGTGTTCTTCATTGTTTCTATCGTACGTTAATGAAGAGTCCGGCAAGGGCGCAGGGAAAACCATCAGGTCGTCCTTCCTGCCAATGCGGATCTGGACACGGGCGCTCCACGAGTACTTCACGATCTCCCGACTGACCACGTTTCCGAACAGGCCCTTTTGCTCCTCCATATGGACCCCGGGCGCTTCCAGATAAAAAAGGTACCCATTGTCGGTTGGCTCGCTGTATAGAATGCTTTCCCTGGTTCTTGGAATATCCAGCGGAAATAGTCGCCAGAGCTTGACCATACCCGGCCCCAAATTGACCGGCGACCGCATTTCCACCATGCGCGGGTGAGATTCGACCACCAGCGGATCCTGATTCTCGAACAACTTGAGTGCTAGTAGCTCGCGTAAACCGTCTTCTCGGCCATGATGTTTGGCCGACCCAGGGTGCTTAGCGCTCGGACCCTGTTGTGCATCTCCCGTTCACAGGCCTTGAAGGTATCGTCGTCCATATCGCGCCAGTAGCGTTCCGGGCGATTGGTTTGCCGGTCGTGCTCGGCCGTGACCGGGTCCAGGTGGCGGTAGGCTTCCCAGATCGGGATGTCGGACAAGGGCTGGGTCACGTCCATGTAGTTTTGTACGAAGTCCCAAAGGGCGTAGCAGGGCTCAGGCATACTGGTCGCTCCACCGACAGCCCCCACACCTGCTTCGCACTTACTGTAACGGTGGAACAGATGCAGACGATTCAGGACCCCGGCCCGGTCGCCACGAATGCTGACCCAAGCGTCAAACTCCACGAACGGCGCCTTGAAGATCTTTGGCTTGCCACGGGGGATGAATGGGAATTTAGAGGGGTAGGTCCATACGGTGACCATGCCGGTGCGGCGATTCAGCTCCCATAAAGGACCTTTTCCCGCCTTCAAAAACCACTTCAAAAAAAACTTAATCAAAATTTTTGAAATTAACCAGATTCCAATTGGAATACCAAACACTAAAACTGCCGATACCCATTCATCATTTATCAAACTCTGCCAATAGTTTTTTTTATATGTAAAAAATGATCCAATAATCAACCCTAATACCATCAAAGGACCGAATATGAGGATCAGAAACCTAGTGAAAATTTCTGTTAGATTTAGAATCTGAAAACGCTTGGCTAATGGTGCATATCGAAAGCACTCATGGTCCATTCGTCCCTGATAACCGGTACCTTCCAACGGATCCCCATGCTTTTCATACCGACGTAGTAGGCTTGGCGGCGCCTGAGAGAATAGGGTCGAAGGAATAACAGCCTCGGTGTGCCCCCATGGCAACCGCGTTGTGCCAAAGCGTCCCAAAGCGGATTGGTTATGGTCCTCATGTTGGGGAGGTTGCTCCGGTATCTGATCCGGTCGATAGGCGGTATCGGCATAAGACCCAGTTGTCTGCCTCGGTATTTCTACAACACTATCCACGTTGAACCACCTTTTCATCGAACCAGAAAACCCTGTCCGTTTCGGAGAAATCCGGCTTGGTGTGTTCTTCATTGTTTTTATCGTACGTCAATGAAGAGTCCGGTAGAGGCGCTGGGAAAACCATCAGGTCGTCCTTCTTGCCAATGCGGATCTGGACACGGGCGCTCCATGAGTACTTCACGATCTCCCGACTGACCACGTTTCCGAACATGCCCTTTTGCCCCTGGTGATCTGCTCCCGGATACTGCAGCGAGGGAATGTCCAGCTTAGCCGGTGCCTTGCAAGATCGCTTTTCGAATTCGTCCAAGCTCAAGACAAAAGGCGCGGGAACAAGCCGTAGAGTCAGAGACCGAACTTCGGGTCGTAGTAAATGATCGGCTCGTCGACCAGAAGATCACCCACCATGGATTTGGCTTGGATCAAAGAATCACTGGAAATTTTATCTTTATAAAAATCGGCAAAATCATTCGCTACGTCTGAATCTGTTTTTTGTTTCAGCTCCAAGAACAGAGCGTATCCTTTAGCTTCATCTTTGCTTGGTATCTTAAACTTTCCTTCAGGGCCTTTTATCAGGGCCGCCGCATACTCGTAGATACCACGTATATAATTTGTATTGCTTGCCCTTTCGAGCCAGTTCCAAGCACCTTTCAGATCGCCCTGATCTTTAAGCAACAAGGCAAGCTCGACCATGGCTCTCGGAAAACCGCCTTCTGCAGACTTTCGCATCCATTTAATCGAGTCTTCTATTCGACCGTCTTCAGTCCAATAGAACCCTTTTCCTTTCTCTATTAAGTACGACAGCCAGTACTGGGCAAATAGATGTCCATTAGATGCAGCCTTGTTCAGCCAGCCCCAAGCTTCGTCGTCGTCGCCCATTACACTGTATATTACATACAGATCATTCATTGAATCGATATTGCCAGATTTTGCTTTTGGCAATGCTATATTCAATGCTTTTTGGAACCACTCGTCCTTATCGATATCGCAGTCACCGAGCCCTGCACAAATATCAGCATTGGCCAAGCGAACCATCGCATACACATCACCACCAGCGGCCGCCTGTCGATACCATTTTTCGGCTTCTTTCGTCATGAAGGTATGAGAGAGCCGTTCCAGTTCGCCGACATAATAAGCAGCCTCAGGCTCACCTGCCTTTGCGGCCCGCTCAAATATTTCGCGAGCAGCGCCATAGTGCCGTTGCTGATAGAGAATGTAACCTTTTTCGTAAAGCGCTTCGCCATCGGTTTCCTTTGCTGCTGCATTTGCTCCGAATGCAACCACCGCTAGCAGAATCGTTAACCATAAGGCTCTCATCATTTCATTCACTACTATCTATCAATATCGACGGCCAGAAGCTTTGTAGGCCCTCTATAGTCTCGGACGATTCACACAATGGAATGCCCGGTCTGACAATCAATTTCTGGGCGATGTTCGAATTCGTTGGGACTCCCGATGATTAGGAGTGGATTAGGCTGACTGTAATGAAACCATTAGTGCTTCCATACCTAACTCATCACTTCCAAAAAAACTTGTCAGAGTCCAAATTTCGGATCGTAGTAAAGAATCGGCTTATCTGTGAGTAAATCCTTTGCGCGTGCTTCTGCCGCATCCAAAAAGTCAGCCGATAACTTTTCCCTACCCCGCTGCAGCATGCCTTTTAGGGAGTTGTCGTTCGTTTCTCTGTAGAGGGCGATTATAGTTGCAAAACCCTCAACCTTTCGATCATCGGAAAACTTATACATTCCTTCTGAACCGAAATATAGAGAATACCCGTAATTAAAAATACCAACGTAATAATCTGTCTTCCCTGCCTGCTCAACCCAGTAGCGGGCTTTCTCGAGATTGTCTTGATCCTTATACAAATATGAAAGGTCAACCATTGCTTTAGGGAAGCCTGCTTCGGCTGATTGTCGCATCCATTTAATGGCGTCCTCCATTCGCCCATCATCAGTCCAATAGAATGAATAGCCATTCTTTATAAGATGAGAAACCCAGTATTGAGAAGAAGCATTACCATGCTCCGCTGCTTTCTTTAACCAGTACCAAGCATTATCCTCATCTCCCATCTTGCCATAAACGGAGTAGAGCGCATCCATAGCAGCAACATCCCCAGACTTCGCTTTAGGCAATGCTATATCCAATGCTTTTTGGAACCACTCGTCCTTATCGATATCGCAGTCACCGAGCCCTGCACATATATCAGCATCGGCCAAGCGAACCATCGCATAAACATCACCACCAGCGGCCGCCTGTCGATACCATTGCTCGGATTTTTGCGTCATAAAGGTATGAGAAAGCCTCTCTAACTCGCCTAAGTAATACGCAGCTTCTGCACAGCCTTTACTCGCAGCCTGCTTGAGCTTGCTTGTTGCATCACGATATTTATGCTGCTGGTAATCACTAATCCCATCCTTACACAGCGACGAGGAGTCAGAATTTATCGATTCAGAAATCGCGCTTCCGGAAGTCAGCCCTAACGTAACAATCAATACAACTCTGAAAATATTTATCATACACAATCAAATCCGCATCATTTAATATGGTAAGCGAGCTTTTGGCGAATGGCTCTGTAGTCTTGGTTGCTTCGTGCACTCTCAGGAGTGTTTCCGCCTTGCATAAACTGGTCTAGTTTCCCAAGGCTTTCGCGGACCATTTCACCCACATCCTCCGTAGGCTTGGTGCCCTGCATGTTCATGCGCTTGAGCGACTTCTCGAACTGCTTCTGAATGGTATTCGGCTTTGCTTGCCGGTACGACTCCGGTTTCGTCTGCTCTGCGTCTTTCATCCACGTCAGGCAATTCACGATGGCCTCTTGCTGCATTTGCAACACCTCAGTTTCCGATTTTCTCTGACCATCCGGTGTGTCGATGGCTTCCGGTTCAGACACAAGGTGATTCAACAACGGCCCAATCGCCTCCGGCTGCAGTCGTTGGAACCACGCTCGGTACTCATCGTCCGATAGCCCCTGGCTACCATTTCCGCCCGTCAGGCGCCAGGCCACCAGGCCCGCTCGCTCACTGGCGTTGAGCTTGCGGAATGCCGTCTCCACAAAGTCGTAGCCCCGCATCGCCAGGAAGGTCAGGCTCAAGCCGGTCGTCAGGAACAGGTAGGCCAGCCAGCTCAGGTATTCGAAGGCTTCCGGGTCGATCCAGGCCACGTAGCTGTAACCGTTGTCCTGCAGTTCGTCCTGCAACAGTCGTATCCAGTACGGAATCGTGTCCAGCGCCAGCTCGAAGCCCAGCGAACACTTGCCTCCAAATCCGGCGGTAACGCCTCCGCCGACCTTGAGCGCTATGCGACGCTTTTTCAGCGTCAACATAAACTCCCGGTTGGCACCCACACCGTATCGACCCACCAACTCAGCGTTGAGCAAGCCCACCGACAGCCACTCTGGCGGGGCTTTACCCAGGTTCCGGTAGGTTTCGGTGCGCCGCAGCGACTCGGGCATGGCCCACAACAGTTCGGTTTGGGCGAAGACTCCCGCCTCGCCTCCGGCAAAGGCGTCCAACTGGGCGCCCTGCACCGTGTGCACCTTGTTCTTCTGGCCCGATCCGTTCGGGTTGTCGTCTGCGCCTTGCTCTTCTTTGCTTTCAACGCCCGTAATCGCAATGCCTTTGCCCTGTACCGCCTCGACACCAATTGAACGGGACAGAGCGATGCGCGCCCCGATGAAGCCCCAGCACTTGGCGGTCACCGAGCAGACGAAGCGCCCGATGTCCAGCGTTTGCGCCCCGTTCTCGGTGTGGTATTCGATCTGGATCGGCTCGGCCTTCTCCGGTTTCGGGTACTTGACGTCCAGCAGATCGATCTGTCCTTGGCGAAACGCCAGGTTCGTGCCGATCTTGGCTTCCGCAACCTGGTAACCCACCTTGTGCTCACCCTTTTTGGGCTCGCTCGATCCTTTTACTGACGAATCCGGACCGCTCAGGCTATCCAGCATTTCGATCCTGGAATCCTCGGAGAGCGACTCACCCAAATCCCCCGGAACACCGCTGAGCACAAGGCGCATGAACTGTGAGGTGTAGCTTTCGTCCAACAGGGTAATGTGGCGCTTGGCGCTCTTGTCGAACAGGATACCGCGCAACGATTCGCCCCACTGTCGACGGGCTTCGGCATCCTGTAACGCGTCGACCCGCTCACCGGCAATCGACTCGAAGAATGCCTCGGGTTCAAACAGGCCGTGCTGATCGAACCAGGTGGCCTGGATCGACAAGGGCTTACAGCCCAGATCCGTCAGGAGAGTTTCCAGAAGCTTGTCGTCGCCAGGCTTTTGCGCCGCTTTCATGGCCGCGGCGATCGCTTTGGGCGGCTGGTCGCTGTAATGCGGGTGGTCCTGCAGTAAGTGTTCCTGCAGGTGCTTCCCGGCGCCGCCCAGGTCCAGAATTGAGAAGTGCTGGAGCGTGTCTCCTCCGACCTCCGAATATTCGCGCAACGGGATGCCCGGCTTGACGAGTGATTTGTAGGGGCGCTGTTCGAACTCGTTCGGGTTCCAGACAAACAGGCGGGGAGGATCAAGCCGCTCGGCGGTTTCTTTCGCCTGGCGACGCAGTTCGTTCTGATCGTCGTGGCATTTGTCGATATCGGCCTGATACTTATAAAGCGCGGCCTTAGGCACTGGGCCCGCATCGGCCAGTACCTCAAGCCAATCCTCGGCTTCTTCCTCCAACTTTTCCGTAATCCTTTGAACCTCGAAGTCGAGGCGTCGATGGTCGGCCAGTTTCAGGACACCTCGTTCTACCGATTCCTGACCGTTGGCCAAAGCGTATTCCGGCATGGCGACGCCCCTGTTCGCCAGCGCCAAAACGCTCTCGAGGTAAGGCTGGATATCGCCAATCATCTGATTCCACTCGGTCAGGTACTCCTCGACCCGGTCGATATTCAGATCGCTTTTTCCCGCCTCGTAATCCTGCAACTCTAGATTCAACCGGCATCTTTTCAGGAAAATATCGGTTTGGTCGTAATCCTCCATTTTTTCGGACTCGTACGCTTGGCGAGCTTTTGAGTACTGTTGCATCAATTCATGCAACTCAACCTGCTCGTCCGAGAAAAGCTGACCCTCTATGAGATTAAAGCCTGCCGTCTTCGCCGCATTTTCACCACGCTCGCGCAACTCGTCGATGGTCGCCTGACGCTCGTCGATGGCTTCGTTCAGTTGGTGTATTTCCTGTCGTTTTCCTAAATACCAGGATCTCCATTCAGCACCTGCCTGCTGCAATTCAAAGCTGAATCTTTCACCATGATCCAGCGCTTCCATTCTTTTCTTGTGCTCAATGCGCGCCTGATCTATCTCGTCGTCAATCTCCTGAATCGACTCTTGGTCAGCCGCATTGGCTCCGAGCAATTCTTCCCATCGCTTCTGATCATTTGCCGGGAGGAAACTTTTGGCCGTTGGTGGCACGAATAGATCCGACAACCCAATGTCTTTGAGGGCATCAATACGGTCGCTGGCTTTTTCCTTGGCAACAGCCCCCTTAAGCTTGGCGGCACTGCTCGAGATGGCGTCTTTGGCCTCCTGGGTCAGTAACCAGAAACGCTGATGCCCGGTGACGTAGATCGCCGAGACGAACGTCTCCTGCTGGCACTGCGTTGCTCCGGAAGCGCAAGAGGACTGGTCATCCGCTTCGAATTTAGATTCCGGCAAAGAGGGCGATTCTGCATTGATAGCGTTCGCCGCTGCTTCGTCTTGTGCATCCACATTGCTGTCAATCCGTTCGTACTGCGACATCGTTTTCTCCCAAACGCCATCCATGGCCCAAACCATTCACCGCTGATCGATAGAGATCTTGAAGCCCCTCGTCCAACGAAGGTAATGATCTATGCGCTTTCGTGTTCCAGTTGATTGAGAATGTCTTTAGCATCCAAACCGGTTTTCTGAAGCCTTTCCCAGCCCTCAGACTGCTCCAGGGGGCCCTTGGCAGCAATCGCCATACGGATCCAGCGTTCGAGGTCCCGGTAGCGCTCAATACCATTCGCGGCAGCTACACGCACCTGTGTCTTCACAAAGCCCAATGAATCCGATGCAGGGATGTAGTCCCGATAGTGCGTATGCAGCCCTTCCGCGACGCGATCCCTCTTGCGCACTTCCAGCTCGCGCAGTTGGCCCTCACTGATGACCGGGGGAGCTCTTTGATCTTGTTCCGGGCGTTGCACTCCATTTGGCAACAATTGCATCTGCCATCCGCCGTCGTTAAACCAGAACCACTGCTGGCTGGAACCCATGAGGTGGACAATCTGGTGCTCCTCCAGCACTTGAAACAGTGCGTCGAGGCTTCGTGGATCGTAAAAGCGAAAAAGTGCATCGCCGTTGGCCACATGAATCGTGAGGTTCATGCGTAGCTGTTCGGTTAGCGTCGTAAGGTCTGCATCGCCGGCTTTCACCAGAACACCAATGGGCTGCCTCTGGGCACGCCCCTGAAACGCCTTGATAAAACCTTCATGCCCACGGCATTGAATCAGGATGGGCCCCACTTGCCAGCTTTCCTCGTGGACAGTTTCAGCGTATAGCGGAGACCAATCCAGGCTCGTCGTCGCTGTCGTCTCGTAGAACCAGGTAAGGAGCGTATCGTCCTGGGCAAGGTCCAGGATGGCGAAATCCGCTCGCTCCAGCGGTGTTTGAGGCACTTTCAGGCTTTCATGAATGGTCATGGAGCAAACACCGGTCCTGCTCGTCGAATTCACAACCTGACACCACAGAGGCCCCTGAACGCGCCGTCCGTTTCAGGGTGCGGCTATCCGGGGAGGCTGCGGACTCGGCAGACGCCCTCGCTCCGGTCGTTGCCAGTTTCGCAGGTTCAACCTTCTCTCCCGTATGCGCTGCCAACACCTGAGGCACCTCCGGCATAGTCACTCCCTGCCCAGACCCACTCCCCGGCGAGCCACCGGCATTAAGGTTAATCGCCGGACCACTCAGGGCGACGCCACCGGGGTCGATCTTGACGAAGCTGCCGCCGCCTTTGAGGGTGATTTCGGCGCCGGCTTCGATGACGGCTTTCTGGCCCGCCTTGATGTGCAGTTCCTGGCCGGATTCGCTGAGCCAGGCGGTGCCGGCTTTGAGGTGGATCGTTCCGGTGACGTCGAAGCTGTGGTCCTGGCCCACCTTCTCTCGCTTCTCCCCATCGATGGTGCTGTGGTCGTTGGCCTTGATGTGGGCGTAGCGATCGTTGTCGACGGTGAGGTGGCTGTCGTGGTGAATCACCTCGGTGCGGTCGTTTTCGGTCAGCAGGTCCAGGTCCTTCTGGGCGTGGACGTAGATCTGTTCCTTGTCCGCCTCGTCCTCGAAGCGCAGTTCGTTGCTGCCCTCGCCCTTGTGGGTCTGGGTCTTTAAGGTCGTGCGGGTCTTGTGCTCCGGCAGCGGGTAGGGCGGCGTGTTGGTGGCGTGGTAGGTGCGCCCGGTGATGATCGGCTGGTCCGGATCGCCATCGAGGAAGGAGACGATGACCTCGTGCCCGATGCGGGGTAACGCCATAAAGCCGTAGCTGCCCCCGGCCCAGCCCTGGCTGACCCGCAGCCAGGCGCTGCTGTGCTCGTCGTTCTTGGCACTCTCTACCTCGCTTGGCCGCAGGCGCCGGTCCCAGGGGAACCTTACCTTGACCCGGCCGTGTTCGTCGCAGTGGATCTCCTCGCCCTGGGGGCCGGTGACGATGGCGATCTGCGGGCCGTCCATGATCGGTCTGGCGGGCGGCTCCGGCCGCCAGGCGGTGTCGCCCGGCACACTCTTGAAGGTGTTGCTGTAGGTGGTGGGCTCGGAACCGCCTTCCTCTTCCAGCGCCTGGGGCTGCTTGCCGGTGTGTTTGACCGTCGTGATCAGCCAGTCCCGGTTGAGGCTGTCGG